>CALRWS020000017.1:0-100342 GCA_943371935.1 Chitinophaga pinensis | reverse complement strand
ATCGGCACGCAGGCAATTCAGCGGCCTGAAGGCCGCTCTACAAGGGGACGCAAACACGAATCGGATTTTCCCGACATCGAGATCAGCATTTTCCCGATGCCGCACAGATCGCGGCCGGGCAAACATGCGGCATGTCCAGCCCACACCTCGCGATCGGCAGAACTTCGGAACGTGGCCTTACCTACTCGGTGACGACCATCTGCCATCATCGGCAGCTGCTTTTTCTCGATGCATTGGCAGCGGAGATCGTGATCGACGAATTGCGGCGTCTGCAACAGGATGGCGTCGTCGAAAATTTCGCCTGGGTGCTGATGCCGGATCACCTGCACTGGCTGTTTTCACTGCGCAGCGGATCGCTGGCTCGATGCCTGCAATTGCTGAAAGGCAGGAGCGCTCACACGATCAATCGGCAGCGGGGTCGCACCGAGACTGTCTGGCAGGCTGGGTACTACGACCACGCCTTGCGTCATGAGGACGCTGTGCGACAGCTCGCCGAATACATCGTTCTGAATCCGGTCCGCGCAGGCTTGGTTGCGGAACTCGACGACTACGCGCATTGGTGGTGCGCGTGGGATTTGACGAAGGTCTAGAAATGTCGCGATACCCTCGTAGAGCGGCCTTCAGGCCGCTGGAGCGTTCGCCATGATGTTCAGCGGCCTGAAGGCCGCTCTACAAGGGTTTGTCGCGGTCCTTTGCAGCGTTGCGGAGGTCCATGATTACGCGCATTGGTGGTGCGCGTGGGATTTGACGAAGGTCTAGAAATGTCGCGATGCCCTCGTAGAGCGGCCTTCAGGCCGCTGGAGCGTTCGCCATGATTTCAAGCGGCCTGAAGGCCGCTCTACAGGTGCTGTTTAGCGCCCATCCAGCGCGAATTCGATCGGGACTTCCACGGCGCTGGCCACGGCGCGGCCGTTCTGTTGCGCCGGGCGGAAGCGCCAGCGTTTCGCGGCCTGCACGGCGGCGCGATCCAGCGACCGCGAGCCGCTGCGGGCGACCACGCTGACGGCGGTGGGTTCGCCGTCGGCGCCGACTTCGATCCGCACCAGCACCGTGCCGGATTCGCCGTTGCGCAGCGCGTCGGACGGGTAGCGCGGGGCGGGTCTGGAGATCGCGACCGGCACGCTGCCCGGGGCAAGCGGGGCGGTTGGCGAGCCCGAGCCGGTCTGCGGCGAACCATCCGCGACGGGGCCCTGTACGGGAGTGCCCACCGGAGAGGGTGCAGCAACCGGCGGCGGCGCGGGTCGCGGGTTGCGGAGCGCGTCCTGGGCGGCTTCCGACAGCCCGCTGGCGCTGCGGTCGCCGCTGCCCATGGGTGCGGGCAGGGGCTCGAATATCTGGCCGTCGACGCGCGTGGCCTTGTCCTCGGCGCGGTAGAAGTTGCCGTTGTCGCGCATGTCCAGCCACAGCAGCAGGAACACCAGAAAGCCGACGCCGAATCCGGCGGCCGCCATCAGCCATGCGCGGCGCGACAGGCGGACATACGATCGCCACGAGGGGCCGGGCGGCGATTTCTGCGGAGGCATGCCTTGCGGCGTCGTGGGCTGGACAGTCGACATGCGGGAGGTCGTGGGCGCGGAGGTGGGGCCGATTGTGGCACGGGTTCCACGGAGCGGCCCACGCGTCCGGGCGGCGTTCAGACCGGGTTTCGGGCGATAATCCGCGTCCCGTCACGCTTCGCGATGCCCCCATGCTCGATCCCGTCCTGCTGCGCAATCAACCCGACGTCCTGGCCGCCCGCCTCAAGGAGACCCGCGGTTACGACCTCGATGTCGCCGTGCTGCAACAGTGGGAATCCGAGCGCAAGCAGCTGCAGGTGCGCACGCAGGAGCTTCAGAACCTGCGTAACACGAAGTCCAAGCAGATCGGCATGCTCAAGGCCAAGGGCGAGGATGTGTCGGCGGTGATGGCCGAGGTCGCGGCATTCGGCGAAGAGCTGAAGCAGTGCGAGATCGATCTGGCCGATCGTCTGGCGAAGATCGAAACCATCGCCGCAGGCATTCCGAATCTGCCGCACGAGTCGGTGCCGAAGGGTCTGGACGAAACCCAGAACGATGAAAAGAAAAAATGGGGTACGCCTAAGAAATTCGATTTTGAAGTGAAGGATCACGTCGAACTCGGTGCGCGGAATGGCTGGCTGGACAGTGAAACCGCCGCCAAGCTCAGCGGTGCGCGCTTCACCGTGCTGCGCGGCCAGCTGGCGCGGCTGCATCGTGCGCTGGCGCAGTTCATGCTGGATCTGCATACCGATACGCATGGGTATGAAGAAACCAATGTACCGCTTTTAGTGAATGCTAAATCTTTGGAGGGAACGGGGCAGTTGCCTAAATTTGAAGACGACTTGTTTTCAACCTATCAACATTATGAAGCTTACAAAGGCGAAAAAATCCCAGAAAACGTTGGGGAATTGATCAAATACACAATCCCAACACAAACAGATTTAAAGCAGTTGATCCAAGCGGTTGATGTGGCGCGCCCTCTTGGTGAATTGGATGCTCCATTTCAAGAGTTGCGTAAGATATTTGAAAAAAACCACAACAAGCTTAAAGACAAATACCTCATCCCCACCAGCGAAGTTCCCCTCACCAACATCGTCCGCGACGAAATTCTCGACGCCGAGCGTCTGCCTTTGCGCATGACCGCGCACTCGATGTGCTTCCGCGCCGAGGCCGGCAGCGCCGGGCGCGACACCCGCGGTTTTATCCGCCAGCATCAGTTCGAGAAGGTCGAACTGGTGACGATCGCCAGGCCCGACGAGAGCGACGCCGAGCACGAGCGCATGACCCGCTGCGCCGAGACGGTGCTCGAAAAACTCGGCCTGCCATATCGCAAGATGCTGCTGTGCACCGGCGACATGGGGTTCTCGGCGCAGAAGACCTACGACCTCGAAGTCTGGTTGCCCGCGCAGAACACCTATCGCGAAATTTCCTCCTGCTCGAACTGCGGCGATTTCCAGGCGCGACGCATGCAGGCGCGCTGGCGCAATCCCGCGACCGGCAAGCCGGAGCTGGTGCATACGCTCAACGGCTCCGGCGTCGCGGTCGGCCGCGCGCTGATCGCGGTGATGGAGAACTACCAGAACGCGGACGGCTCGATCACGGTGCCGGACGTGCTGCGCGGCTACATGGGCGGGCTCGACAAAATCGCCTGATCCGCCGAAGCCTTCCTGCAACGCAACACGGGCCGCAATCGCGGCCCGTGTCGTATCAAGCATGTTGCGATCGGCTTACTTGCGCCAGATCCCCGCGTAACGCCACACGCCGTCGTCCACATAACCGGTGACGCTGCGGGTGAGCATGTCGGCGTCCATCGCGCTGGCCCACTCGGTGCCGTACTGCGTGCTGGTCAGGTCGTGACGCGCCTTGAACAGACCCAGCACCTTCGAACTCCACACCGCCGCGAACAGCGGCTGGCCGTTGTGGATGTAAGCGTTGACGTAGATCGGATAGCGGCCCGCGGCCTTGTTGGCGTCGGTGGTGGTCTGGTACTCGGCCGAGGTCATCGTCGATTTCATCTGCCATGCGCCGAAATCGGCCTTCTGGTACATCGCGCTGTAGCGCAGCTGCCCGCCGGACGACAGCACCGACACATTGCGCGGCAGGTAGCCCAGGCCGATCAGGTAGTCGCGGCGGTTCTGGTGCTGTTCGAGGTCGTAGTCGACATAGGCGCTGGTCAGCGGCCCGGGCGCCTGGGTGTAGACGGTCGCGTAACGCATGCCGTTGGCGGTGTGATAGCTCTCCAGATGGCTGAGGCGGAAGCCGCGGCCGGTCATGTCGGCATGCTTCGCGGTGTATCCGGCCACGGTCTGGCCGTGGTTCGCGCCCCACAGGAAATCACCCTGCGGGCGGAAGACGGCGTTGAAATAGGTGTTGGTGCCGCTGTTGAAGCCGTCGACGAATTCGAGCTGATAGCCGCCGAGGATGGCCTGGTCGACCTGGCACTGGTAATCCTGCGCCGCGATGTTGCGTCTGGACACTTCCTTGCCGCCGGGTGCCAGCGCTCCGGGCACGGCACGCGCCTCGTAGGTCGCGTTGTCGACGAAATAAGCGGTGGGAATGCCGCAGATCCGCGGGATGCGATTGCGCTTGCTGCCGCTGTTGTCGTTGAGGAAGCCGCCGACGAGGGTGAAGGGATCGGTCACGCGGGGCACGGCGACTTCGAAATGCAGATGATTGCCGCTGGCGCAGCCGACATCGTCCTCGATCCCCAGCGCGGTGCCGGCGACGACGGACTGGCCCACGCTGCGGCCGGCCGCGGTGCTGGATCCCTTGCGCATATGGCTGTACTTGCTCCATTCGCCATTGGCGTGTTCGATCCAGAGGAAGTTGTTCTTCTTCGCGCTGGCGGCCACGCCGTCGCAGTCGATCGCCAGGTCGAAGTCTTCTTCGATGAAACGGATGATGCCGTCGGCGGCGGCGACGATGGTGTAGCTGCTCCCGTTGATGCCGCTCATGTCGATGGCCGCGTTGCTGTCGACATCGTGCTGGACGTGATCGCGGCCGATCTTCACGTCGGTGTCGTTGGCGTACGGGATCCGGTACACGCCGTCCGACGGGTCGACCGCGGATGCGGTGGCGCTGATGCCGCAGAGCAGCAGTCCGGCGGCGATGCCGGCGCAGCGGAGGCGGCCCGTGGATGCGGAAGTGGTGCGGTGTGGCATGTCACGGTGGGGCATGTGGCTGTTGAACACGGTGTTCTCCTGATGGTCGAAACGGGTTGGGGTCGTGGATTCGGCTGGGTTTCGGTGACGGTTTGCGCCGGTGCGCGGCTGCGTCGATCGGTCCGTTGCTACATGAGTCGCAGTGCAGGGCCGAAACCCGCCACCCGATTTCGATTTTTTTCGTTTTCTTCGTTTCGGCCGGGCCGAAAACGACACGGGCCGCAATCGCGGCCCGTGTTTTCCTTCCTGATGGTTCGCCCTTCGCGGGCGCTGCGCGGCCGGCATCGGTGCCGAGCCGCGCATGGTTCCGGCTCAGAACATGTCGCCATCCGGCCACTTCGATACGCCTTCCACGATCTCGGTCAGCATCGCGTTCATCTCTGAGGTGCTGCCGTTCGACTTGTTGGACGTGGCGGCCATGCTGAAACCGTCGCTGCGGCGCCGCAGGACCGACGTGGTGCCGCTCATCTCGCCGTAATGCGCGTAGGAATTGCCCAGCACGCTTTCGTGGCGCAGGAAGCGCAGCAGGTCGATGGGCGTGGCGATCCAGCCGCCGTGCGCGTCGAAGCGCTGCGGTTTGACGCTGGAGTACGCGCCGCCGCCGTAGTACTTCACTTCGTTGCTCTTGCGATCCGCTTCCTTGTCGCCGCCGATGACCATGCCCGGCGCGCCGGCCGGCTTGAGGATGGTGTCGCGCACGTAGGCCTCATACCCCTTGCCGGTGCGCGCTTCGATGACCCGGCCCAGCAGCGAATAACCGAAGTTGGAGTACATCTCATTGGTCTTCGGATCGTTGTCCGGGTCGTAGCTCGCAGCGCCCGGGGTGTAACCCAGCGGATAGTTCTTCAGCGTCCACTCGATCAGGCCTTTGTGATCGGTGCCGGTGTACGCGAACATCGGGTCGCTCTTGTTGCCGTCCTTGTTGACGTTGACCAGGCCGGCGCGATGGCCGATGAGGTGTTCGACGGTGATGTTCACGATGTTCGGGTTGTTGGCCGGCGTCGGATACTGGCCGCCGAGCACGCTGTTGTTGCCGAACACCTTCGAATTCATCTCCAGGCTGGTGTCGGCGACCACCCGCGCCACCGCCACGCGGGTGATCGGCTTGGACACGCTGGCGATGCGGAAGCGGTGCGAGGTGCCGACCGCTTCGCCTTTCTCGACGTCGGCATCGCCGTAGCCTGAGGCATAGACCAGGCGTTCGTTGAGGCTGATCGCGATCGACATGCCCGGCACGTCGTTGGCCTTCATGTAGGCGCGGACCTTGCTGTCGATCAACGCCAGGTCGCTGGCCTTGAATGCGGTGTTCTCCCAGATGCCGTTGAAGCGCACGCCGCTGGCGGAGTTGAAGGCTTCGATGTACTGCGGTTCCCAGCTGGCGTAGGTGTAGTTGTCGAACACGTGCTGGTAGTTGCCGGCGGGAATTCCATGACGCACCGACCACTGCGGGCCGCCGGTCTTGACCCAGATCGCCGCGTAGCGATCAGCGTTGCCCTGTTTGTAGCCGCTGACGACTTTCAGGCGATAGCCTTTCTTGGCGTAATCGTCGAATGCGGTCTGGTATTCGGACGCCGAGAGTCCGTGGCGCGCGGCGGTGGCGGGCGCGTTCTTGTCGAAGATCGCCGCGAAGCGCGGCGATCCGTTGATGCTGAGCACGCTGAGGTGCGAAGGCATGAATCCCTGTGCGCTCATGTCATTGACCGCAGCCTGGTACTGGTCGGCGGTGAGGCCATGGCGCGCGGCGCGCGCGGGGCCGGCGGATTTTTCCCAGATCGCGGCGTAATACGGCTGGTTGCCGACCGTGTAGCCGTTGACGTAACTCAGGCGATAGCCTTTCTTCGAATAATCGTCGAACGCGGCCTGGTACTGCTGCGGATTCAGCCCGTGACGCGCGGCCTGGGCGGGGCCGGGCGCCTTGCTCCACAGCGCGGCATAGCGCGCGCCGCCGCTGTCGTAGCCGGAGATCGATTTCAGGCGGAAGCCTTTGCCGGTGAAATCCTCGAACGCGCTCTGGTACTGCGCCGAGGTGAGCCCGTGGCGTGCGACCCAGTCGGCGGCGGCGGCCGGTAGCGCCAGCATCGCGAGGCCGACCGCGGCCAATGCGTTCGCTGCGAAGAGGGCGCTCGTGCGTTTTTTCGGAGCGTTTTCACGATGACGGGTGGCGTGGATGAACATGGTGGAACTCCTGTCGATGAATGGATGGGGTGCGTGGGCAGCGATGCGCGCTTCGCGCGGAAACGGCGCGCGCATCGCTGCGGGTCTTGTGGCCGGTCTGTCAGTTGCTGAGGCAACTGCAGCCGATGAGGGTGGCGTCGCAACCTTTGTCGCCGCAGTTGCAGACTTTCTTGCCGTTGCCCGATGTGCAGACGGCTTTGCTTTCGTTGGTGTTGCCGAGCAGGCTGGTCGGTCCCGTCGCCTGCGGTCTGTTCTTCGTGGATGGCGGAATGCCGTAGCACTGGCATGCGATCGCGGTGGCCTGGCATTTCGCGCCGCAGGTGCAGGTGCTCTGGCCGTTGGTGCTGGTGCAGGTGGCGCCCTGGCCGCCCCTGCCGGCCTTGAACGCGTCGGCGCTTGCCTGCGGACCTGCGCCGAAGGCCGCGAATGCGATGGGCATCAGGAACACGAAAGCGACGATGGATGATTGGAACGACTTCATGATGAGTTCTCCCGGGTGAGGATCGGACCGCGCCTGGTTCGCATGGATCGCTGCGTCATTTGCGCCAGATCGCGGCATAGCGCGCGCTGCCGCCTTCCGAATAGCCGGAGACCGCGCGGGTGAGCAGGCCGGCGCCGGTCGACGCTTCCCACTCGTTCTGGTACTGCGCGCCGGTCAGGCCGTGGCGCGCCTTGTAGGTCGCGCCGGCTTTGGAACTCCAGATCGCGCTGAAATAGGTGTCGCCGCCGTGTCCGTAGACGTTGACGTAGACCAGTCGACGGCCTGCGCTGTCGTTCGCGGTGAAGGCCTGCTGGTATTCGTTCGCGGTGAGCTGTGACTTCGACTGCCAGCTGCCCAGGTCGACCTTCTCGTACAGCGCGGTATAGCGACGCTCGCCGCCGACCGACGTGACCGCGACATTGCGCGGGCGGAAACCGGTTGCGGTGAGGCTGTCCATGCGGTGCTGGTGCTGCTGCGCGCTGAGGCCGTGATACGCAGTGACCTCGGGGCCGCCCTGTTTGCGGAAGATCGCTGCGTAGCGCACGCCGCCGTCGTCGGCGTAGCTTTCGACCATCGTCGGGCGATAGCCCTGGCCGGTGATCTGATCGAAACGCTGCTGGTACTGCGCGCCGGTCAGGCCGTGCACCGCCTGCCACGGCGTGGTGCCCGCAGGCCGGAAGATCGCGTTGTATCGGACATCGCCGCCGACGCTGAAACCGTCGATCCATTCCAGCGCATAGCCGGCCATCGAGGCCTGATCGAACAGGCACTGGTAATCCCGCGCCGCCACGCCGTGACGCGCGACTTCCTTCGCGCCCGGCTTGATCGCGCCGGGCACGCTGCGCGCGTCGTAGTTCTTGCCGCTGACGAAACGGCCGCCGTCGATGCCGCAGATCCGCGGGATGCGGTTGCGTTTGCTGCTGTCGTTGTCGGTGAGGAAACCGCCGACCGACGTGATGCCGCCGGACGCCTTCGGCACGCCGACCTCGAAATGCAGGTGATCGCCGCTGGCGCAGCCGACATCGCCTTCGTCGCCCAGATAGGTGCCGGCTTCGACGAACTGGCCGACCTTCAGCTTGGCCTTGCCGCTGGACGAACCCTTGCGCATATGCGTGTACTTGGTCCATTCGCCGTTGGCGTGTTCGATCCAGACGTAGTTGTTCTTCTGGTCGGCGATGGGCAGGCCGCTGCAGTCGATGCGCTTGTCGAAGCCGTCGACGACGTGGCGCACGAAGCCGTCGGCCGCGGCCACGATCTTGTAAGGGCCGCCGCCGCGGCCACCCATGTCGATGCGCCCGGGCGGGCTGTGATCGATGTGATCGTTGCTGACCTTGACTTCGGTGCCGTTGGCGTAAGGGATGCGGTAGACGCCCTTGGAAGCGTCCAGCGCGAAAGCGGGGCCGCACAGCAGCATCGAAGCGGCGATCGCGCAGAGCGCGTTGCGGTGGTTGATCGTAAGCATGGTGGTTTTCAGCATGATGGTGTCCTCGAAAGCGTGGATGAGTCGGGCGTTGCGCTGCCGGTGTCGCGTGGGCTGCATGCCGGCTCATCGAGGTAGTCGCGAAGCCGCGCCCGATCCCGCCACTTTTTTTCGAATTTTTTTTGGCACGCATCGACGGCCACATTCGCCCGCATTCCCCGTTGGGGCGAGGGCAGGGGACGATGTGGCGGGATCCGCCGCTGTTTTTCGACTACAGGAACAAGCCGCCCGCGCGGCATCATTCCAACCCGCAACCTCCGAGGAGATCGATCATGTCGTCCACCGTACGCACGCTGTCCTGTTTCGCTCTTGCAGCCGCGATGCTGTCTTCCACCGCCGACCTCGCCGCGCAAAGTCCGCAGACGCCGAAACCGGTGTTCACCGCCCCCAACGACCCCGTGCCGAACGGCCCGACCCGACCCGATCCCGATGGCGGCGATACCCTCAAGCCCTTGGGCTTGGTGATGGTGAAACGCGACCTCGCGCTGGATCCCGGTTTCCTGCTGGGCGGCACCCAGATCGGCTGGGGCAATACCGCGATCGTCCAGGCCGCTACCGCCGCGGAGAAGAAGGACGGCAAGTGCTCGTTCCGTTACGTGTATGCCACCCGCAATCTCGGCGTGGTCGCTTCGTTGCCTACCGACAACCGGATCTTCTTCGAGGCGCCGAACGGCGCGGTGCTGTCGAGCCGTCCGCTGCCCGCGCTCGGCGCGCAGGCGTCCGCGAACAGCAGTGGGCACGTCTCGCTCGCGCCGGGCACGTGGATGCTGTACGTGCATGCCGATGCCACCGCGATGAACGCCGAAACCGACGAAACGAACAATCTGCGTCGAGTGCGGGTGACGGTGAAGGGGAGTTGCGACTGAAGCCTGCGACTGACGCCGAAGTCGCGGAGGAGTTAACGCTCAGCCGCGTCGCGTGGCGTCCGCCAATGCCTGCGCCGCTTCCGCAGTGCGCGGATCGCTCGCGCCGAAGGTCTTCTGTCGCACTTCGAGCGCCTCGCGCAGCAGCGGTTCGGCTTCTTCTGCGCGGCCGCGTTCGATCAACAGCCGACCCAGCGGCACCAGCACCACCGCGAAACGCTGGTGGCCCGGGGCGAGGCGTTTGCGATAGATCGCCAGCGCCTGCCGCATCGCGGCTTCGGCTTCATCCAGTCGTTTCTGGCGATGGAGCACGATGCCGAGCCTGTTGAGCTGCATCCCCACGCGGTCGTGCCCGTCGCCGTAATGCTTGCGCTGTCCGACCAGCGCCTCGCGGTACTGACGCTCGGCGGCGACGAGATCGCCGCGCTTTTCGGCGACCTGGCCCAGGTTGTAGACCACCATCCAGCGTCCGGGATTGTCTGCGGGATAGATGTCCAGCGCCTCGCGGTAATAGCGTTCCGCCTGGTCCAGATCGGCCGATGCAGGATTGCCCGGTTCCGAGCCGCTCGCTCCCGAATCGCTCGCTTCCAGCCAGGTCTGGCCGATGTCGTTGAGATTCAGCGCGATCGACGGATGGCGTTCGCCCAGCGCCCTGCGCCGGATCTCCAGCGCGCGCAGTAGCAGGTCCCGCGCGCCGTCGAAATCGCGGCGGGTCTTCAACACCCGCGCGAGGGTGAGCATGGTCAGCGCGACGTGGGGATGGTCGGCGCCCAGCGAGGCCTGCATCGACGCCAGCGCTTCGCGATACAGCGCCTCGGCCGAATCGTATTCGCCCAGATCGTTGCGCACCTGGGCCAGATCGGTCAGCACATAGGCGATCTCGGGATGCCGCGCTGGCAGCAGTTGTCGACGCAGGCTCAGCGACTGGCTCAGCAGCGGCTCGGCGCCCGCGTAATCGCCCTGGCGGCGCAGGATCATGCCCAGGTCGCCCAGCGTGTCGGCGACGCGCAGATGGCGTTCGCCGTGCAGTGTCCGATACATCGCCAACGTTTCGCGGTACAGCGTTTCCGAGCCGGCGAATTCGCCGCGCAGATCGCGCAGCCGCGCCAGGTCGGCCAGCGTGGCCGCGATGTCTTCGTGATCTTTGCCGAACGCCGCGCGATAGCGCGTCAGCGCATCGCGCAGATCGGTTTCGGCGCCGGCATAGTCGCCGAGATCGCTGCGCACCCGGCCGCGGCTGCGCAGCGCGCGCGCCAGCAGCAGCGGCTGTCGCGACGCTTCGCCGCGGGCGATCTGCAGGCTGCGCGCGAACAGCGCTTCAGCGCGGTCGTACACGCCCAACTCGCGATACGCTTCGCCCACCGCATCCATCAGTTCGATCTGCACATCGGGCTGACCGCCGAGTTCGCGTTCGATCGCCGCCCAGCCGCGGTCCAGCAACTCGCGCGCGGTGAGCTGCGCGCTGCCGGACGCATCGGGATTCGCGCCCTCGAATATGCGCAGCACCAGCGTCTTTACCTGCAATGCCTTTGCGGCTTCGGCCTGCGCGCGGTCGCGTTCGCGCGCCAGCGCGTTGGCCTGGATCGTCACCGTCACCGCATAGCCGGCGATCATCGCGACGATCGCCACGCTTGCCGCCACCGCCCAGGCGTGCCGGCGGACGAACTTGCCGCTGCGATAGCCCCAGGTTTCCGGGCGCGCGCGCACCGGTCGGCCCTGCCGCCAGCGTTCCAGATCCTCAACCATCGCGATCGCGGACGCATAGCGACGCTCCGGTTCCTTGCGCAGCGCCTTCAGCACGATATTGTCGAGATCGCCGCGCAGCTTGCGCCGCAGCGTCGACGGCGTGGTCTGGCGCGCGGTTGCGGCTTCGCCGTCTTCGGCCACGCGCTCGCTCGGGCGCACCGGCTCGGCGCGGCAGATCGCGTTCTCCAGCGTCTGCTGCGACATGTCGGCGACGCGCTGCGCGCGCTGGCCGGTCAACAGTTCGTAAAGCAGCAGGCCGAGTTGATAGACATCGGTCGCGGTCGATGCCGGCTGGCCGTAGACCTGTTCCGGCGTGGCGTAGTCGGGCGTGAACACCCGCAGCGCGGTGCGGGTCAGCGGCTCCTCGCCCAGCGGTTCGTCGGCCAGTGCTTTGGCGATGCCGAAATCCAGCAGCTTGGCTTTGCCGTCGGTGCCGATGATGATGTTGCCGGGCTTGATGTCGCGATGCGCGATCAGATTGCGGTGCGCGTAGGCGACCGCCTGCGCTACCTGTACGAACAACGTGACGCGCTCATCGACGCTCAGCCGCTCGCGGTCGCAGGCGCGGTCGATCGGTTCGCCTTCGACATATTCCATCACCAGATACGGCCGGCCCTGCGGGTCGCGGCCGCCGTCGAGCAGCCGCGCGATGCCTTCGTGATTCAGCGTCGCCAGGATCTGTCGTTCCTGCTCGAACCGGCGCAGGAATTCGTCGGAGTCGGCGCCCGCGCGCAGCAGTTTCATCGCGCCGTGCTGGCGGAACCCGCCTTCGCGGCGTTCGACCAGATAGACGGTGCCCATGCCGCCGCGGCCCAGCGTGCGCAGCGCGTGCCACACGCCGATGCGGAAATCGTCGAAGCCCACATCATCGAACGGCGCAGCGGGCGAGGGCGACTCGATGCCGCCGGTGCCTGATGCGTGATCGAACAGCGCCTGCCACAGCGGCTGCGCCAGCGCGCGCGGCGACAGACCCGATGCGTCGAGTCCGGGCGATTCCGCCAGCGTCAGCAGTTCGCGCAGCTCCACCGCCAGCACCGGTTCGCGGGCTTCCAGATCGACGAGAAACCCCGCGCGCGCGTCGCCTTCGAGGTCCAGCGCCTCATCGAACAGCGCATCCAGACGGATCCGCGGGTCCTCGCCATCGCTGTGCTTGCCGGCGCTCATTCGCCGTCGAGCGCCTTCAGCAGCCAGACCCGGGCGCGCATCCAGTCGCGCTGCACGGTGCGCAGCGAGCTGCCCATGGCTTCGGCGGTTTCCTCTTCAGTCAGACCGGCGAAGTAGCGGCATTCCACGACCTGGGCGAGGCGCGGGTTGAACGCCGCCAGCCCTTCCAGCGCGCCGTCGATCGCCAGCACCCGCTCGGGGGCGTCTTCGGTGCTGACCAGATCGGGGTCCAGCGTCACCTGGACCTGGTCGCCACCGCGCTTGCCGGCCAGCCGCCGCCGCGAGTCGTCGACCAGGATCCTGCGCATCGCCCGCGCGCAGATCGCGAAGAAATGCCCGCGGTTCTGCCAGTCCACGCCGCCTTCGCCCACCAGTTGCAGATACGCCTCCTGCACCAGACTGGTGGTGTCCAGCAGCGCCCCGCGCCGGCCGTTGCGGGCCAACTGGCCATGGGCGATCGCGCGCAACTGGTCGTAGACCATCGGCACCATCCGGTCGAAGGCGTCGCGGTCGCCGGCGTGGTGGCGCTGCAGCAGTTGGGTGATGTCATTGAGGGCGTGGTCGCTGGGCATGGCGTCGCTCGGTAGGGGTTCGGCGGGAGGCGGCTTCGTCCAGACACGTTATTAAACGTCAGAACCCGCGCAAGGCGGGCCGGGCAGGATGCATCCGGAGCACGGACGCCTTGGGCATTGCATTGCATGGGCGCGATAAAGTTGCTTCAATACCGCCCAGCGTTCTGTATTTGGAAAAGTGGACATGAACGATCTCAACGACCTGTATTACTTCGCGATGGTGGTCGAGCACTCCGGATTCGCCGCCGCCGAGCGCGCGCTGGGCATCCCGAAATCGCGCCTCAGCCGCCGCATCAGCCAGCTCGAAACCGACATGGGCGCGCGTCTCCTGCAGCGTTCCACCCGGCGCTTCGCGGTGACCGACGTCGGCCAGAGCGTCTACCGACACGCGCAGTCGATGCTCGCCGAAGCCAGCGCCGCGCGTGAAGTCGTGGACCGGCTCAGCGCCGAACCCCGCGGCCTCGTGCGGGTCAGCGTGCCGGTGGGCATCGCCCAGGAATTGATGCCCAAGTTGCTGCCGGATTTCCTCGCCCGCTACCCGCTGGTGCGCTTGCAACTGCACGTCAACAACCGGCGCGTCGATGTGATCAACGAAGGCTTCGACATCGCCATCCGCGTGCGCGCCAAACAGGATGACGATGGCAGCCTGGTGATGCGCGGTTTCGGCCAGATCCAGGAACTGCTGGTCGCCAGTCCCAAATATCTCGACCGAGCCGGCCGGCCGCGCGACCCGGAAGAGCTCGCCAACCACACCACGCTCAGCATGAGCGAGGACGAGGCCCGCCAGCGCTGGGAGCTGCAGGGCGCGGGCGGCGAAGTCCGTCGTGTCGAACTCAAGCCCCGGGTCTCCGGCTTCGATTTCCCGATGCTGATGGCGCTGGCCAAGCAGGGCCTGGGCGTGGCCCTGATCCCCGAAACCATCTGCGCCGACGCCGTGCGCAACCGCGAACTGGAAGTGGTGCTGCCCGCCTGGCGCCTGCCCATGGGCATCTGCCACGCGGTCTTCGCCTCGCGCCGCGGCCTGCTGCCGGCGGTGCGGATGTTCATCGACTACCTCGCCGAGAACATGCCCCCCCTGTTGGAGGCCTCGCGCCTCAACTGCCTGCACTGCCCGGGTGGGATGGCGCCGGAGAAGCAGGTTAAAATCGCCGAGTCGGTGTGAGGGGCGGCATGGGGAAGCGGCTCGATCTGCTCGATGCCCTCGACGCGTATCGAACCTCCTGCTGTCATCCCGAGCCAAAGGCGAGGGATCTGCTGTTACGCTTCCCGGCGTTCCGAAAAGCAGATCCCTCACCCGATGAAGCCGGGACTCGGGATGACAGAATTTTTCTTTCTGCCGCAGTTGAAAAAATACGGAAGCGTGGCCGAGTGGTTTAAGGCAGCAGTCTTGAAAACTGCCGTGGGTTTACGCCCACCGTGAGTTCGAATCTCACCGCTTCCGCCAGAAACGCAAGGGCCCCCGAATGGGGGCTTTTGCGTTTCTGGCGGAAGCGGTGGGTGGACGGACTCGCCGAGTTCGACACATCGGCAGGATTGCCGATGTGCACAGCGAAGCTGCCCGAAGGGCGAGGGCCATGGATGGCCCGAGTGAATCTCACCGCTTTCCATCAAACATGCGATGCCAATCGAAAGAGGCTTTTGCAGTTTGGCAGTGATCTGGCTGATGCAAGAACGTACCGGTTAGACCTAGCCGCAGAGCGGCAATGGTGTTCGCATGCTGTAAGAACAGACAGGGCATGCATCGTTGGTGGTGCTGTAGTGTCATTGACGGGAAAAAGTGGCCAATCTGCGTTCTAGCTACGTCGCCGCGTCAAACGATGAATAACAGGGGATTTTTATGAACACCACAAGCGCGTCCGGTTCGCCGGCAGCCTCGCATGCGGCATGGATATGTCTTGCCATTGCATGGATCTGTTTCATCGTGCCGATACCCGGCATCGGTCTGTTCATCGGTTGGCCGTTGAATCTTGTGGCTTTCATTCTTGCGATCGTCGCAATGGCCAAGCGTGGAGCAATGTCGGGTCTAATCCAATTGCTGGCTTCTCTGATTGCATCGCCCATCATTTACTTGATCGGGTTGGCGATTTTCGGAGCAGCTGTAACCAGCGTCGGTGAAGCCGCAAAAAAAATGGAAACGGATTCTGCTGCCTCTGGAGTTTCGGTTTCGGCGTCTTCGGGAACGAACGATGGGAAGGCCAACCTTGCCGATGCGTCGGATGCGATTGCGGTTAGCGCGGAAGAATTATTCGCGGCCTACAAGGCGAACGAAATCGCCGCTGATCAACGCTACAAGGGTAAGCCGATCAAAGTGTCAGGCGTGATCGAGGACATTACCTCCGATGCCTTCGATAGTGCGATTGTGCAGTTTCAGGGAGGTGGCTCCATGCAGCAGGTGCATGCGAGCGGTTTGCCTAACCCGGTTGCTGCGCAATTGTCGAAGGGCGAGCGCGTATCGTTGCTCTGCAAGGGGAGCGGGGAAGTGATCGGCTTTCCCATGCTTGAGGAATGTCTGATCGTCGATTAGTGCAGCCGAATCGACTCCCTTGATACCTGCAAAGCGGATACGGGCAAGCGCAGCAGCGCAGCCTGCCCGAAATGAAGCATCGAGATATTCGGACACTGTGACCCTGCCAGCGCCGGACCTGAACGGACCAGGTGGCAGGCATCGCACGAGTGGATTTTTCGTTTGCTGCGCCCTGTCGCCTTGAGTACGGTGCACCCACACACCGGGGAAGGGGAATGCAAATGTCGCACCTGAAACTCGCAAGCGCCTGCACCTTGGCTTTGCTGCTGGCCGCAGCGGCCGCCCACGCAGGCCAGAAAACCCGCACCAAAAGCAACAATTCCAATGACCGCGTGGCCCCGGAAGGCGTGGTGCTGCAGGACAGCGCAGCCTCGGCCAACGGCTGTTTCACCGGAACCGGGGCCTGGTCCTGGGCGGCGGTGTCCTCGGTCGGCACGCTGGCTGGAGGCGGCAGCGGTGCCGCAGCGGCCAGCTACGCACGGACAGGATCGATCGAAACCGATCTCCGCCCCGTGTGCGATTCCGCACAATCAGCCATCGATCGGATCAATGCCGATGCCGGCAGGCTCAGCGCGCTGGACGCGGCGGTCGAAGCCGGCGACGAGGCGTCGATCCGGCGTCTGCTGATCGAGAACGGCCTGCCGTCGCAGCTGGGGACCGGCGCGCAGTTCCACGCCATCAACACCAAGGGCACGGCCGCGACCAATGGCCGGATGTCGGCGTCGAACGCCAGCGCCTCCGATGAAGCGCCGCAGGCCGCGGTGGTCGATATCAAGGCCGGGGACATGCCCAATCGCATCAGCATGAACGTCACCGTCGCGCGGACGACCGGCGGGCTGAGTTTCACGGTCAGTCGCAGCATGAAAAACAAGAACGGCCACGTCACGCTCAATCGCTGAAGCAGGCCGCGGTCCGCGGCGTGGCCGGGGATAGGACCCGGCCGCGCACGCGGATTCGAGGAATCTCCCATCGCGGCGGGGAGGCTTTGCCGGACCGCTCCCGCTAGAATGCCGGATGCCCATCCGCCCCAACGCCGCCGCAACCCCCACCCTGACCCTCATCCGCAACGCCTCGGTGTTCGCGCCGGAGGCCCTGGGCCTGCGCCAATTACTGGTTGGCGGCGGGAAAATCCTGTGGATCGGCGGCCCCGATGAGCCCACACCGGTCGTGCCCGGCCTTGATGTGGTCGATCTGGGTGGCAAACGCCTGATCCCTGGCTTGATCGACGGCCACGCCCATGTGACCGGTGGCGGCGGCGAGGGCGGATTCGCGACGCGGGTGCCGCCGGTGCCCCTGTCGCGCTTCACCACCGCCGGGGTGACGACGGTGATCGGGGTGCTGGGCACCGACGATCTGGCGCGGACGCCGGGCGAACTGCTGGCGTCGGTGCATGCGCTGCGCGAGCAGGGGCTGGGCGCATTCGCGTGGTGCGGCGGCTATCACCTCCCGCCGGTGACGCTGACCGGCAGCGTCCGCGGCGACATCGTGTTTCTCGATCCGGTGATCGGCGTCGGCGAGCTGGCGATCAGCGACCACCGCTCCAGCCAGCCGACCTTCGACGAATTCGTGCGCGTCGCATCCGAGGCGCACGTCGCCGGGTTGATGACCGGCAAGGCCGGGGTGCTGCATCTGCATCTGGGCGACGGCGTGCGCGGGCTGCAACTGGTGCGCCGCGCGCTGGACGAGACCGAACTGCCGGCAAGCGTGTTCCATCCCACGCATATCAATCGGCGCAAGGCGCTGTTCGAGGAAGCGCTGGCGCTGGCGATGCGCGGCTGCACGGTCGACATCACCGCATTCCCGGTCGGCGAGGGCGAAGACGCCTGGTCCGCTGCCGAAGCCTGGGAGCGCTACCACGCGTCCGGCGCGCCCGCGGAGCGCTTGACCATCAGCTCCGATGCCGGCGGCTGCCTGCCTACCTTCGATCACGACGGCCGCCTGTGCCGGATGGACGTCGGCAGTGCGCATGCGCTGCTCGACACGATCCGCGCGCTGCTCGCACGCGGCCATGCGCTGGACGCGGTGCTGCCGGCGTTCACCCGCAACATCGCGCGCCATCTGCGGCTGGCGGGCAAGGGCGAGATCGCGACCGGCGCCGATGCCGATCTGGTCGCGCTGGATGCCGATGGCCATGTCGCCGATGTGATGGCGCAGGGTGTATGGCATGTGCGCGACGGCGAAACGCTGCGCATGGGCATGTTCGAGAACGCGCAGGCGGATCGCGCTTGAAGGCGAACACCACGTTGTCATCCCGAGCGTAGCCAGGGATCTGCTTTCCGCAGCGAAAAGCGCAGAACAGCAGGTCCCTGGCTACGCTCGGGATGACAGTTTTTTGCAATCACGACTTCGTAACCCTATCCAGGATGTCAGATGTGTCCCAGTAAAATCCCCGACGGGGAAGCGCGCGGTTGGATCATTCCCATCGGCGGCGCCGAGGAAAAAGAGAACGACCGCGCGATCCTCGCCCGTTTCGTCGAACTCTGCGGCGGCGCCGACGCCGATATCGTGGTGATCCCGACCGCGAGCCGGCTCAATGCGACCGGTCCGCGCTACGTCGACATCTTCAACGATCTCGGCGTGAAGACCGTCGAGGTGATGGATTTCGATACCCGCCGCGATGCCGACGAGCCGCGCCGGGTGGAACGCATCCACGAAGCGACCGGCGTGTTCTTCACCGGCGGCAATCAGCTGCGGCTGGGCACGCTGCTGGGCGGCACCGCGGTGGCGAAGGCGATCCGCATCTGCAACGCGCGCGGCATGCACGTGGCCGGCACCAGCGCGGGCGCGGCGTTCCTCAGCGAACACATGATCGCGTTCGGCGAAGAAGGCCCGACCCCGATCGCCGGCATGGTGCGGCTGGCGCCGGGCCTGGGGCTGACCAATCGATTCGTGATCGACCAGCATTTCCGCCAGCGCGACCGGCTCGGCCGGCTGACCGCGGCGCTGGCCTTCAATCCGTTCGCGATCGGCATCGGTCTGGACGAAGACACCGCGGCGCTGATTTCGCCGGACAACGTGGTGGAGGTGCTGGGCAGCGGCGGGGTGACCGTGGTCGACGCCGCCGACCTGCAGTTTTCGTCGATGGCCCAGGTCAACGAGGGCGAGCCGGTCTGCCTGCTGGGCCTGAGCTTCCACATCCTCGTCGCCGGTGCTACGTTCAACCTGCACACGCGCAAGGCTTCGGCCGGCGCGCTGCTCGTACCCAAGGAATAGCGGGCTGTCGGAAACAGCCAGCTGTCGCAGCCACGGACGGCTGCGACGGCGAAGCGGGCGCGTAGGCGTTCGCTTCGCCGGGAGCGGGTCCGGCGGTGCCGGACCTGCGACTTGAAAAACGTACAGGAGCAGGTTTTTCAATCATTCGACAAAACAGGAGTCGGTTCACATCATGCGCATTCTCGATCGTTCGGTGTTCGTTGGTCCCTCGCTGTATGCGCATTTCCCGGTGATCCGGCTGGAGCTGGATCTCGGCAAGCTGGAAGCCTGGCCCACCGGCCGGCTCGGTGCCGGTTTCGTCGATGCGCTGGTCGAAGCCGTTCCCGGTCTGGCCGAACACGGCTGCTCCTACCGCGAGCCCGGCGGGCTGATCCGGCGAATGAAGGAAGGCGAGGGCACCTGGCTGGGCCACGTGCTGGAACACGTCGCCATCGAACTGCAGAACATGGCCGGCGAAGACGTGACCTTCGGCAAGACCCGCAGCATCGACGACCGCCCCGGCGTGTATTCGGTGGTCTACGAATACGCGCAGCGCGAGGAAGGCATCGAAGCCGGCGAACTGGCGCTGAAGCTGCTGCGCTCGCTGCTGCCGACGGAACTGCGTTCGGCCGACGCCGTGCCCGACGACTGGAACTGGCCCGAAGCGCGCGACACCTTCATCCGCTATGCGCAGCGCCGCGCGCTGGGGCCGTCGACGATGTCGCTGGTCAAGGCCGCCGAAGAGCGCAACATCCCGTGGCTGCGCTTGAACGAGCAGTCGCTGGTGCAGTTGGGCCACGGCAAATATCAGCAGCGCATCCAGGCCACGGTGACCGGAAAAACCTCGCACATCGCGGTGGAACTGGCCAGCGACAAGGAAGAAACCAACAAGATCCTCGGCTCGCTCGGTCTGCCGGTGCCGCGCCAGGAACTGGTGCAGAGCGAAGGCGCCGCGCGCCGCGCCGCGCGCAAGATCGGCTTCCCGGTGGTGACCAAACCGTACAACGGCAACCACGGCCGCGGCATTTCGATCAAACTCGGCAGCGACGAGGAAGTGGTCGAAGGGTTTCTCAAGGCACAGGCGATCTCGCGCTCGGTCATCGTCGAGACCTATCTGGAAGGCGACGATCACCGGTTGCTGGTGGTGAACGGCGAACTGGTCGCGGCGACGCGGCGCACGCC
The DNA here is from genome assembly GCA_943371935.1 of Chitinophaga pinensis. GTDB lineage: Bacteria > Pseudomonadota > Gammaproteobacteria > Xanthomonadales > Xanthomonadaceae > Lysobacter_I. Next base: position 80,306 of record CALRWS020000017.1, on the reverse strand, counting down.
CGGACACGTCGTCGGCGACGGTACGCACACCATCCGTGAGCTGGTCGAGATCGTGAACCAGGACCCGCGCCGCGGCGTCGGCCACGAAAAAGTGCTGACCCGCATCGAACTCGACGCGCAGGCCGACATGATGATGGCGCGCGTCGAAGTGACCGCCGACAGCGTGCCCGAAGCCGGCCGCGCGATCTATCTGCGTTCCACCGCGAATCTGTCCACCGGCGGCACCGCCACCGACGTGACCGACATCATCCATCCCGACAACCGCGAAATGGCGGTGCGCGCGATCAAGGCGATCGGCCTGGACGTGGGCGGCGTCGATTTCCTCAGCACCAACATCGCCGAAAGCTACAAGACCATCGGCGGCGGCATCTGCGAAGTGAACGCCGCGCCCGGCTTCCGCATGCACGTGGCGCCCAGCGAAGGCAAACCGCGCGACGCCGCCGGTCCGGTCATCGACATGCTGTTCCCGCAGGGCACGCCGTCGCGGGTGCCGATCGCCGCGATCACCGGCACCAACGGCAAGACCACCACTTCGCGCATGCTGGCGCACATCGCCAAGATGACCGGCTTCACGCCGGGCCTCACCACCACCGACGGCGTGTACATCGACGGCCAGCGTACGGTTGAAGGCGACATGACCGGGCCGGTGTCGGCGCGGATGGTATTGGCCGACCCGCAGATCGATTTCGCGGTGCTGGAAACCGCGCGCGGCGGCCTGCTGCGCGCCGGTATGGGCGTGACCCGGGTTGATGTGGGTGCGGTGCTGAACGTGCAGTCCGATCATCTCGGCATGAAGGGCATCGACACGCTGGAGCAGCTGGCCGAGGTCAAGCGGATCGTGGTCGAAGTGGCCGAGGACTGCGCGGTGCTCAACGCCGACGATCCGAACGTGCTGAAGATGGGCGGCTACACCGACGCGAAGGTCATCTGCTACGTCACCCTCAATCCCTCGCACGGGCTGGTGCGCGAACACATCCGTGCCGGCGGACGCGCCTGTGCGCTGGAAGCCGGCGTCAACGGCCAGATGATCACCCTGTACGACAAGGGCAGTCATATCCCGCTGCTGTGGACGCATCTGATTCCGGCGACGCTGGAAGGCAAGGCGCTGCACAACGTGCAGAACGCGATGTTCGCCGCGGCCATGGCGTTCTCGATGGGCATCAAGCTGGACGCGATCCGCCAGGGCCTGCGCACCTTCGACAGTACCTTCTTCCAGGCCCCGGGCCGGATGAACGTGTTCAACGAGCACCCGTTCAAGGTGCTGTTCGACTACGGCCACAATGCGCATGCGGTGGCGGCGATGGCCGATCTGGCCCAGCGTCTGGAAGTCAGCGGCCGCCGCCTCGTGGTGGTAGCCGGCCCCGGCGACCGTCGCGACGAGGACCTGCGCGACATCGCCAAGGCCGTGGCCGGTGGGTTCGATCACTACATCTGCCGCCGCGACGACGGTCTGCGCGGACGAAAGTCCGACGAAGTGCCGCAGCTGATCGCCGCGACCCTTCGCGAGCACGGCGTCGCCGATCACCAGATCAGCATCATTCCCGACGAACAGGACGCGATCGACGCCGGCCTGCGCATGGCCCTGCCCGGCGACGTGCTGCTGGTGTTCGCCGATGCGCTGGTGCGGTCGTGGAAGCAGATCATCAAGTTCAAGCCGGAGGGCGCGCCGCAGAAAGTCGCGGTCGCCGCCGCGAGCACGGTCGATGAGGGCGCGACCGCCGAGCCGCACTTCTCGCCCGAGCAGTGGGAAGGCGTGAGCCGCGATGAGCGCGGCATCTTCATCTCGCGCGAGAGCGACGACTGAATACCGTGACTGCACACGCTTTCGACGCATCGACATCCGAGCCACCGTTCGAGGACTCGCGGCGGCTCACGGGTTCGAATGTGTACTTCGCCGGCTGCGGCGCGGCGCTCGAAACCATGGGCCCGCAGGCGCGCGACCCGGTGGCGCTCGCCGCGTGGTGGCTGCGCGCGGAAGCCGCGCGCGACGCCCTGGGCTGGGCGGCGACCGAACCGGTGGTGCGCGTGCATCGCAGCGGGACGTCGCTGGCGTTCGTCGCGCCGGCCGATCAGCTCTACACCGCGACCGAAATCAACGAGTGGGCGTGGTGCGCCAGCGTCGGCTACACCGGGCTGCATGCGCCCGGCCATCCCGCCGGTCACGACACCATCCTCGCGCTGCACACGCTGCAGCGTTTCGCGGCGGCCGAACGCCGTCCCGACGCGATCCTGCTGCTGGAATGCGCGCAGCGCCACGGCACGCCGGCCTTGATCGACGACGACGCGCTGACCCTCGGCCTGGGCGTGAACGGGCGCACGTGGACCATGGACGCGCTGCCGGCCCCGCAGGAAGTGCCATGGCCGGCGCTGGGTAGGATTCCCACCGCGCTGGTCACCGGTTCCAACGGCAAGACCACCACCGTGCGCCTGATCGCGGCGATGCTGCGCGCGCATGGCCTGCGCACCGCGCACTCCTGTACCGATGGGCTGTTCGTCGGTGCCGGCGGCGACAATGCCGGCATCGAGCGTCTCGAAAGCGGCGATTACTCCGGCCCGGGCGGCGCGCGCCAGTTGCTGCGTCGCACCGACGTCGAAGCGGCGGTGCTGGAAACCGCGCGCGGCGGCCTGCTGCGGCGCGGGCTTGCGCTGGCCGAGGCCGATGTCGCAGTGGTGGCCAACATCAGCGCCGATCATTTCGGCGAATACGGCGTGCATTCGGTCGAGGATCTGGCCGCGGTCAAACTCACGGTCGCCCGCGCGGTGGCCGCGCACGGCTGGCTGGTGCTCAACGCGGAAGATGCGCTGCTGCGCAGGCTCGGTCCGGAAGCGGCGCCGCGGGTCGCGTGGTTCGCGGTCGATCATGAAGCGCTGCCCGAGGATGCGATGAGTCTGCCGCGCTGCGCGGTGCGCGACGGCAGCCTGCTGCTGGACGACGGCCTGGAAACGCACGATCTGGGCGAGATCGCGACGATGCCGATCACCCTCGGCGGCCGCGCGCGCTACAACATCGCCAACGTCGCCGGCGCTGCGCTCGCCGCGTCGCTGCTGCGGGTGCCGATCGACACCATCGCCGCGGTGCTCGCCGATTTCGGCCGCAGTCACGTCGACAATCCCGGGCGCCTGCAGCACTGGGCGTTCGCCGGCATCGAAGTCTTCCTCGATTACGCCCACAACCCGGACGGTCTTGCGGGTCTGCTCGATATCGCCCAGGCACGACGCGGCGCCGGACGTCTGGCGCTGCTGCTGGGTCAGGCCGGCAATCGCGAGGACGAACAGATCCGCGAACTGGCGGCGGTGGCGGCCCGATACGCGCCGGATCTGGTGGTAGTGAAGGACATCGACGGCTTCCTGCGCGGCCGCGTCGCGGGCGAGGTGGCCGAAGTGATCCGCAATGAATTGCTGCGGCTGGGCATGGATGAAGCATCTCTGCCGGTGCGGCTGCGCGAGGCCGATGCCGCGCGCGAAGCGCTGGCCTGGGCGCGCGCTGGCGACATGCTGGTGCTGCCGGTCCACAGCCTCGATGCCAAGGCCGAGGTCGCCGGGTTGCTGGATACGCTGCAGAGCTCGGGATGGCAGCCGGGGCGGGCGCTGCCCGACGCGGCCGTTGATCCGCAGGTGTAGGGCTCGTGTAGGAGGGGCTTCAGCCCCGAGCCGTTGGCAATCTGCGGTGTCCTGAAAAGCTCGGGCCTGAAGGCCCTCCTACAGGGCCCTCCTACAAGGCCCTCCTACATCTGCATGTCCCAGGCGCGGATCGCGGCTTCCACGGCATCGATGCCTTTGGCGGCGGCCGCTTCGTCGACCTGATCGATCGTGTCGTTGGGGGTGTGGATGACCTTCATGACCTTGGGCGGCGACATCGCCCGCTTGCCGGAGAACATCGCGAGGATGTCCGGGATTTCGTCGGTGCCGACCAGCGAATAGGACACCGCGGGCCACTCGGCCTTGAGGAACGCCAGGTGATCGGACGGCGGATATTCCTTGCCGGCGCTGATCGTCAGGCCCTGCGCCTGCGCGGCGCTGCGGCTGGCGGCGACCAGCGGATGCGCGGGGTCGGGGGCCATCATCCACAGACTGTCGCCCCAGCCGAAGACATCGAAGTTGATGTAGAGCGCGGGTTTCTCGCTGTTCTGAGCGATATAGACGGTGGCGCCGAGCAGCCCGTGTTCTTCCAGGTCCCAGAACGCGACCTTCACCCGGTGATGCGTCAACGGTTTGCGCTGCAGGCGTTCGGTCAACGCCATCGCCACCGCGCTGCCGGAGGCGTTGTCGGTGGCGCCGCGGCCCGCATCGACGCGATCGGAATGCGCGCCGATCAGCAGCAGCGGTGCGCCGGCCGGGCCGCCGAGATCGACCAGCAGGTTCTCGCCTTCGCGTGTGCCGGCGACGAACGCCTGTTTCGTAGCGGTCAGACCGAGGCCCTGCAGACGCGTCTGCAGATGCGCGCGACGGCCGGCGTTGTCCTCGGCCTGCGCCATGCCCGCGACGTCGGCGTACCACTGGCTGTGGACAAGCTCCGATCCACGCGATGCAGGCTGCGTCGCGGACATGGACGCGCAGGCCGTCAGCATCGGAATCAGTACGGGGACCAGCAGTGCAGCGACGAGACGGGCCGGGCGACGCGGCAGCAGGGACATCAGGCGATTCCTGTGTGCCAACGGCGTTGGCGAAAGGCGAATCCTGCCAGAGACGCGACCACCCCAGAGGTGTCACAAGTCATTCGGCGCGCTGTGCAGCGGATCGGGGTCGGATTTTTCCTACACGCCGACGCGGGGAACGGCGCTTGTCGCGTCCAGCGGGCTTGCCTAGTCTGTGTGCAGGACGACTCTCGACGGCTCTTGGGGAAAAGGAATGACGATCCGCGTATTTCTGCTGGACGACCACGCCCTGGTGCGCACCGGCATGCGCCTGATGCTGTCGGGTGAAACCGATATCGAAGTCGTCGGCGAAGCCGACTCCGGCGAAATCGCGCTGCCGATGATCCGCAGGCTCAAACCCGACGTGGTGCTCTGCGACCTGCACTTGCCCGGCATCAGCGGGCTGGAAGTCACCGAACGCATCGTCAAGGGCGACTACGGCAGTCGGGTGGTGGTGGTGTCGGTGCTGGAGGACGGGCCGATGCCCAAACGGCTGATCGAAGCCGGCGCATCCGGTTACGTCGGCAAGGGCGGCGATGCGGTCGAACTGCTGCGTGCGGTGCGCGACGTGGCGCGCGGCAAACGCTATCTGGCCAACGGCATCGCCCAGCATCTGGCGCTGGCGGGCATCGGCGGCGAATCCTCGCCGTTCGACGCGCTGTCGCCGCGCGAACTGGAAATAGCCATGCTGCTGGTGCAGGGCATGCGCCAGGAAGAGATCGCCAAGCGGCTGAGCCTCAGCGCGAAGACCGTGAACACCCACAAATCTCGGCTGTTCGAGAAACTCGGCATCCAGGACAGCATCGCGCTGGCGCGGCTGTCCTCGCAGTACGGTCTGAGCGACCCAGCGCGCGTGCTCTGATCGGCCGCCCGTCTGGCGCAGGGGCAGGCCACGCAGACACATGACATATCGACCCGCGAACCCGACAGGGCTCGCGGCGCCCGCGCTTGGCCCACGACTCATCGCAGACGACGTGCCGGGCTGGAATTCCGAAGGCTCGATAAGCCCGCGTGTCCGCACTTGCATTCATCCCGCGTTATATATAACGTTACATGTCACAGCAGTAAGCAACCTGAGTCCATGGCCCGTCCACCCTCGCCCGAGGCGCAACGTCAAGCACGCTTCCGCGAACGGTTGAAGAGTCGTGGGCTCAAGACGATCACCCTGAATGTGCTTCCCCTGTATCACCCCTTGCTCAAGGCGCTGGAGAAGCGCATGCAGCGGGACAACACCCCTCCCTCTCTACTGATCGCGGAGATCGACAGCACCATGTCTACCCCTTTGGCTCAACCGATGTCGGCCGCTTCGGCCGTCGCGCCTACTGCAGCCTGGACCGCCCGTCCGCTTTTCGAGGCGCTGCAGCCGTACTTGACCCGTTATGGCATGGCAGCCGAGCTGATCGACGGTGCAGACCCGACGATCCATATCGTGGTCGACGACGACGGTGACATGGACGTGACCATGGCGGTTTCCGGCGATCAGATATTCGTCAGCGTCCCGCTGGTGACCGTCGGCGACGTGGCCGATGTGCCCGGTCTCAATGACGCCTGTCTGCGCATGAATCCGATCAACCCGCTCTCGAATCTCGGTATCGTCCGTCAGGCGGATGGCGAGGACGTCTACATCGTCTTCGGCGAATTGTCATCGCGTTCGCCGGTACTGAACGTGCTCGAAGAAATCCGCGTCCTCGCGGACAACGCACTCGACGCGGCCGAAGCCATCGAGCCGTTCCTCATCCGAAAGGAGGCCTGAAGCATGGGTATTCTCAACAAGCTCTTCACGCTGGTCCGGGGCACCGCAACCGAAACGGGCCAGACCGTGGTTGACGCGAATGCGCTGCGCATCCTCGACCAGGAAACCCGCGACGCGCAGTCCGCGCTGGCCCGTTCGCGCGACGATCTCGCCAAACTCATGGCGCAGCGCAAGCTCAAGGCCGACGGTGCGGAGGCGAATCGTCGCAAGTTCGGCGAGTACGAAGGCTACATGCAGGCTGCGATGCAGAAGAACGACGAGGCGCTGCAGTTGGAAGTGGCCCAGCGCATCGCCGACCTCGAAGCAAGGCTGGGCGAGGACTCCCAGCTCATCGCCGAATACGACGCGTCCATCGCCAAGCTGCGCGTTTCGGTCACTCAGGGCGAGCGTGCGCTGGAGCGGCTGCGTGCGCAGATCGACACGGTGCGTGCCACCGAATCGGTGCAGCGTGCGCAGGCGACCATCGCCGCGAGACATTCGGGCACCAGCGCCAAGATGCGCACCGCGCTCGACAGTCTGGAACGCATCAAGCAGCGTCAAGCGGAGACCGGCGCGCGCATCGAGGCCGCAGAGGAACTCCAGGCGGAGCAGGGCGACGAAGGCCTGAAGAAGCGTCTGTTCGGCGACAACATGGGCGCCGAAGCGGTGCTGGCGCGCTATCGCGGCGCGCAGGCGCTGCCGGCACCCGCCGCGACCACCCAGCAGAGCCTGCCCGCGCCCGAAGTGGGCGTGCGGGTGTTGCCGGCGTCGGTCGACCGCATCGCCGACTGACGGCCCGTCCGGATGTTGATGTTTCGTCTGCTGAGGACGCTGCGCAGGCACGCCTCGACGCTGAGCTGGACGGCGCTCCTGGTCGCCATCGCTGTCCATTTCCTGGTGTCGTGGGCAGCGATGGTCGTGTTCGGCGAAGAAAAGCTGGCCGCGCCGGACATCTTTCCCTATTTCTACGCCACCGTCGCTTTCACGGTCGGATTCGGCGATTTCAGTCCGGCGACCACCGCAGGGCGCTACTTCGCCGCACTCTGGCTGATGCCCGGCGGAATCGCGCTGCTGGCATCGATGATCGGCAAGACTTCCTCCGTGCTGGCGGATCGCTGGCAGCGCGGGCTCTACGGCAAAAGGACCTATGCGGATATGGAACAACACACCCTGCTGGTCGGCTGGAACGGTTATGAATCGGATCGGATCGTCGATCTCCTTCTGCAGGAGACGGGCAGCGCCGAGCGCGAGATCGTGATCGTCGACGCGGCGCGGGAGACCAATCCGCGTCCCGATCACGCGCGATACGTGCGGGTAAGCTCCCTGGCCAACCCAAGCGGATACGAACGTGCGAGCGTTGCCACCGCGCGGCGCATCATCATCGACGCGCCGACCGACGAACAGACGCTGGCGGCTGCGCTGGCAGTACGGGCGGCAGGCGGTTCTGCGCATGTGGTGGCGCATTTCGATCGCGAAGAGTCCGCGGCGCTGCTGAAGCGGCACCATCCGGAAGTGGAATGCACAACGCCGGTGCAGGCGGAACTGATCGTGCGCGCGTCGCACGATATCGGCGCCTCATGCGTCGCGCTGGAAATGCTTTCGATCGCCGACGGCCCGACCCAGTACAGTCTGGCGCTGCCCGCGTCGGCAGCCGCGCGCGGTTATGGCGATCATCTCGCCCGGCTGCGCAGCCACCATCGCGCCACGCTGCTCGGATATGCGCTGCCGGAAGCCCCGTACAAGGCGATCCTCAACGCCGATGACGCCGCCGTCGTACCGCCTGGCGCGACGCTGTTCTATCTCGCCAACGCACGCATCGCCGTCGATGCGCTCATGTCGGTGGAGGGGCAGGGCTGATGGCGTTCTTCGACCTGTTCCGCAAGCCGGCGGCGCCTGCCGCGACGATGCCCGTGTTCCCGCTGGGACTGCGGCCCAAAGCAGGGGTCGAGATCGACCTGCTGCCTTTCCGTCTCGCGGCCGGGGCGCTGTTGTTCCAGCCTCCGGAAGGGGCGCAGTTCGTCGAGCGTATCGGCCGGATCCAACTGGCCGAAGGCGCCACCGAAATCCACCGGTTCTATCTGACCGACGACGCTTTCCTGCAGGTGATCACCAGCGCCGGCGTGATCGAGGCGATCGGCTATTTCGTGTTCCACCAGACGATCACGCCCGACAACGCCGCGGCTTTCCGCGCCTGGACGCAGGCAGGCAGCCGCATCGGTCAACCGGTGTTCGAGGTCGACGGCCGCCGTTACGAACGGCAGTGGGGCGAAGACCCCACGCGCTGGGCGCCGCCGGTCGCCATGGACGAGCGCGTGTTCGGCGCCGATCTGTCCAAACCCGAATTCGATCTGACCCATTACGCCATGCTCTATGCGCGCGATGCCGATACGCCGTCGGGCCGGGAACATCTGTTGATCAGCGCCGAGGACTACGGCCCGAACGAATTCAGCGTCGTGATCTCGATCGGCGTGCCGCTGTCCGTCGCCGATCTGCGCATCACCTGAGCCGGTCGCGGAGTCGTCTCTTCCGCTGCGTATCTCCATCCCTCCGATTTCCTCCGATCACCCTCTGACCCGTTTGCCCACCAGGAGCGTTCCATGCCCGACCAGCTCGCCGTCTCGATCTCCGGTTTGCCTGCGTTTCTCGCCTATTTCGGCGCATCCATCGCGATGCTGGCCGCGTTCGTCGTGGTCTACATCCGACTCACGCCGCATCACGAGTTCGCGCTGATCAAGGCCAACAACAGCGCCGCGGCGATCGCGTTCGGCGGCGCGTTCCTGGGGTTCATCCTGCCGCTGGCCTCGGCCATGGCCAATTCGGTGAACCTCTTCGATTTCGTGGTGTGGGGCGCGATCGCGTTCGTGGTGCAGGTGGTCGCCTACTTCGGTAATCGCCTCGTGATCCGCGATCTGCCGGCGCGCATCTCCGCCAACGAAACGGCCGCAGGCGCCTTCGCCGGTATCGTCGCTCTGGGCGTCGGCCTGCTCAACGCCGCGTCGATGACCTACTGAGGAGCCGATCGCATGAAGCGTTCCCGCACTTTGCGCCTGACCATGATGGCCGCGGCGCCGATCGCATTGACCGCCTGCCAGCCGGAGATCGTCGATCCTCCGGCGCAGGCGGCGCAGATCAACTATCCGTCGCTGCAGACGTGCATCGATGCCGACGATATTTCCGATGGCGATTGTCGCGAGGCGTTCTCGCAGGCCCGCGGCATGGCGCCGCGCTACATGAGCAAGGCCGAATGCGAGCGCACCTACGGCGATGACGGCTGCGAGGACTACGACCGCTCCGGGATGTTCTTCATCCCCATCACCCGCGGCTATTCCGTGCCTTACGGCTATCGCACCAGCCGACAGTCGTCGTACGGCTCGATCGCGCCGATCTACGGCGACAAGGCCACTGCACGGCAGGTGGTGACGGTCGATCCGCCCCCGGCGCGCGCGGTCACCGCTGCGCGCAGCGGTTTCGGATCCAGTTCTTCGGCGCGCAGCGGCTGGGGCAGTTGATGCGCCGGATTTCCGTCGCGCCGCGTCCGGACTGGCAGGCCAAGGCGCAGTCGCTGGGTTTCCGTTTCCACACCATCGATGGCGCAGCGTATTGGGACGAGAGCGCGTACTACGCGTTCTCGCTCCGACAGGTGGAAGAGGACATCGAGGCGCCGACCCAGGAACTGCACGCGATGGCGATGTCGCTGGTCGACGATGTCGTCCGCAGCGAGGCGCTGCTCTCGCGCCTGGCCATCCCGCCGCTGTATTGGGACTGGATTGCCCGCGCCTGGACGCGATGCGACCGGCATCTTTACGGCCGCCTGGATTTCGCCTACGACGGCCATGGCCCGGCCAAGCTCTACGAACTCAATTACGACACGCCCACCGCGCTCTACGAAGCCGCGTTCTTCCAGTGGCTGTGGCTGGAAGACCGCATCGCCGACGGTACCTTGCCGGCCGGCGCCGACCAGTACAACGCGATCCAGGAGGCGCTGATCGAAGCCTTCGGCGCGATCGCGCTGGAGAAATCGCTGCCCTTGCCGCTGTATTTCGCGAGCGTCGCCGCATCCGACGAAGACCGCGGCACGGTCCAATATCTGCGCGATTGCGCGATGCAGGCGGGCCTCGCCACTGCAACGATCGATATCGAGGACATCGGCCTGGACGCCAGCGGTCGCTGGTTCACCGATACCGAGGATCGGGTCATCCCCAGCCTGTTCAAACTGTACCCGCTGGAATTCATGTTCGAAGACCGTTTCGGACCCGCCCTGGTGAACGACGGCATCCGGCTCATCGAACCGGCGTGGAAAGCGGTGCTGTCGAACAAGGGCATCCTCGCATTGCTCTGGGAACGTTTCGCCGGGCACCCGCATCTGCTCGAGTGCCATATCGATGCCGACCGCACGGCGCCTATGGCCGCGGGCTGGGTGCGTAAACCGTTCTTTTCGCGCGAAGGCGCCAACATCGAACTGATCGACGCCAACGGCCACGCCAGCGCTACCGCTGGTCCCTATGTCGAAGGTCCGTTCGTTCGGCAGGCGTGGCACCCGCTGCCGCGCTTCGACGACGGTTTTCCGCTGATCGGTAGTTGGGTGGTCGGCGATCGTGCCTGCGGGATGGGCATCCGCGAGGACGCGACCGCAATCACCCTCGATACCTCGCGCTTCGTACCGCACGCCATCGTCGACTGATCGCAGTTCTGCGCAGGCATCTGCGGAGTGTCGCCCGGCATTCCGGCTCCGACATTGTTCGGTCGCGATGTGCGTGGTGCGCCGATGGCATCGCGAACCCCAGAACGTATCCGGCCGCCTTGCGGCGGCCGGAACGATGCGACGATCTGGCCGGAATGGATCCGGCGCTGATCTGGCCTCAGTCCTTGCGAGCGTCGTCCGACGCATCCGGTTCGGGCGCGCCTTCGGGGGGCGTATCGAACAACTGCAGGCCGATGCCGTACTGCGGCGCGGCGATGTCCTGAACGAGTTCCGCAGCGACGTCCGGCGGGGCGATGACGATGTCCGGGGCGATTACAGGCTCGACTGCAGATGCCGCGACGGGCTCTGCGGCGGGTTCGGCCACGGGTTCGGCAACCGGCTCCGGCACGATGGCGACGGCCACCGGTTCGACCACGTGTTCGATCACGGCCTGTTCGACGACCTGCGGCTCGGTGATCTGCTGCACGACCGCGTGCTGCACGACCGCGTCCTCGATGACGGGCGTCGGCGCGGCCACAACCGCGGCAGCGGCTTCGATCTCCGCCGGCGCTTCGACCATCGGCATGCTCGCTTCGGCGGGTGCGGTCGTTTCGATGGCATCGACTGCCGACGCTTCGATCGCAGGTGCTTCAAACGCCTGCGCTTCCACCGCAGGAGCGGCGGCTTCTGACTGCGTCGCTTCGACCGCGACAGCAACTGCCAGCGCAGCCGGAGCGGCAGTTTCCACGGCAGCGACGCGTGTCGGCACCGACGGTGCGGCCGCTGGCGCGGCGACCGGTTCGCGCACGACGGCCGGGAGATCGTCGAAATCGAACTCCGGCTGGCTGCGGTCTACCGTTGGCTGCGATTCGTCGCTGGACATCACATCATCGGCCAGCATTTCCTCGCCCGCGGCGGCGCCTTCACCGGCACCGCGACGACGACGACGACCGCCGCGACGACCGCGACGGCGACGGCCGCCGGCTTCCTGCGAACCGTCGTCCGCAGCGTCATCGGCCGCGTGTTCGAGACCATTCGCATCGATCGCGGTGTCCAGCGTTTCCAGCGGCGCTTCGGCAGTGTTAGCAGCGGGAATGATCGACGCCACGGCCGCGACTGCCGGCGTGAGGGTCGATGTTTCCACAGCCACAGCGGTCTGCGGCTTCGGCGTTTCGGCGGCACGCTCTTCGCGACGCGGCTGCTGCTGACGCGGCGCGTTCTCAGCGGCTTCGGCGTTCGCTGGCTTCGGCGTCTGCTGGCGCGGTTGCTGCTGCTTCGGCGGCTGCCCGTTGGCCTGCTGGCCGTTCGACGGCTGGCCGTTCGAGGGTTGATTGCCCTGCTGCGCCTGCTTGGGCTGTTGCTGCTGGCGCGGCTGACGCGGTTCGTTCTGCGGCTGCGGTTTCGCCTGCTGCGGCTGCGAGGCCTGCGGCGCGCCGCGACGCGATTCATCGCGGCGTGCCTCGTCGCGGCGCGGTTCGTCGCGACGCGTCTGGTCGCGTCCACCCTTCGGGCCGCGCTGGTCGCGCTGCTGATCGCGACGCGGTCCGCCGTTGCGGTCCGGACGTTCGCCGCGGTCGCGATTCTGCTGTTGACCGTGCTGCGGACGCGCCGGCGAAGGCGTCGGTGCGGTATCGCCGCCGCCGAAGATGCCCTTCAGCCAACCCATGAAGCCGCCGGATTTGGTGGCCGGGGCGGGCTGCTGCGCGAACGCGGGCGTCGGTGCCGGCTGCGGTGCCTGCGGGTGCGGCTGCTGCGGCGCGGCGGCGCGTGGGGTTTCCTCGCGGTCCTCGCGCAGCGGTGCCGGGCGCGCCGGCTTGACGTTGGTCACTGCGGGCGCGGCCGGAACGTTGAGATTCGCCTTGGTCAGCGCGATCGTCGCCAGCTTGCGCGGGGTGCCGCGCTGGTAGCTCGGCTTCGAGGTCTCTTCGCTCAGCTCGTTCTCGCGGATGCGGGTGACTTCGTAATGCGGCGTATGCAGCGATTCGTCGGCGACGATCACGATCGGCGCGTCATGGCGCTTCTCGATTTCGTTCAGCGCGCGGCGCTTTTCGTTGAGCAGATAGTTGGCGATCTCGACCGGCACCTGCACCAGCACCTGGCCGGTGTTGTCCTTCATCGCATGCTCTTCGGCGAGGCGGATGATCGACAGCGACAGCGACTCGATGCTGCGCATGCGGCCGTGGCCGTCGCAGCGCGGGCAGACCAGCTGGCTGGATTCGCCGAGACTCGGGCGTAGCCGCTGGCGCGACATTTCCATCAGGCCGAACTTGGAGATGCGGCCCAGCTGGACGCGGGCGCGGTCGTGCTTCAGCGCCTGCGAGAGCTTGTTCTCGACGTCGCGCTGGTGCTTGTTCGACGCCATGTCGATGAAGTCGATCACCACCAGGCCGCCGAGATCGCGCAGACGCATCTGCCGCGCCACTTCTTCGGCCGCTTCCAGATTGGTGTTGAACGCGGTTTCCTCGATGTCGCCGCCCTTCGTGGCGCGCGAGGAGTTCACGTCGACCGCGGTCAGCGCTTCGGTCTGGTCGATCACCAGCGAGCCGCCGGAGGGCAGGCGCACCGAACGCTCGTAGGCGTTCTCGATCTGCGATTCGATCTGGAAGCGGTTGAACAGCGGGGTGTCGTCGATGTACTGCTTGAGCTTCCGCATGTTCTGCGGCATCACCTGCTCGACGAACTCTTTCGCCTCTTCGTACATCTCGGGCGTGTCGACCAGGATCTCGCCGATGTCGGCGCGCATGTAGTCGCGCAGCGCACGGATGATCAGCCGCGATTCCTGGTAAATCAGGAACGGCGAAGTCTTCTTCAGCGCGGCTTCGGCGATCGCCTTCCAGACGCTGAGCAGGTAATCGAGATCCCACTGCAGCTCTTCGGCGTCGCGGCCGACGCCGGCGGTGCGGATGATCACGCCCATTTCGTCGGGGATGGCCAGCACGTCCATCGCCGCTTTCAGCGCGGCGCGGTCGTCGCCTTCGATCCGGCGCGAAACGCCGCCGGCGGTGGGCGAGTTCGGCATCAGCACCATGTAGCGTCCGGCCAGCGAGATGAACGTGGTCAGGGCCGCGCCCTTGTTGCCGCGCTCTTCCTTGTCGACCTGGACGACGACTTCCTGACCCTCGCGCAGCAGCTCCTTGATCCCGGCCTTGTGGTGGTCCACGCCGGCCTGGAAGTAGTCGCGGGAGATTTCCTTCAGCGGCAGGAAGCCGTGGCGCTCGCCGCCGTATTCCACGAACGCCGCTTCCAGCGACGGTTCGAGCCGGGTGATCCGGCCTTTATAGATGTTGGATTTCTTCTGTTCCTTCGACGGCCGTTCGATATCGATATCGTAAAGCGTCTGGCCTTCGACGATGGCGACGCGCAGTTCTTCGGCCTGCGTCGCGTTGATCAGCATGCGTTTCATGGTCTTGCGTTCCTCACGCGCATCAACCCCGCTCGAGAGCGGGCGCGCGGAACGCCATGGGCGTTTTCGCCTCTGGAGACTGCCGGCGACACCGTCGCGCGCTCGTCCCGCCCAAGGGGGCGGGCCTGCCATGGGGCAGGCGCGCGGCATGAGCCGCTTCAAGTATTCCAGCGCTGCAACACCACGGCGAGCCGCGGGAGCGCTTGTTGTTCTAAAAACGTGTTACAGGCCGGCCGCTAGCGTCGGTTGCGCTGGGAAGCGCGATGATGCGGCGGCACGGGACGTGTTCAGCACGAGTGTCTGACGCACTCGGCGATAACCGGCTTTGCCGACAAGCCGCTAACATGGCCGCCCCGGAGGCGGTGGTCGCGTACTGCATCGGATATCGCGGGGGAGGCGGGCTTTCGGCCCATTCGAGCGACGCGACGCGAATGCGTCTGTCGCTAACTCCCTAGCGAAATCAACCCCTTATACCGCTCAACGAGTGTAGCAGATCACAATCCCCATGACCGCATCCAATCTTCCGCCCCGCTCCGGCCCGGAGCCTTCGGGCAAAGTCCGCCTTGTCCGCATCCACGAGGACCGTGATGGTCAACGGCTGGATAATTTCCTGTTCGGCGTGCTCAAGGGCGCGCCCAAGTCACTGATTTACAAGATCATTCGCAGTGGGCAGGTGCGCGTGAACGGTGGCCGCGCCAAGGCCGAAACCCGGTTGGAGGGCGGCGACGAAGTGCGGATCCCGCCGGTGCACGTGCCCGAACCGGGCGAGAAGGGCACCCCGGCGCCCGGTCTGCTGCAGGCGGTGGAGGCCAGCATCATTTTCGAGGATGCCCGGCTGCTGGCGATCAACAAGCCAACCGGCGTGGCCAGCCACGGCGGCAGCGGGATCAGCTTCGGGGTGATCGAGACCCTCCGCGCCCTGCGTCCGAACGCGACCCTGGAGCTGGTGCACCGGCTCGACCGCGATACCTCCGGGCTGATGGTCATCGCCAAGAAGCGTTCGGCCCTGACCGAGCTGCAGGCGCTGATGCGCGAGAGCGATGCCGAAGACGGCCGCGGTATCGCGAAACGCTACCTGACCCTGCTGGTCGGACGCATGCCCGACGGCACGATGAGCGTCGATGCGCCGCTGCACATCGGTCTGCGCCAGGGCGGCGAGCGGCACGTGCAGGTGCATGCGGGCGGCAAGGCTTCGCTCAGCCATTTCCGGGTGCTGGAGCGTCGCGGCGGGCACTCTTACTGCGAAGTGCGGATCGAGACCGGCCGCACCCACCAGATCCGCGTCCATGCCCAGCACATCGGCCATGCGGTGGCGGGCGACGACAAATACGGCGATCCAGCGGTCAATAAGCGCCTGCGCGAGCAGATCGGCCTGAAACGGCTGTTCCTGCACGCGGCGTCGCTGGAATTCGCGCTGGACGGCGGCCGCGAACCGTATCTGCTGGATGCACCGTTGGCGCCGGAGCTGGTGGACGCGCTGGATCGACTGGGCTGAGGGTTGCGCCCTCTGATGGTGGCTTTACGGCGGTTCGGGGATCGTTCAGAATTTCACGGTCAATGGAGGATGTCTGCGCAGCGGGCGTCCTCTTTTCGTTTCCAACTGGGGGATTCACCATGTTCCGTCGTGCCTGCGTTTCGATCCTCGTGGCGCTCTTCGCCGTGTCCGCTCATGCCGCCAAGCCTCTGACTCAGCCCATGCCGCTGGGCGAGAATCTCGCCGTTGAAGTCGTGCTCAACCAGCAGGAAGTGGGTGTGGATGTCTCCGCGACCAATGCGATGGCGGCCGGCGGCGGTCTGCTGGGGGCGCTGATCGTGGCCGGCGTGGACAACGCGCGGACCAAGAATGCCGAAGAGCGCATCGTTCCGATCCGCGACCTGCTGATCGCCTACAAGTTCAACGATGCGTTCGAGCGCCAATTGCGCGCCGGACTGCCCTCGGAAGGCATCACCACGACGCCGATCTTCGTGGTGCAGAACACGTCGCTGGGCGCGATCGATGCGCAGAACAACAACCAGTCGGCGTCGCGCGCGTTCGTGCTGACGCCGCGCTATGCGTTCGACAACCGCTTCGACCAGATGACCGTGCGCCTCACCGCGCAGATGGTCGAGCGCCAGCCGAAGAGCAACGGCAAGATCAAGGCCGTCATCGGCTTCAGCCGGACCTATACCTTCCAGTTTTCGCTGCCGGAAACGTCGGACAAGCCGGAAGAAAACGTCGCGGCGTGGACCGGGTTCGGCGGCGACGCGCTGGTGGCCATGCTCGATGAAGGCATGCGCCAGACCGTCGACATGCTGGTGTTCGACTTCTCCACGGAAGGCCGCGCCCAGTGGGAGAACTTCGACCGCAAGGCATCGGTCCGGCTCGCTGGCCGCACGTATCCCGGTCTGAAGGTGCGCGAAACCCCCGAGTGGGTGTGGACGCGCGTGGGCAAGGGCTGGATGCAAGCCCTGAACGGCCATCGCATCGCCGCCGCGCTGCCGGTGACCACGCAGGTCGCGGCCCCGGCTGTCGAGGCTGCCGCCGCCGTCGCCCCTGCTGCCGTCGAAGCCGCAGTGCCCGCGAAGACCGAAGCGCCTGCGACGCCGTGATGCGCGCCATATCGATGGTGCATGCGCTGCCGCTGTTGATCGGCATGACGCTGGTGGGCTGTACCGTGAAAGTGAACAACGTGCGCGTCGATACCGCGAAGATCGATGCGCGCGTCTCCGTGGCGTTGCGCTGCGCTTACCGGGTGCAGTCGGTCAGCGATCAGCGCCCGTCCGGCGACCGCGCAGGTACGCTCGGCGTCAATCTGCTCACGGTGGAGAATGCGCCGGACACCCTGCGCTCGCAGTTGCTGCAGGCGGGTCTTGCGGATGCTGCCGGCGAGGGTGCGCCGGTGTCGGTCGAACTCATGCGCCTGTACATCAACCAGAATCTCTATACCAGCCTGCCCACTGTGGTGTATCGCGCGAAAGTGGGCGAGGGGCAGCCCTTCATCGTTCGTTCGCAGCTCGGCACGATGAGCTGGAGCGGATCCGAAAAGTCTGTTTACGAAGGCTATTCGGCCGCAATGCGCGATGCGAATACGCGGCTGATCGGCGAACTCAACGTGCGCTGTCAGTGAGCGATATCCGGGCATCCGCCCGGGCCGATTGATCGGCCCGGGTCGAGGACGACGGCGTCCATCCGGAGCAGCCTATCGAACTTCGTGGCGCCAGATCTCACCGCTGTCGGTGATCGCCCAGGCGTTGCCGGCGGCATCCACGCCCACGCGCTTCCCGGCGCCCTGCACATCGACCCAGGCGCCGGAGTTATCCCAGCGATGGATCGCATTGCCGTCGCCCTTGCCGCGCTTGCAGGTGACGGCATACACGGAGCCGTTCGCGGCGACATCGGTGAAGCAACCCGGGCGCTTCTGCCAGTAGCCGCCGCCATTGCTGAACCATTCAAAGATCTGCCCCTGCGCGTTGACCACCCATGCGGTGCGCCCGACCGAAATGCGCACCGCGGCGCCGGGCATTTCTTCCCAGCCGCAGAAGTCCCTGGCGCCGCCGGCGATGCCGGTATTCGGACACGGCATCGCGCGCGAAATGGCGTTGCCGCCTTCGCCGTTCGGCTGCGAGGTGATGACCCAGATGCCGGCTTGGCCGGCGGCGACGTCGGTGATCGGCCGGTCGTTAGGCGTGCCGCGCTTGACCCACTCGCCGTCGTTGATGCTGGTGTAGAGCATCGCATCGCCGCCGACGGTGTAGCTGTTGCCGGCGTAGGTCGCGATGGCGCTGCCGTAGCCGGCAACGCCGAGCTGTGCGAACTCGGCGCCGTTCCAGCGATAGAAGTGCGAGGAGCCGCGGCTGTTGGGAACGACATCGCAGCCGGTCACGTACACCACGCCATTGCCGCCGCCGGCGATGTCGCGCGCGCAGCCGGCCACGCGCACCCAGTGGGAATTCGGTTGGACGTAAACGTCGCCGGCGCGAACCGCTGCGTCGACAGGTTTGGCTGGGGTGCGCGTCAGGGTGGGTGTCCCCCAATCGGGCGGTGCGGCGCCGGCGGCGCAGGCCATGGCGAGCGTGGCCGAAGCGAGCGCTGCGGCGGAAAGATTCGAAAGACGCATGAGTGATTCCTCGATGTGTGCATGCGGCGCATGCGGATGGGATGCGGGCGGAATACAGGTTGAGTACGTCGTTCAGCCCATGGTGAGAAAGATCGCGATCACGATCGGCGGGATCCACAGCAATTTCAGGCGTGCGGGCATCAGCGCCGAAAACAGGATCAGCAGTGCGATCACCGCGGTGCGGACCGGGCCGAGCAACCAGTTGATCGGCGTATAGACGGCTGCGAGATACAGGCGTTCGGCCGGATACACGCGCATCTCGACGGTTTCGCCGACCGAATAGAAGCGGCCGCCAGGAATCTTGCTGACCTTGAGTTTGTGCGTGTCCATGCGCGGATTGACGATGGCGCGGCCCAGGAAACAGTTCGCGCGGTTTTTCGTGCGGCAACTGTCCTGTGCCACCCTGATTTCGCCGACGACGGGATCGCCCGCGCTCAGCAGCCAGAAGCGCCATCCCAGTTGCAGGGCGCAGAAAGACACCACCGCGAGCACGATCCAGAGCAGTATTTTTCGATGAATGGGCATCAGGGCCGCACCGGCATGATGGGGATGGCGGCATGGCGCGCGGCGAGTGGTCGTGCCGCAACGGTCAGGGGAAACATTTGTTGCCCTTCTTGGGATGGATGGCGCACAGCGCGCCGCCGCCGCCCGATTTCGCGCCGAGCGACACCACGTTGTTGCCGGCGCCATCCACTGCGGTGAAGTTGCCGCCACTGCCGCTGCCGCCCTGGGACAGACGCATCACCGCGGCGGGCGTTCCGGCGCGATTGCTGAGCAGCAGATGCCGTCGGCTGCCGCTGAGTTCGATCACCGGCTTGTTGTTGCCGTCGCCGAGCACCTGCAGTTCGCCGTGGCCGTCTGCGGCGGTGTACAGCACCAGCCCCATGGGTTTTCCGGGCGCACCGAGCCCCAACTGCGCGCGGCCGCCTTCCTTGGGATTGCTGCCGGCCGAGATCACCTGCTGTGCGTTGCGATCGTACAAGCGCAGGATGCCGCCGCTCTCGCCGACATTCACCGCCAATTCGCCGAGCACCTTGGCCGGCGCTTTGCCTTTGCCGCCGCCGCCGTCGCGCAGGAACAGGCCATGCCGGTTCTGGGGCCCGGCGCCGACGATGGTGGAATTCTGCGCGGTATAAGCCTCGATCCGTGGGCCGGTGCTCTGGCGTATGCCGATGCGCGCCTGAGTGTCGGACGAGCCCATCTGCGCCAGCAGGATCGCCTGTTCCGCGGTGCGCTCCAGCTGGATGGCGGTGCCGGAGCCCAGGGTGCCCATTTTCAGGAAATGCGCGTCGCCAGTGGCGTCGATAGTGACGATCGGTCGATCCTTGGCATCGACGACCACGAACGGTGCGCGGACGCGATTGGCGATGTTTTTCCCGGCCGGTGTTTCGCGTTCGTCTTCGTCCGCGGCGACGCGGGTTTCCAGTTTGCGCACGCGATCGTGCAGCGTCTGCAGGGATGGCGTGGGGCCGACGGCGTAGGCGCTGCCGATGCCCATCAGCAGCACGGTCGTCAGCGCCGAACCGCCGATGGCGGCGCAGGTGGCGATCATCAGTTCGCGGCGGCTCGCTCCGGGGCGGCACATTCCGGAATGGCTCACGAGGCACCTCCGAGGCGACCCAGCGCGGTCCGACCGGCGACTTCCAGTCGCGGACACAGCGATGCCTGTCGCTCGCCCTTGGTCATGCCGGTGATGTTGAGCGAGAGAATGATCGTGCCGTTGCGGACGATCAGTTGCTGCGCGCCGATCAGATCGGCATTGCTGGCCGAGCACCAGGCCGCATCGCCAAGACCTTCAAATTCCTGGCCGGATTTGCCGGTTTCCTTGCCGAGCTGGTCGTTGACCGCCATGTTGAGATTGCCCGACAGGCCGGTGAGGTTTTCGTACAGCGTGTCGGTTTCCGCAGGTGTTCCACCACGGATCACCTGCACCATCAGCATGGTCATCCTGCCCGGGTGTTCGCTGCTGGCCCACATGCAGTTCTCCGGGTCGTCGGCCATCTGTCCGGCGCTCTGGCCGATCACGGTCTGCGCTTCTTCCATGGTCAACAGCGTGCAGGCGCGCGGTAGCGGGCCGACCGGTGTCTCTTTGCTTGCCGTGGATGCAGTGGCGGCCTCGATGGCCGGCCATTCAGCCGATTCCGCATCTGCATTCTTGCCGCAGCCGGACATGAGCAGTGTCGCGGCGCTCGCCAGTATCAGCAGATGTCGATTCGCGGACAGGATCGTATTCATGGTGCCTTCCTCCTCACAGGGCCGGCGCGGTCACGCCGCTGTAGCGAATGCGGACTTTCGCGTCCGAGGTGGATTGCGCATGCACCAGGCCGTCGCTGCCGACAAAGGCTTTGGCTTCTCCGCTCGGCATGCCCGGAATTTTCAGGGTGTAGGCATAGCCGGTGGTCGGAATGCCGTCGACGTTCTGCGGCCCCAGCTTGCGGCAGCCGCTCATCGGGTATTTGCCCGAGCGGATCTCCGCGTTGAGTTCCTTTGCTGCGGATTGACCCACGTCGACGTTGCTGTGCCGAGTCCACTTGCCGTCCATCCTGGTATAGGTTTTGCCGCCGACGACGATGATTTCCAGACGCATGCCGCCGGTTTCGGTGATGGTGTGGCGCGCGGGTTGCTGTGCGGATTTCTCGGCAGCGCGCAGATAGACCTCGCAGACTGGATCGAGCGCGTGCGCGGTGTTCGCTGCGAAGATCAGGCAGGCCGAGAGCGGAAGGGCGATGAGCTTCATGATGACTCTCCATTGAAATCGGGACGAAGGGTGGGCGAAGGCGGTGTCGGTCGCGATCTGCGGACGGCGTAGTGCGCCAGGCACAGCAAACCGAGGTTCGCGAGCAGCAATATCGATTTGAAAATCAGTGCGGCCAGCAGGAACGGGCTGACATCGAAAGCGTCCGGGCCATCGAGCATCCGCAGCGCGGACACCATCTGCATCGATTGCAGGATCAGCAGAATCAGCAGGCCGATGCGAACGCCATGCAGTGCGATGCGCAGGACGCTCACCGCGTTCTCCCGTAGCGCCACGGTGTGCGGTGATGCCACCACCACGACGCTGGAATCTGCGGCGCGTAACGGGGCTGGTAGGGCGCAAGCGCGCACCAGTCGATGGCGTTCGGCGTGGCGTTCTCACCGGATCCGGTCGACTCTGACGTTTCGCTTGATGTGTCTTGCAACGTGCCCTGTGCAATGCACGGACCGCGTGTGTCGTATCCGTATTGCGGGTGGTCGATCGTGTACGGATAGTGGTCGCCGTACCGATATCCCTCGTAAGGCAGCGTCGATGGTGCGATCGGTTGCGGTACGGGTGCCCGTGCCGCTGGCCCCGGCGTCTGTGCTGAAGCGCATGCGCAGGCGGCCGTCATGCCGATGAAAAGGGATATCCGCGTGCTCATTGCGCACCCAGCCCCACCGGCACCCACACTTTGCAGTTGGCGCGGTACGACAGCCAGCCGGGATCGCCGACTTTGGTGAGTGCCCAGTCGACGACGATGCCGTCCGTGTCGAAGCGCGCGGTTGCGGAAGAATCCTGCCGTCCGTCCGTCGAGAATGCGGTGACCTCGGTGTCGCAGTGCGATGGGCGCATCCACGACTCCAGCGTCGCCTCGAAGCGATCGCGTCCGCGCAAAGGGCTTTCGATGTCGCTTTCTGTGTAGTGATAGCCGTACAAGTGAACGACATTGCCGTAGTTCCTGGACTCGGACATTGAGCCGTAACAGGTGCCGATTCCAGAACAGCGCGTATTTTTCGGCATTTTGAAACCGCTGTCGGTTTCGGTGTCACTGCCAGCGGTGCACATGTTTTTGGCGCCTGTGCCGTTGCACTCGCGTACGCGTGCGGAGACGTCCGGCAACAGCGACAGTTGCCAGCGCGGCTCGAATGCAGCCTCTTTGCCGGAACCACGCACGCCAGCGGCGGATGCGACTTCTATCGCCGCGGCGCCGGGCAGCGCTTTGACGATGCCGTCCGGCAGTTGCGCGAGAATCTTCTCGCCGTCCCAATCGAGGACCTGCGCGTCATGCGCCTGGATGCGCCCGTACTGGGTCGGTAGTGTGATCTGAACTTTGCCTAGCGCATCGCCGAAACACAGACCGTGGACGATGAAGGTGCTGCCGGGTTGCAGCGATCTCTCATCTGCGGGCTGGATGCGGGTGATTTTCGGGGTGTTGCCGTTCTGCGAGCAGGCCAGAGCCGTGGAAGTCGTCCGCTGTACGGATGCGCTGCCGAGGCTGCCGCCTTGCGTCGCGCCGCCGGCACGGACCACCGCGGATGTGTTGGTGCCCAAGCCGCGATAGGCGCTGGTCAGGCGGTCGTTCGCGCCGGCCGGCGGCTGCGACGGCGGCGGCGTGTTCTGCCCGGGGGTTACCACCACAACCGGGCCGTTGGGCTGCGTGCCGGTCTGCGTCGCCGGCGGTTTGCCGGTGTTGCCCTGCGCGACGGGTGGCTTCGAGGCGACAGGCGGTTTGGAAGCGACGGGCGGCTGCGACGCGACCGGCGGCGTTGCGGGATTGGTCGGTGCGGTGCCGCCCCAGGGCGACGGTTGCGGTTGCGGCTTAGGCTTGCGCGGCTTGGGCATCGCGACCGGCGCCGGGTCCACGACCGGCACGCGCGCTTCGCTGTCGCCGCGACCGGGAATGGTGGAAGGCGCGGCCGGCCCGGACTGCTGCGGGTAACCGTAGCCCTGCTGTGCGTCGGCGGTGCCGCAGGCGGCGGTCAGCGCCAGTGCGAGCAGCGACATGGTGTGATGGATGCGCATGATCGTGGCTCCGGATTACTTGCTGTCGGCGACGCTGGCGTCGAAACGCTTCGCCAGCTCATGGACGGCTTCTTCGATGGCCTCGCGCAGCACTACGTCGAAGTTGTCCTTGCTGGTGGACTGGTGCTGCACTTCGGGGCTGTAGGCCACGCCGCCCTTGCCTTTCTCGGCGCGGACGCGGTTGATGAGCGCGCCGATGCCGCCGACGCTGCGCGCCGCGCCTTTCAGGCGCTTGCGCACGCTGATGGCGTCGACCACATCGCCGGTATTGGCATCGACGATGCTGACGTCGATGCCGAATTCGTCGCGGTTGCTGGCGCCGCCGATCTGCAGGCCGCCGATGTTCACGCCGTTGCTGCTGGTGCGGGTGCCACTGCCCAATTCGGTGATTTCGGCCTCGAAGATGTATTCGGCGCCGCGCAACTGCTGGTGGGACGTGCTGCCGGTGGTCTGCCCGGCGGCGTTCATCTGCTTTTCGCGGACCACGCCGCGATCGAGCTTGGCGCGCTCCACCACGCGGAACTGGCCGCTCTGCACCAGCGCGGTCTTGAACTGTTCGGTGGCGCCGCGTGGCGAGATTTCGGGCAGGTTGCTGGTGAATTCGTAGATCGCGACGGCGACGCGCGCGTCGCTGCTCTTGCGCGGCAGGGTCGGGCGCTGTTTGGAGCCGGCGTGGGCGGTGCCGATGCAGGCGACGAGCGTCAGGACGAGGGCGAGGGCGAAGTGGTTGCGGGGCATGTCGGCGATCCGTGATGTGAAGGACCACTGCCGAACGGGGGTTGGCCATGCGAACCGGACATGGCGCCGAATTTATTTTTGTCGTGGCCCGGCGCAGGATTGGCCGGGGCTGTGCGGGCTGTGCGGGGCGGCCTGCTGCCGGCTGCAATGAGGTTATTGCTGCGCGGCCATCCGCCGGCGTACGACCGTGGGGCTGTCGGGATGGTCGTAGCGCGCGCTCGCGGCGGCGGCTTCGTCCTCCAGCGCCTGGGCGGCGGCGACATCTCCGCTGGCCGCCAGCACGTCGGCGCGTATCCGTTGCAGATACGGCCCCATGCGCACGTCCCGGAAACCGGCGACGTTGTTCCACGTTTCCATTGCCTCGGTGCTTTCGCGCCAGGCGACGGCGCGGTCGCGCCTGGCCAGCGCCACGCGCGCCAGTCCACCATGGGCCAGCGCGATATGCGCCAGCGTGCGGCCGTCGGCGTGATCGGCGATGGTCGCGAACTGAGTCTGCGCCTCGTCCAGTCTGTCGTTGTCCACCAGCCAGCGTCCCCAGCTTTCGCGGATCGCCATCACCGCCTGTTCGCGGTCCTGCTGATGGGCCAGGTACTCGTCGAGCGATGCTTTCAGCATGCGTCCGGCGTCGTCGTTGCGGCCGGCGCGCGCATACGCCTCGCCCAGGAACCGTCGCGTCAACCGCAACTGGAAAGAGAATGCGGACTGCTGCACGTAGGTGCGTTCCACTGCCTCCAGTGCTGCGATGCCGGCCGCTGCCTGGCCTTCGCTGGCCATCCGTTCGCCGTAATGCATGCGCACGGTCGCCGCTTCCAGCGGATGGCTGCCGTCGACGGGCAGCAGCGGCAGCAGGCGTTTGAATTCGAGATGCGCCGCGTCGCGCTGACCGATCAGATGCAGGGTGCGCGCGGCGTTCGCGCGCGGCACCCAGGCGGTGGGAAATTCCGCGCCGGTGGTGCGGTCGGCGATGTCCGCGGATTTCCGGAACGCGATGGCGGCCTCGGCGAATTGGCCGAGCTGTTGATGGATCAGGCCGAGGTTGGCGTACAGCGTCTGCAATTCGGCATCGTTCCTGTCCGGCAGCGATTCGGCGAGCGCGAGCGCCCGGTGGTAGGTGGCGATGGCGCGCGCAAAGTCTTGCTGCTGCGCGTTCAGGAACCCTGCCAATTCGTGCAATGCGGTGACGTGCCCGCGCGAACGCGGCGCGTGTTTGCGGAAGAGCGCGACTGCGCGCTCGAACGCCTGCCGCGCATCGTCGCCGCGGCCGTCCTGGCGTTGGAGATGTTGCCCTCGGCTGATCCACCAGTAGGCGCGCAGCTCGGGGTCTTTATCGCCGGCGGCGCTCACCAGCTTGTCGGCTTCAGCGAGCGTGGCTTTGCAGCGGGCGTCGTCGCCCGCACTGCAGGCGCGCGTCGATGCTTCCACCGCGCCGTTGAGGATGTTCGGATGCAGCGGGCCGTAGCGTTCGCGCACTTTTTTCAGCTGCAGCGCCTGCAGCGCCTCGTAGCGTTCGTCCTCGCCGAGCTGCGCGTAGATGTCGGCGACCGTACGCAGCAGTTCGATCTGCACGTCGGGATCGTCGGCGAACCGCGATTCGATCTTCGCCGCGCCGGCATCCAGCAGGGCTTTCGCGCTGATGCTGCCGCGAGGCTGGTCGGAGGCGATGCGCGGGTCGCTCGCGGCGAAGATTTCGATCAGGAAGTCCTTGATCGTGCTGGCGCGGCGCGCTTCTTCGGTCGCGCGCTGCGCCTGCCAGAGCACGCCGCCCACGCCGGCGCCCAGCGCGACCAGCAGCAGACAGGCGACCGCCACGCCCTGGCGGTGGCGGCGGACGAACTTCCGCGCGCGCTGCCAGCGGCCGATGCGCTGGGCCTGGATCGGCTGATGCGACAGATAGCGGTGGAGGTCTTCCGAAAACGCATCGGCCGAGGCGTAGCGCTGCGCCGGGTCGATGGCCATGGCCTTGGCGAGGATGGCGTCGAGATCGCCTGCAAGTTCGCCGCGTCGTTTGCCGCTGGTGCGGCTCGACGCCAGCGGCGCGTCTTCGCGTTGTTCGATCATCCGTCCCAGCCGCGAACGGGTGGGGAACGGGCGCTGTCCGGCCAGCAATTCGTAGAGCATCACGCCCAGGGCATACACGTCGGTGGCGACCGTGATCGCGCCGCCCTCAAGTTGCTCCGGTGCGGCGTAATCGGGCGTGGCGGCGCGGCCTCCGAGCAGGGTCAGGGCGGGACTCTCGTCGCTCTCGTCATCAATCAGCTTGGCGATGCCGAAATCCAGCAGTTTCACTTCCCCGATGGCAGTCACCAGCACATTCGCCGGTTTGAGGTCGCGATGCACGACCAGCCGCGCATGCGCGGCCTGCACCGCGGCGGCGACCTCCCGCAGCAGGGCCACGCGGTCGCGGACCGACAACGCGCGGCTGGCGCAGTACTCGGTAATCGACGTGCCTTCCACGTACTCCAACGCCAGCCACGGCTGCTCGTCTTCGCCGATGCCGGCGTCGTAGAAACGCGCGATGCGCGGGTCGGTCAAGCCGGCGAGGATGTCGCGTTCGCGCTGGAAGCGTTCGCGCTGCGCGCCCGCCAACAGGTGCGCGTGCGGCAATTTCAGTGCGACCTGGCGTTCGTAGGCGCCGTCGGCGCGCGCCGCCAGCCACACCGCGCCCATGCCGCCGCTGCCCAGCGGTCGCAGCAGTCGCCACGGGCCGAGGCGCATGCCGTCGACGTACGGCGACGTGGCCTCATCGCCACCGGTCGGTCGATCCAGCCAGTCGTCGCTGCGGCGTTCTCCGGTCGACAGCACCGCCTGCAGGGAAGGTCTGAACTGCGCGTCGTTCTCCGGCAAGGCGTCGAGCCAGGCCGCGCGTTGCCCGGGTTCCAGTTCGAGATAAGCGTCGAGCAGGGACGAGAATCGGTGCCAGTCGGACGGCGGGCAGGGCAGGGGCTTCATGACAGTGAGGACTTCATGCGCGTTTCCGTGGGTGGGCGCCCGCCCGAACGCGATGCGGGGAACGAACCGGACAACGATGGCCGATGAAAGCGCTCGAGGGCATTCACTCCAGCATCGAGGCCAGCAGCAGCCGGGCCTTTTCCCAGTCGCGGCGCACGGTGCGTTCGGTCAGGCCCAGGGCTTCGCCGATCTCGACCTCGGTCATGCCGCCGAAATAGCGCATCTCCACGACCTGGGCGAGCCGCGGCTCCAACTGCGCAAGCGATTCCAGCGCCTCGTGGACCTGCAGCGCTTCGTCGTCGCCGGCGACGCCGTCGCCCAGCGCGGTGTTGAGCGTGATCGCGCGCTCGCCGCCGCCGCGGCGCAACGCATGGCGTTCGCGCAGCTGATCGACGATGACCGTGCGCATCACCTGCGCGGCGTAGGCGAAAAACCGCCGGCGGGTGTCCACCTGCAGCGTCTCTTTGCCCGACAGCCGCAACCAGATCTCGTTCACCAGCGCGGTGCTGTCGAGCAGGGTCAACGGACCGGAGCGCGACAGCCGCGCCCGGGCGAGTTTCTTCAGTTCGCCATAAGCGGCGTTGAACAGCGCTGCGTTGTCAACGCCTTTGCCCTGATTGCCCACATCGATCAGTTCGGTGATGTTGCCCATGGGCATCCTTGGCATGTCAGGTTGCGGAAATACTGTTGCAGACGTTCCCTGCGCGACGGCCGGGCGGCCCCCTGGCAGCGGCGGTCCACGGCCTCAGTTGCCCAGCGCTTCCGCCCTGGCCGCGCAGATGAAGTCGTTTTCGCTGAGCCCGCCGACATCGTGGGTGGAAAAGCGGACCACGCAGCGGTCGTAGTGCACGCCCAGATCGGGATGATGGTCCTCGCGGTGGGCGACGTGCGCCAGCGCATTCACGAACGCCATCGTCCGGTAGTAATCCGCGAACCGGAACGTCTTGACCAGCGCGTGACCGTTCTCCGCCAGCTCCCAGCCGGGCAACTGTGGCATGAGTTCGGCGATGCGCGCGGGCGGCAGGCGATGTTCATGGCCGCGGCGCGGAATGCAGTGGGCCTGGGCGAGGGGAATGAGGTCGGGCACGGCGGGTCTCCTGTGGCGGGTCGCATGAAGCTGAACACTGTTCCGCCCGCGTAACGCAAACCTGACGAGCACGGACGGATCGGACCGCTAGAATAGCCGGATGATCCAGATTTCCGAATCCGCCCAATCGCATTTCCGCCGCCTCATCGAACGCGAAGCCCTGCCGGGCCTGGGCGTGCGCCTCAGCGCCATGCATCCGGGCACGCCGCGCGCCGATGTTCGCCTCGAATTCGCCGAACCCGCCGACCTGCAGGGCGACGAATGGGCGATAGACTGCGAAGGGTTCACGCTGTGGCTCGATGCCGGCAGCGTGCAGTACCTCGACGGCGCCGAGATCGACTACACCCAGCACGCCACCAGCAGCCAGTTGCAGATCCGCGCACCGAAGATCAAGGGCGTGACGCCGGGCGAATCGGCCTCGCTGGTGGAGCGCGTGCGATGGGTGGTCGAGCATGAGATCAATCCGCAGCTCGCCCAGCACAAGGGCCATGTCTCGGTGCAGGAAGTCACCGCCGAGGGCGTGGTGATCCTCAATTTCGGCGGCGGCTGCCACGGTTGCGGCATGGCCGATGTGACGTTGAAGCAGGGCATCGAAAAGACCCTGTTGGAGAAAGTCCCGGGCGTGATCGCAGTGCGCGACGCCACCGACCATGCCAGCGGAGCGGCGCCCTACATCGCGCGTTCGTCGGACTGACCGGGCCTCGTCGGGCGTGTTCACCGCCGGAGAGTTGATCGAGATTCTTCAGGTCCGCTATCGGCGGCGGTTTCCGGTGCACGCCGATCGGCCGTTCGGCGCTTTCCCGCCGACCTGGCGGGCCTGGTTCCTGTCGATCCAGGAACGCCTGGGCGCGGTGACCGGCGCGCCGGCCGCGGATTACCTCGACCTGCTTCTGCGGCGCCCCGAACGCGCGCCGCCCAAGGCCAGCCCGGAATTGAGCCGCTGGCGCGCGTACGCCAGCCTCGGTCGCCAGCAATGGGAGCCTGCGCCTCGCGACCAGCGCTGGATGAGGAGCGTTGCGGGACTGGTCTCCGGACTGTTGCATGTCGTGTTCATGGTCATGCTGCTGTGGTTGGGCTTCGTGGCGATCGGCGACGCGCCGCCGGATGCCCCTCAGGCAGGCGAGACCGTACTCATCGAATACATCGGCACTGGGACGCCGGCAGAGCAGGGCGGCGCCGCAGCGCCCGGCGAAGTGGAAGCCCCCGCAGCGTCGGCAGCGCCTGCCCCGGCGCAGACTTCACCCGCCCGGACCGCCGATGCCGCTTCGCCGCCGCCGCCTTCCGCCAGCGCGGCCACCCAGCCGCCTGCCAGCGAGCAACCGCCGCAGCCGGCCGAAGCGGGCAGCGCGCAGCCGCTGGTCGTGACCGAGACCGCGCAGGCCGATATCGATTTCACCTTGCCTGCGCCGGTTCCGCGCGACGCCAATCTGCCGCAGTTCCAGGTGACCGTTCCGCAGGTGTCGCCCTCGGTCGTCGAGATCGAAACCTTCGAGCCCCGGCCCACGGTGCGCGCGCTGGAGCGCCCGGCCCTGCGCGTGCCGACGCCGACCGTGCCCGCCCTGCGCACCGAGGTGACCGAAGTCGAAGTGCGCCGGCCAACGGCAGAAGTCCAGGTCAGGCCGCTGTCGCAGACGCCGTTGCGCACTCCGGACATCCGCGTGCCGGCATTGCGCACCACACCGACCGAAGTGCCGATGCGCGCGCAGCCGGCGCCGGCCGCGACGGCGGCGACGGCCACCCCCGGCCCTGCCGCAACGCCGAAGCCGCCCGCCACCGTGCCGGGGAATGCGACCGCGACGGCCGGGCGCAGTACGGCGCCCGCCACCGCTACCGCTGCGCCAGCCGGTGGGCAGCCGCAGGCGGCCGGCGCCGGTCGGTCGACCACCACGGCGAGCACGGGCGCCGGCCCGGCACCATCGCCACGTCCCGGCGCTGCGCCTAGCACGACCCGCAGCGACGACTGGGGCGATTCCAATCGCAATGTGCCGGGCAACAGCACTACGGCAGGACGCGGGCCGGGGTTGTTCAACAGCGATGGAGGCATCCGCCTGCCAGGCGACGGCGGCCGCGTCGGCGGCGGTCTGCCGCCCGGCACCATCATCGAGGACTTCCAGAAGATCGATCGCATGGGCACATGGCTCAAGCGCCCGCCGCTGGATTACACCCCGACCCGTTTCGACAAGTTCTGGGTCCCGAATCGCTCGCTGTTGGAAGAGTGGGTGAGCCGCGGTATCAAGAAGGTCGCGATTCCGATCCCCGGCACCACCAAGCGCATCGAATGCACGGTATCGCTGTTGCAGGTCGGCGGCGGCTGCACGATCTACGACCCCAATCTGCAGGATCAGGAAGCCATCGCGCGACCGCCGCCGGACGTGCCGTTCAAGCCCGAGCTGCAGGAAGACAAGGACAGTCTGAAGAAGTGATGCTGCGTGAAACCGCAGCCACCGCCGCAAACGAAACGGGAGCCTTGCGGCTCCCGTTTTTTCGTGCGGCGACGATGGTCCTGAGGACTGACCGGAGATCAGCGTCCGTGCAGATCGCCCAGCGGACCCTGCTGTTTCGCGAAGTAAGCGGCGAGATCGGCGATGCCCTGGTTGTCGAGCCGGCCAGCTTCCACTGCGCCCTTGATCTGGCTGGTCATCAGCGCGTGTTCGCGGCCGCCATCGCGGTACTGCTGGATGCTGTAGAACAGGTAATCCTGATACTGGCCGGCGAGCACCGGGTAGGTGACGTCGATCGGCTTGCCGCCGCCAGGGCCATGGCAGTCGATGCAGGCTTGGCCGGTGGTGCCCAGCTTCTTGTCGGCGGCGATCTTCTCGCCGCGCGCGGCGTCGCCGTCGTAGGCGGTGACGTGTTCGAACTTGGCCTTGTGGGCTTCGGCGCCGGCGTGCCCGCCTTCGCCCTGCGAACAGGCGGCGATGCCGAGGCTGAGGGCCAGCGTGAGGGCGATGGCGAGGGGACGCTTCGTCATGGTGGCGGCGCTCACTTCTTCAGGCTCGAAAGGTAGGCGGCGATATCCTTGATGTCCTGCTCCGAAAAGCTCTGCGCCTGCGCCTGCATGGTCGGGTGCTTGCGCGTGCCCTTGCGGTACTCGGTCAGTGCGTTTTCGATGTATTCCGCCGATTGGCCGGTGATCTTCGGCACGCTGAAGGTCGGATAGGCGTTCTTGTAGCCGGTGACGCCGTGGCAGCCCTGGCAGGTGTAGGTGAGCTGCTTGCCTTTTTCGGCGGAGCCGGTGGCGGGAGTCTGCGCCTGCGCTGCGAATGCGGCGAAGAGGGCTAGGCAACCGGCGAGCAGCGGGTAACGATTCGGCGATCGGATCATATCTGGCGTCATGTCAGGGCGTGATGTCGGGGCGTTGAGCGTCGTGGGCGCGCATAATCCGCGTGCAACCGGATACACGCCAGTGATTCTGCGTGCCGGCACCACCGCATGCGTGCAATCCGGACAGTATAGCCTGACGGTGCGCGTCGACGCAGGCGGCCTCTGTCGATGATCGCCCGGGTCCATGCAGCGCGGTGCCATGGGTCCTGCCATGCGTCAACCATGACCTCTGGCCGATGTTGCAAGTGAATGGGTGATATACATTGATACAACACCTCATAACCATGCCGACGATACCCACCATGTCCGCCGACCGCATTTCGCACCTTCCGGCCACCAGGCCCACCTTTGCCCGCGCCCTGGGCGCCGGGATCCTGCTCGGCTGCCTTGCCTTGTCCGGCTGCAAGGGCGGTGGCGATGCCGAGGCCAAGGAGGGCGAAAAGAAGGCCGAGGACGCGGTGCCGGTGGAGGCCGTCAAGGTCGTGCGCCGACCGATCGCCGCCAGCTACAGCGGCACCGCGCCGCTCGAAGCGCGCGCCGAGTCCCAGGTGGTGGCCAAGACCTCCGGCGTCGCCCTGCAGGTGATGGCCGAGGTCGGTCAGGAGGTGCGGGCCGGTCAGGTGCTGGTGCGGCTCGATTCCGACCGCGCGGTGCTGCAGGCGGCCCAGACCGCGGCGCAGATGCGCAAACTGGAAGCCAACTACAACCGTTCGCTGCAGTTGTCCAAACAACAACTCGTCAGCGCCAACGATATCGACCAGCTGAAGTTCGACCTCGAGAACATCCGCGCGGCCAATCGGCTGGCCAACCTCGAACTGTCCTACGCCAACGTGGTCGCGCCGATCTCCGGCGTGATCGCCGAGCGCTCGATCAAGGCCGGCAACTTCGTCCAGATCAACAGCCCGATCTTCCGCATCGTCGACACCTCGCGCCTAGAAGCCACGCTCAATGTGCCCGAGCGCGAACTCGCCACGCTCAAGCCCGGTCTGCCGGTGCAGTTGCTGGTCGATGCGCTGCCGGGACGCCCGTTCCTGGGCCGCGTTGATCGCGTCGCGCCGGTAATCGACTCCGGCAGCGGCACCTTCCGCGTGATCTGCGCCTTCGAGAGCGGCGGCCTGCTGCAGCCGGGCATGTTCGGTCGGGTCAAGATCGATTACGACCAGCGCGCCGATGCGATGGTGATTCCGCGCAGTGCGCTGCTCGATGACGAGAACGATCCCGCGGTCTACACCGTGCGCAGTGGGAAGGCTGCCCGCGCCTCGGTCAAGCTCGGCTATTACGACGGCGAATGGGTGGAAGTGCGCTCCGGCCTCACGTTGGGCGATCGCGTCGTCACCGCCGGCAAGGTCGCGCTCCGCGAAGGCACCGATGTCCAGGTGATCGGCGACCCGGTCGCCAAGAAGGTCGCCGCCGCCAAGCCCGAGGGCAAGAAACAATGAGCGGCGCCGGATCGCACGATCACGAGGTCCACGAGGGTCATCACGACCCGCAGCATGGCGAAGGCGGCGGTTCCGGCCTGGTCGAATTCTCGACCCGCCGCCGGGTCACCGTGGCGATGTTCTGGCTGACGATGTTCCTGTTCGGCGTACTGGCGCTGATGAACCTCAAGGTCAATCTGCTGCCGGACCTCAGCTATCCCACGCTCACCGTGCGCACCGAGTACACCGGCGCCGCACCGGCCGAGATCGAAACGCTGATCAGCGAACCGGCCGAGGAAGCGCTGGGCGTGGTCAAGAACCTGCGCAAGCTGAAATCCGTGTCGCGCACCGGGCAGAGCGACGTCGTGCTCGAATTCGCCTGGGGCACCGATATGGACCAGGCCAGCCTCGAAGTGCGCGACAAGATGGAAGTGCTGCAGCTGCCGCTGGAAGCCAAGCCGCCGGTGCTGCTGCGCTTCAATCCGTCGACCGAACCGATCATGCGCCTCGTGCTGGCCGCCAAGCCCGGCGTGGACGCGGCAGGCGACGAGGCCCAGGCCCTGCGCCGCCTCACCGAACTGCGTCGTTTCGCCGACGACGATCTGAAGAAGAAGCTCGAACCGGTCGACGGCGTGGCCGCGGTGAAGGTCGGCGGCGGTCTTGAGGACGAAGTCCAGGTCGATATCGACCAGCAGAAGATCGCGCAGATGGGCCTGTCGATCGACGGCGTCATCCAACGCCTGCAGCAGGAAAACATCAACGTCTCGGGCGGACGCCTGGAAGAGGGCAGCCAGCGTTATCTGGTGCGCACTGTGAACCAGTTCGCCAGCATCGACGAAATGCGCGAGATGCTGGTGACCACGCGCAGCGCCGGCAACGACGCTGCGGCGGTGGCTGCACAACAGATGGCTGCGGTCGCGGCGTCCACCGGTTCGGCCGCGGCCATCGCCGCCGCCAACTCCGTCCAGAGCGCCTCCGGCGGCGGTTCCAGCTCGCCGGCCGGCGGCATGGCCGTGCGCCTGAAGGACATCGCCACCGTCCGCCAGGGTCACAAGGAGCGCGAAACCATCATCCGTCTGGGCGGCCGCGAAGCGGTCGAAATGGCGATCTACAAGGAAGGCGACGCCAATACCGTCTCCACCGCGGATGCCATCGCCGCGAAGATCGAGCAGATCAAGGCCCAGATTCCGGCCGACATCGAACTGACCACGGTCGACGACCAGTCGCAGTTCATCCGTCATGCGATCGCCGACGTCAAATTCGACGCCGTGATCGGCGGCCTGCTCGCGGTGCTGATCATCTTCCTGTTCCTGCGCGACGCCTGGAGCACGTTCGTGATCGCGCTGTCGCTGCCGGTCTCGATCGTGACGACCTTCTTCTTCATGGACCAGTTCGGACTGAGCCTCAACGTGATGTCGCTCGGCGGCCTCGCGTTGGCGACAGGCCTTGTCGTCGACGACTCGATCGTGGTGCTGGAAAGCATCGCCAAGGCGCGCGAACGCGGGCTCGGGGTGCTCGAGGCGGCCATCGAAGGCACCCGCGAAGTCAGCATGGCGGTGGTCGCGTCCACGCTCACCACCATCGCGGTGTTCCTGCCGCTGGTGTTCGTGCAGGGCATCGCCGGCGAACTGTTCCGCGACCAGGCGTTGACGGTCGCCACCGCGATCGGTATCTCGCTGATCGTGTCGATGACCCTCATCCCGATGCTCAGCGGCTGGCGCGACCGCGCACCGATGGCGTTCGCGGAAGAGCCGCCGCATCCGCAGTGGCAGCCCGACTCGCGCTGGCAGAAACCGCTGGCCGCGACCGGCCGCGGCGTCGGCGTGGGCGTGCGCGGCTTCTTCTTCGGCATCGCCTTCGCATTCGTGCGTCTCTGGCGCCTGCTCGCCGCGGTGATCGGCCCGGTGATGCGCACGCTCAGCGATCTGGCGATGGCGCCGTACAACCGAATCGAGGCGGGTTATCTGCGGGTGCTGCCCGGCGCGCTGCGGCGGCCGGCCATCGTGCTGGTGCTGGCGGCGTCCGCGTTCGGCCTCAGCCTGCTGGCGGTGCCGTTGCTCGGGACCGACCTGATTCCGCAGCTGGCGCAGGATCGCTTCGAAATGACCGTGAAACTGCCGCCCGGCACGCCGCTGCGCGATACCGATCGCGTGGTGCGCGAGCTGCAGCAGACGCATGCGAAGGACGAAGGCATCCGCGCGCTGTACGGCGTGAGCGGTAGCGGCACGCGGCTCGACGCCAGCCCGACCGAAAGCGGCGAGAACATCGGCAAGCTGTCGGTGGTGATGACCGACAGCGGCGACGAGCAACGCGAGGCGGAACTGGTCGATGGCCTGCGCGACAGCGCGAAGCAGTACGCCGGGGCGCAGGTGGATTTCAGCCGTCCGGAACTCTTCAGCTTCTCGATGCCGCTGGAAATCGAACTCAGCGGACAGGATCTGCAGGGCATCGAACAGGCCGGCCGCAGGATGGCCACGCTGCTGCGCGAAAACCCGCACTACGCCGACGTGAAGTCGACGGTGGAGCAGGGCTTCCCGGAGATCCAGATCCACTTCGACCAGGAACGCGCCGGTGCGCTGGGCCTGACCACGCGCCAGATCGCCGATGTGGTGGTGAAGAAGGTCCGTGGCGATGTCGCCACGCGCTACAGCTTCCGCAGCCGCAAGATCGACGTGCTGGTGCGCGCGCGGGCGAGCGATCGCGCCACGCTCGACGACATCAAGCGCCTGATCGTGAATCCCGGCAGCGCCAACCCGGTGACCCTGGATGCGGTCGCTGACGTGGTGTCGACTACCGGCCCCAGCGAGATCCACCGCGCCGATCAGGTGCGGGTGGCGATCGTCTCCGCCAATCTGCGCGACATCGATCTGGGCACCGCGGTGCGCGAGGTCGAGGAGATGGTGGCGAACGCCGAAGGTGGCCTCGGCGCCGGCATCGGCCTGCATATCGGCGGCCAGGGCGAGGAACTGACGCAGTCGTTGCAGTCGCTGCTGTTCGCGTTCGGTCTGGCGGTATTCCTGGTGTATCTGGTGATGGCCTCGCAGTTCGAGTCGCTGCTGCATCCGTTCGTCATCCTCTTCACCATTCCGCTGGCCCTTGTCGGTGCGATCCTGGCCCTGCTGGTCACCGGCTCGACGATCTCGGTGGTGGTGTTCATCGGCCTGATCCTGCTGGTCGGCCTGGTGGTGAAGAACGCGATCATCCTGATCGACAAGGTGAATCAGGCGCGCGAGGGCGGCATGGCCAAGCGCGAGGCGCTGGTCGAAGGCGCCCGGTCGCGCCTGCGTCCGATCATCATGACCACGCTGTGCACGCTGTTCGGTTTCCTGCCGCTGGCGCTGGCCTTCGGCGAAGGCGCGGAGGTGCGCTCGCCGATGGCGATCACGGTGATCGGCGGCCTGCTGGTGTCGACGCTGCTGACGCTGGTAGTGATCCCGGTGGTCTACGATCTGCTCGACCGCCGCCCCGATGCGGATTACGTCGCCCGCGCCAAACGCGTACGCGCCAAGCGCGGCCGGGACTTCGATGCCGCCGCGGCTGATAGTGTTTCGACCGAAAGCAACCAAAACGAGCGCATCCCGAAGGAGGGCATGCCGACATGAGCGTCGCCGAGTTCAGCATCAAGCGCCCCGTCACCACGGTGATGTTCTTCATCTCGATGTTCGTTGTCGGACTGATCGCTGCGGTGCGCCTGCCGCTGGAAGCGCTGCCCTCGGTGACCTTCCCCGGCATCTTCCTGCAGCTGCCGTACAGCGGGTCGACGCCGGAGGAAGTGGAGCGCACGGTGCTGCGCCCGGTCGAGGAAGCGGTCTCGACGATGACCGGCGTCAAGCGCGTGCAGGGCAGCGCCCGTGCCGACGGCGCGTGGATGTTCATCGAGTTCACCGACTGGGAGCGCGACGTCTCGATCGCCGCGTCCGAGGCGCGCGAACGGATCGATGCGATCCGCGACGATCTGCCGGACGACATGCAGCGCTACTTCGTGATGAAGTTCTCGACCAGCGACGAGCCGGTGCTGAAGGTGCGGCTGGCCAGCAAGCGCGACATGACCCGCGAATACGACATGATCGATCGCGAGTTCAAACGCCGGCTGGAGCGCATCCCGGGCGTCGCCCGGGTCGACGTGCTGGGCGCGCCGCCGAACGAAGTCGAGATCGCGATTTCGTCCGATCGCCTCAACGCCCACGGCATCGGCCTCAACGAGCTCAACATGCGCCTGCGCGACGTCAACTTCTCGGTTTCGGCCGGGCAGATCGACGACGGCGGCCGGCGCCTGCGCGTACAGCCGGTCGGCGAAATCGTCGATCTGCAGGAGTACCGCGACATCGTCATCGATGGCAAGGGCACGCGCCTGTCCGACGTGGCCGATATCCAGCTCAAACCGGCGCGGATCGACTACGGCCGGCGTCTCGACGGGCAGCCGGCGGTGGGGCTGGACATCTTCAAGGAGCGCAGCGCGAACCTGGTCCAGGTCGCGAAGGATGTACTTGAAGAAGTCGATGTCATTTCCAAGGATCCGGCGCTGGACGGCGTGCAGGTCAAGGTGGTCGAGGATCAGGGCGAAGCCGTGACCGGCTCGCTGCTGGAACTGGCCGAAGCCGGACTGGTCGGCCTGCTGCTGTCGATCCTGGTGCTGTACTTCTTCCTGCGTCACTGGCCGTCGACGCTGATGGTGACCACGGCCATTCCGATCTGTTTCGTGATGACCCTGGGTTTCATGTATTTCGCGGGCGTCACGCTCAACATCCTGACGATGATGGGCCTGCTGCTGGCGGTCGGCATGCTGGTGGACAATGCCGTGGTGGTGGTGGAGAGCATCTACCAGGAACGCGAGCGCATGCCCGACCAGCCGCGTCTCGCTTCGCTGGTAGGCACCCGCAACGTCGCGATCGCGCTGTCCGCAGGCACGCTCTGCCACTGCATCGTGTTCGTGCCGAACCTGTTCGGCGACCGCAACATGCTGAGTATCTTCATGTCGCAGATCGCGATCACCATCTCGGTGTCGCTGCTCGCGTCGTGGCTGGTGGCGGTGAGCCTGATCCCGATGCTGTCCGCGCGGATGAAGACGCCGCCGCTGGTGCGCGACAACCGCGGTCTGATTCCCCGTCTGCAGGTCCGCTATGCGGCGTTCCTGCGCTGGACGCTGGAGCATCGCGGCAAGAGCATCCTCGGCATCCTGCTGATCGTGCTGCTGAGCATCATCCCGGCGACGCAGATGAAGACCAACATGTTCGGCGGCGAGGAGGGCGGCGAAGCCAACATCTTCTATCAGTGGAACGGCGCCTATACCAAGCAGCAGATGTCCGACGAGATCCTCAAGGTCGAGACCTTCCTGGACAAGAACCGCAAGCAGTACGGCATCGTCCAGGTCTATTCGTTCTACAGCGAGGAAGGTTGGGGCGGCACCCAGGTGAAGTTCGACACCAGCAAACCGGCCGAAACCAAGAAACGCGTTGAATCCCTGCGCGAGGCGTTGCCGAAATCGGCGCGCGCTAACATCGGCATCGGCGATCAGGGCGGCCCGGGCGGCGGTGGCGGCCTGACCCAGAACGTCCAGGTGATGCTGGTCGGCGATTCCTCCGAAAGCCTGCGCGAGATCGGCGAGGGCGTGGTGCCGATCCTCGCCCGCCGCAAGGAACTGCGCGACGTGCGCGTCAACACCGGCGACCAGAACAGCGAACTGTCGGTGCGGGTGGATCGCGAACGCGCGGCGACGTTCGGATTCAGCGCCCAGGAAGTGTCGCAGTTCGTCGGTCTGGCGCTGCGCGGCGCGCCGCTGCGCGAATTCCGCCAGGGCGATACCGAAGTGCCGGTCTGGGTGCGTTTCGCCGGCGCCGACGATTACGGGATCAAGGACATCTCCGCGTTCACCGTGCGCGCGCCGGACGGCCGGATCGTGCCGCTGCTGGCGATGGTGGATGTGCGGATCGGCGAAGCCGCATCGCAGATCGAACGCTCCAACCGCCAGACCACGCTGACCATCCAGGCCAACCTCGCCGACAAGGTGTCGATGCCCGAGGCGCGCAAGGCGATGGAGGACACGCTGAAGTCGATCCCGTTCCCGGCTGGTTATACCTACACCTTCGAAGGCGGCGGGTTCCAGCAGGACGACGATGCGATGAAGCAGATGATGTTCAACCTCATCATCGCGCTGGTCATGATCTATGTGGTGATGGCGGCGGTGTTCGAGTCGCTGCTGTTCCCGTCGGCGATCATGAGCGGCGTCGTGTTCTCGGTGTTCGGCGTGTTCTGGCTGTTCTGGCTCACCGGTACCGAGTTCAACGTGATGGCCTTCATCGGCATCCTGGTGCTGATGGGCGTGGTGGTGAACAACGGCATCGTGATGATCGAGCACATCAACAACCTGCGACGGCGCGGCATGTCGCGCACCGATGCGCTGGTGGAGGGCAGCCGCGAGCGGTTGCGCCCGATCCTGATGACGATGGGCACCGCGATCCTGGCGATGGTGCCGATCGCGCTGGGCCAGACCAAGATGGCCGGAGACGGCCCGCCGTACTTCCCGATGGCCCGCGCCATCGCCGGCGGACTGGCGTTCTCGACCGTGGTCAGCCTGCTGTTCCTGCCCACGATCTACGCGGTGCTGGACGATCTCCGCTCGGCCACGACCCGCGTGATCGCGCGGGCGACTGGGCGCAAATCCGTGCCGGCTGTGGCGCTGGTATCCATTTCGGCCGAAGCCAGGGGCGAGTAATCATCTTGAATACGCTCGAAGGGAACAACGAATCCGGAACCGGAGCCTCCTTCTATGGTGTTCTGGTGCTTGCGACGCTGCTGACCACAGTCGTCCACGAAGCTGCGCATTGGGCGATGGGTAGCGCGCTCGGTCATGAGATGGTGATGAGTTTCAACGAAGCGCGCGTGGCGTCGGGAGCAGGTGCATCTGTCCGTGACGTCATGTTGATCACCGCCGCGGGCCCTGCGATCACTGTGCTGCAGGCAGTTGTCGCATACATCTTGATCCGCGGCCGCGGCCTTCGCTTGGCCTATCCATTCCTGTTCGCCGCCTGGTTCATGCGTTTCGCCGCAGGCGTCGTCAGTCTCGCCCATCCCAACGACGAGGCCCGTCTCAGCATTGAGCTGATCGGCGGCATGTGGTGGTTGCCCGGTGTCGTGATACTGGGATTGCTCGCGCTGCTCTGGTCGGCAGCGCATCGATTGGGACTGGGGTGGCGAAAGAATGTTGCCTGTTATCTGATCTGCAGTGTGATGACCGCAGCGATCGTCTTCGGTGACAGAGTGCTCTGAGGACGACCGATTCCTGCTGATGTTTTAAGGTTGCGGCGTGTGCTGCTACCAATGCCACCGTCGCGGCGTTGCGTTGCCGTAAGCGGACGACAGCGCGCGACGTTCGCTCACCCCATCAGTTTCGCAAGCATCCTCGCGCCGCCGGTCCACACGCCGATCGCGGTGCCCAGACTGGTCAGGAAGAAGTTCAGCAAGGTCCGCGCGACGCGGTTGCGCCACCAGCCCTTCACCGTCTGCACGTCGTCGCGCAGGGCCATGAAGTCGGCGTAGGTTGGTTTGCGCACCCAGGCTTCGACCAGCGCGCTCAACGTGCCCGAGGCCAGCGCCGGGTGCAGCGGCGTGATCGGCGAAGCGAGGAAGGCGGTGAGGATGCTCAGCGGATGGCCGCCGGCGATGGCGCAGCCGATCGCGCCCAGCGTGCCGGTGACCAGCACCCACTGCAGCACCAGATCGCTGCCGACCTCGAACCCGCCGCGCCAGAATCCCCAGACGAAGCCGCCCAGCACGAAGAAGGCGAGCAGCAGGGTGAACCACGGGAACGACGACTTCTCCGCGACCGCTTCGAGTTCCGCGCGCAGCGCTGCCGGATCGCGGTCGTCTTCAGCCAGATGCTTCGCGAGCCCCTGCAGATGGCCGGCGCCGACCACTGCCAGCACTTCGCGCCTGCCCTGGGCTGGAATTTCGCCCTGCGCGGGAATCTCGCGCAGCCGTGCGGCCATGTACTGGTCGCGTTCGGCGATCACGGTTTCGTACAGCGCCGGGCTGTCGGCGGCGAATTCGCTGAAGCTCGACTCCAGCATGTCGCCTTCCTTCAGGCCTTCGATCTGTTCGTCCGACACCTTCTCGTCGAAGAACAGCGAGGCCATCAGGCCGCCCGACACCTTCGCTCGGCCCCACCAGCCCAGCCGCTGCATCGCGCGCCTGAAGGTCAGGCCGACATCGCGGTCGATCAGATACAGCGACAGACCGCGCTCGCGCGCGTCCAGCACCGCGGCCTTGAGTTCCGCGCCCGGTTCGATGTCGAGCTGTTCGGCGAGCCGGCGCTGATACGCCGCGAGCCCGAGATTCGCGGCGAACACTGCGGTCTTGCCTTCGCGCAGCACTTTCACCAGATCCAGCCGGGCGAGGGCATCGGGGTCGGTCAGGGCCTGCGCGCGCTGCGGGTCGAGTTCGACCGCGATGGTGTCGTAATCGCCGCTGGCGATGGCGGCACGCACCACGTCGACGCTGGTCTTGGAGATGTGCGCGGTGCCCAGCAGGGTGTAGCGCACGCCGTCGCGTTCGACGATGGCGTGCGGCTGGTCTGCAAGCGTGGCGGGAAGATCCGTCGCGGCGGGAAGCGCATTCGCGGTCGGGAGATCTGCTGCGGTGTCGTCGGTCATCAATGGCGCCTGGCGAGCCGCAATCGGCTTCAGGCCGGATTGTCAGGCCCAGCGCAGGCCCAGCGCAACCGAATAGGCCACGGTTGCGCAGAGGATTCCCCGGAACGGAATGCGGAACCAGTAGGCCCTGGCCAGGGCCAGCAGCGCCGCGAGAAACGCGATCCCCAGCGCCAGCAGGTACGGCGAGCCGAACAGCACCGCGGGGCGTGCGATCGCCATGTACGCGTAGAACGCGCCGAACAGCATCGCGCCCAGACTGTGGCTGGCGTTGAAGCCGATCCAGGCGTTCCACATCGTGATCTCGCGGGTCAGCAGTGGAGACACCGCCTTCATCCGCATTTCAAGCTCGGCATCGCGAGGAGAGAATGCGTTGCCGAAGAAGGTGTAGTACAGGTGGATACCGCCCAGCGCGAAAACGATGCCTGCGCTGGCGGCGATCAACGACTGCGATGCATCGATCATGCCCATGCCCTCATGGCCATGTCCTCAGGCGCAGCCGAAAGGCAGATTCGGCGAAGACACGATCCGCGTGCCCACCGGTTCGCTGCGCAGGAAACGCAGCGCGTCGGCGATCACCTGCGGATGCTCGGCGATGCGGTTGTGGCCGTAGCCGCGGGTGCTGAGCATGCGCGCACCGTGCCACAGCCGCGCATAGCGTTCGCCCTCCGACCACGGCACTTCGCGGTCCTCCACGTCGTGCACGATCAGCGCCGGTCGGCCGATCAGCGGTGCGTTGCGGTGCGCCTGCAGGTCGTCGATCGGCACCCGCGTTTCGCGCTCGAAGAACATCGCGAGCCGCCGTCCGAAGGGGACGCCCAGCCACACCAGACGGCTGAACCGCTCCATCGCCGCCAGCGGGTCGGCTGCGGGGGCGATCAGGATCGCGCGTTCGGCCACCAGCCCGCGCGCCAACGCCACTGCCGCCGCGGCGCCGCCGAGCGAATGGCCGAGCACCGCCGCCGCGGGGCCGAAATGCTGGCCCACCGCGAGCAGATGGCAGGCGAAATCCGGCAGCGTGGTGCGATGGCCGCCGCTCTTGCCGTGCCCGGCCTGATCGAAGGCGACCACCGCGTAGCCCGCGGCCTGCAGGGGTTCGATCCACGGCGCGATGCGGGTGCCATGGCTGGACCAGCCGTGCGCGAACAGCACGTAAGGCTGCAGTGTCGGATCGCCCCACTGATAGGTGGCGATCCCGATGCCGTCGACGATCAGTCGCTCTTCGCGCGCGCCCGCGGTCGGCGCGCTGGCCGCGCGCTCGCGACTGGAACGGAACGGCGTGCTGAAGATCCTTGCGGCGCGCACAAGCGTGGTCTCCGGCAGCAGCCGCCCCCCGATCAGAAAGCCGATGCGTGCGGCGTAAAGGATCAATAAATTACGAACGGTCGTGCTAATTTTGGCGAATGCGGAAGCCATGGCGAATCTCCGTGGGGGAGGCGATCAGTCTTGGTGGGGCAGGGGCTGGGGTTGAGGCTGGACCAGATAGCCCAGCAGGAGTCGATCGAACATCCGCTGGCCGTGCGCGGTGGCGGCGTCGATGTCGGTGATCGCCATGTCGTGCTGGACGGCCAGCGCGATAGCGTTGATTTCGAAGGAGAACTGCCCGGCGTCCAGGTCGCCGCGCAATTCGCCGGCGGTCATCGCCATGTCGATGGCGCGGACCAGTTCGCCGCGCCAGCGCTGGTGATGCATCAGCACCCGGTCGCGCAGCGGGCCAGGGCGGTCGTCGTACTCGCTGACCGCGGTCAGCAGCAGGCAGCCGCCGCGGTCCCGGCGCAGCCAGTCGAGCCAATTGGCGAAGATCGCCCGCAGCCGGGGCAGGCCGCGACCGGCCTTGAGCGCCGGGATCAGGGTGTGTTCGCCGAAACGCAGCGCCGCGGTGTCCAGCACCGCCAGTTGCAGGTCTTCGCGCGATCCGAAATGGGCGAACACGCCGCTTTTCGACATGCCCACCGTGTCCGCCAGCGGGCCGATCGACAGCCCTTCCAGGCCGGCCGATGCGGCGATCATGTAAGCGCGCTCCACGATCATGTCGCGGGTGGCGGCACCTTTTGAAGTGGGGGCGGCGGGTGTCATGGCGCCTTTATAGAACGACCGTTCGTTTCTTTGCAAGCGACGTGCGACGAACGGTCGTTCGGAAACGCCTGCCTGAATCAGTCGCGATAGCGCTTGAGCAGGTCGCCGTAGGCGTCGATCCGGCGGTCGCGCAGGAACGGCCAGATCCGGCGGACATGTTCGCTGCGCGCCATGTCCACATCGGCCATCAGGATCGTCGGCTCGGCGCCGGCTTCGGCCAGGAACTCGCCCTGCGGCCCGAGGATATGGCTGTTGCCCCAGAAATCGATGCCGGCGGCATCCAGCGGCGACTGTTCGTGGCCAACCCGGTTGCAGGACAGCACCGGCAGGCCGTTGGCGACCGCGTGGCCGCGGTGGCTGAGGATCCACGCGCCGCGCTGGCGGTCTTTCTCCGCCTGGTCGTCGCCGGGATCCCAGCCGATCGCGGTCGGAAACAGCAGCAGTTCCGCGCCGGCCAACGCCATCAGCCGCGCCGCTTCCGGGTACCACTGGTCCCAGCACACCAGCACGCCGAGGCGGCCGACCGAGGTGTCGATCGGTTCAAAACCGAGGTCGCCGGGCGTGAAATAGAATTTTTCGTAGAAACCCGGATCGTCCGGGATATGCATCTTGCGGTACTTGCCGGCGGTGCTGCCGTCGGCGTCGAACACCACCGCGGTGTTGTGATACAGGCCGGCGGCACGACGCTCGAACAACGAACTCACCAGCACCACGCCGTGTTGTTTCGCCAGCGCCGCCAGCCGCTCGGTGCTGGGGCCGGGAATCGGCTCGGCCAGGTCGAATTCATCCACAGACTCGTGCTGGCAGAAGTAGGCGCCGTTGTGCAGTTCCTGCAGCAGTACCAGC
This sequence comes from Chitinophaga pinensis, assembly GCA_943371935.1. Classification (GTDB taxonomy): domain Bacteria; phylum Pseudomonadota; class Gammaproteobacteria; order Xanthomonadales; family Xanthomonadaceae; genus Lysobacter_I. Next base: position 35,917 of record CALRWS020000017.1, on the reverse strand, counting down.
TTCGCGCCGCGCTTCGCGGCTTCGCCGACGCGGGTTTCGATCACCGCCAGATTGGCCTCGGCGTTGCCGCGGCCTTGATCGACAATGGCCTTTTCCTGGATCAGTGCAACGGGCAGGGTCCTGGTTTTCATGGTGTATCGCAACCTCTCGCGAAGCGGGTGTCGTAAGGCGGGGCTATGCCCGCCGTCGCATTATTGCCGTGGGAATCGCCTGTCCGACGGAGCGCCGACGTGGCCGCGCTCAGCCCAGCACGCCTTCCGGCAGCTGCATCGTGATGCAGTGCAGGCTGCCGTTCTGCCAGATCAGCGGGCGGCAGGGCACCGGCACGATGGCGCGGCCCGGGAAGGCCTCGGCCATCACTTCCTGCGCGCGCGCATCGGCCACGTCGCCGTACGACGGAATCAGCACCGCGCCGTTGACGATCAGGAAATTGGCGTAGCTGGCGGCGAGGCGGCGGCCATCGTCGAACACCGGCTTCGGCCACGGCAGCGCGAACAGCCGGTAAGCCGCACCTTCGGGGGTGCGCAACGCCGCCAGCTCGGCGGCCATCGCCTGCAACTCCGGGTAATGCATATCGCTGACGTCGTCGCAGCCCTGATAGACGATGGCGTCCCCGGCGGCGAAGCGGGCTAGTGTGTCGATGTGGGCGTCGGTGTCGTCGCCTTCCAGATACCCATGATCGAGCCACAGCACCCGGCGCTGGTTGAGCCAAGTGGCCAGTTTCGCGGTGAGCTCCTCGCGCGACGACTCCGGGTGGCGCTCGTGCAGGCAGCGCCAGGTCGTCAGCAGTGTGCCGGCGCCGTCGGTTTCGATGCCGCCGCCTTCCAGCGCGAAATCGATCTGGTGACGCTGCACATCGGGGAAGACGTCCTGGGCGACCAGCGCTTCGACCAGACGGTCGTCGCGGCTGGCTTCGAACTTGCCGCCCCAGCCGGTGAAGCGGAAATCGAGCAGCCGGAACGCGGCACCGTCCTCGCTCGGGCGCAGCGTCAGCGGGCCGGAATCACGCAGCCAGGTGTCGTCGTACTCGACGGTGACGAAGCGCACGCGGGCCATGTCCACCCGCGCCGACCGCAGTCTGGCTTCGGCATAGATCTGCAGATCGTCGTCAGCGACGCAGATCACCGCCTCCTGGAAGGCGGTGATGGCGGCGACGAGGGCGATGTAGGTTTCCTCCACTTCGACCAGGCGGGGGGCCCAGTCGGTCTCGGAATGCGGCCACGCGATCAGAACGGCGGACTGGGGTTCCCACTCCGCGGGAAAACGATACTGGACGGTCATGATTCGACGATAAGGGTCAGCGGATCGGCGGCTTCGGCCCGACTTCGTTCGTGCCCGCGCGGATGGCGACGGCGTCGATCACCCGATCCTTCTCGAAATAGACGACGAAATTCGAATAGGTCCAGCGGTTGATCGAGGGCCACTGGCGCTTCTGGCCGCCACGCGGGTCGAGACGTTGGACCGGCGCACCGAATTTGCGTTCGACATCGGCCATGCGCATGCCGCGAGCGGGCAGGGCCATGCTGGCTTCTTCGCCGACGCGTTCGATCAGCAGGGTTTCGGCGGATGCCTGCGGGGCGGCCGCCGCGAACAGGACAGCGGCGAGAATGGCGGCGGGGAGCTGACGCATGGGGGATCTCCTCAATCGTGGAAACGGGTGCGAAATACGGATGGCGTGCGAAGCGCGGGTGCCCAACCGTGCGTGGCCGATTGTAAGCGCATCCCGAGAGCCCGCGCGATCCATGGCGGATCGCCGCTGAACCGGGACGCCAGACGCGACAAAGGCCGCGCGAGGCGGCCTTTGTCGGGATCTGCAGCACAGCTGATATATAGATGTATCGGAGCGTGCTCGTCGATCCGTCCGGTTTCAGTGCTGACGCGCTTTGACCAGACCTGTCCGGTTTCAGCGCTGACGCGCTTTGGGCGAACTTGTTCGGTTTCAGCGCTGGCGCGCTTTGAAACGCGGATTCGACTTGCAGATCACGAAGACCTTGCCACGGCGGCGGACGACTTTGCAGTCGCGGTGACGGGCCTTCGCCGACTTCAGGGAGGACAAGACCTTCATGGGGAACCTCGGCGATAACGCAGTTGAGTGGATGGGAATGACGCGGATGGCAAATTCAGCCGGCTATTCTGCCGTCATTTCGCAGGCGATTCAAGTGGTTGCGACAAGAGAATCGCGTCGCCGGGCCGCGGGTCGGTCGAGCTGCCGGCTACAATGGCGTCCCCGCATCGCTGCCGAGCCCGACATGCCCGATCACGCCGTATCCGATTCGGCCTCCCGCGCCGCTCGCGTCGATGTTCTCACCATCGACGGCCCTTCGGGTTCCGGCAAGGGCACCATCAGCCGACTGGTAGCGAACCGCCTGGGCTGGCATTACCTCGATTCCGGTGCCCTGTACCGCGGCGTCGGCGTCGCCGCCAGCTGGGCCGGACTGGATCTGGCCGACCCGGCGGCGCTGGTGCGCTGCGCGTTCGATGCCCACATCGGCTTCGTGGAGGCCGCGGACGGCGAATTGCGGGTGATCGTGAACGGGGTGGACGCTACCGACGAGCTGCGCACCGAAACCGCCGGTGCTGCGGCCTCGGCCATCGCGGCTGTGCCCGAGGTCCGCTCCGCGCTCCGCGACCGCCAGCGGGCCTTCCGCCAGGCCCCGGGTCTGGTCGCCGACGGGCGCGATATGGGCACCGTGATCTTCCCCGACGCCCCCTACAAGGTGTTTTTGACCGCCAGCCCCGACGAGCGGGCCGAAAGGCGGTATAAGCAGTTGAAAGACAAGGGGGTTTCCGTTATCTTCGACGACCTGCTGCGGGAAATTCTCGCCCGCGACGCCCGCGATGCCAATCGCGCGGTGGCGCCCTTGCGACCGGCCGACGACGCCGTTTGCATCGACACCACCGGCCTCGGCATCGATACGGTCGTCGAGCGCGTCCTGGCCATCGTGCCCGGCGCGCATCCCTGAGTCGCTCAGGCGCGAGCAAGCGCTTCACGCAGCAGTCAAGGCCCGTCGCGTCCGTTGCGAAAGCAGCGATGCGGCGGTTTTTCCAATCCTCACTCTTCATGGCCACAGGCAATCCCGCCAGGCCCCTACGGGTGGACCGGTTCCAAAGCGTCGAGTTCCACGCGGATTCTCTTGCACAGAGGTCTTTGCGACGGACAGACACCCCGGTCTATGTCATCTACCGAGCAATCAATCCATGACCGAATCATTCGCAGAACTGTTCGAAGCGAGCGCGGCAGCCAATCTGTCCAAGCTCAAGCCCGGCTCCATCGTGGTCGGCACCGTCGTCGATGTGCGCACCGACGTGGTGGTCATCAACGCCGGCCTCAAGTCCGAGGGCATCGTCCCGATCGAACAGTTCCGTAACGACGCCGGCGAAATCGACGTCGCAGTCGGCGACATCGTCAAGGTGGCGCTGGACTCCCTCGAAAACGGCTTCGGCGAAACCGTCCTCTCGCGCGACAAAGCCAAGCGCGCCATGGTGTGGGACGAGCTGGAAGAAGCGCTGGAAAAGAACGAAACCATCACCGGCCGCATCAGCGGCAAGGTCAAGGGCGGTTTCACCGTCGACATCAAGGACGTCCGCGCATTCCTGCCGGGCTCGCTGGTCGATGTGCGCCCGGTCCGCGACCCGGTGTACCTGGAAGGCAAAGAGCTCGAATTCAAGCTCATCAAGCTGGATCGCAAGCGCAACAATGTCGTCGTCTCCCGCCGTGCGGTGGTCGAGAGCGAGCATTCGGAAGAGCGCGAGCAGCTGCTCGAGAAGCTGGTCGAGGGCGCCAAACTCAAGGGCGTCGTCAAGAACCTCACCGATTACGGCGCGTTCGTGGACCTCGGCGGCATCGATGGTCTGCTGCACATCACCGACATGGCGTGGAAGCGCGTGCGTCACCCGTCCGAAGTGGTCGAAGTGGGCCAGGAACTCGAAGTCCGCGTGCTCAAGTACGACCGCGAGCGCAACCGCGTCAGCCTCGGCCTGAAGCAGCTGGGCGAGGATCCGTGGGACAACATCGCGCGCCGCTACCCGGCCAACACCCGCATGTTCGGCAAGGTTTCCAACGTGACCGATTACGGCGCGTTCGTCGAGATCGAGCCGGGCGTCGAAGGCCTGGTCCACGTGTCGGAAATGGATTGGACCAACAAGAACGTCAACCCGTCCAAGGTCGTGCAGGTCGGTGATGAAGTCGAAGTCATGATCCTCGACGTGGATGAAGAGCGTCGCCGCATTTCGCTGGGCATGAAGCAGTGCTCGTCGAATCCGTGGGAAACCTTCGCCGCGATCTACAAGAAGAACGACAAGGTGTCGGGCCAGATCAAGTCGATCACCGACTTCGGCATCTTCATCGGTCTGGACGGCGGCATCGACGGCCTCATCCACCTGTCGGACCTGAGCTGGAACACCACCGGCGAAGACGTGGTCCGCAACTTCAAGAAGGGCGACAACCTCGAAGCCGTCGTGCTCGCGGTCGATCCGGAACGCGAGCGCATCAGCCTCGGCGTGAAGCAGCTGGAACAGGATCCGTTCGGCCAGTTCATGGCCACGAATCCGAAGGGCTCGAAGATCTCCGGCACCGTGAAGGAAGTCGACGCCAAGGGCGCGATGATCGATCTCGGCGACGGTATCGAAGGCTACGTCACCGCGCGCGACATCAGCTACGACCGCATCGACGACGCCAGCCAGCACCTCAAGGTCGGCGACACGATCGAAGCCAAGCTGATCGGTATGGACCGCAAGGGCCGCACCCTGCAGCTGTCGATCAAGGCCAAGGACGAAGCCGAGACCCAGGAAGCGATGGCCGAGTACGCCAAGGTGTCCTCCGACGCCGCCAGCGGCACCACCAAGCTGGGTGCGCTGCTGCGCGAACAGCTGGAAAACAACCGTTCCGAGTAATTCCGCACCTTCGGCCTGCGGCGATCCGGTCTTCCGGATCGCCGCGGCGCCGGTCGGCTGCGGCCCGTAGAAAGGACTGCGAGCGCTCATGACCAAATCCGAACTGATCGAGATCCTGTCCCAGCGTCAGAGTCATCTGAAGGCCGACGACGTCGATCTCGCGGTCAAGTCGTTGCTGGAAATGATGGGCGGCTCGCTGGCCGAGGGCGAACGGATCGAGATCCGCGGCTTCGGCAGCTTCTCCCTGCATTACCGTCCGCCGCGCACCGGTCGCAATCCCAAGACCGGCGACGCCGTGGCGCTGCCCGGCAAGCACGTGCCGCACTTCAAGCCCGGCAAGGAACTCCGCGACCGGGTCAGCGACGTGGTTCCCCTTCCGCCGGAAGATTGAGTTTCATCGCCTGCGGCGGCGTCGACGCGACGAACCATAGCGCCCCGAATTTCCTCCTTGCCCTCTGATGATCCGCTCCGGTCTTCTGCCGGCCGACAGCGGCATCCATCGTTTTCGTCCTTCCGGCGGCATACACTGATGCCCGTTCCGACCTCAAACGTGGCCCGCCTTTACCCATGCGCCCTTTGCGTCTGCTCATCGCCATCGTGTTCCTGGCCGTCGGGTTGGTGCTCGGCGTGCTGAACGCCGAAGCGGTCACGGTCGATCTGGGCGTCGTCGAAGTGAAGGCGGGGCTCGGCGTGATCCTGCTCTGCACTTTGCTGGTCGGCGTGCTCGTCGGTGCCTTGGCTATCGTCGCTTCGGTGGTCCTGCCGCTGCGCGGGACGCTGCGTCGCTTCGAGAAGCAGGCGCAGAAGCCCGGTCAGAATCCCGAAACGCCGCACACGGACACTGTCGCACTCCCTTCCTTGTCCGCTCCGCCGGAGACTTGAGATGGCCTTCATCTCCGAGTGGTTCTGGTATTTCCTGCTGATCCCGCTGGCGGCGGTGATCGGTTGGGTCATCGGCCGCCGCGGCGGCGAGCGCCACAGCGACCACCAGGTCAGCCGCCTGTCGACCACTTACTTCCGCGGCCTGAATTACCTGCTCAACGAGCAGCCGGACAAGGCGATCGAACTGTTCCTGCATGTCGCCGAACTGGACAAGGACACCTTCGAGACCCAGGTCGCGCTGGGACATCTGTTCCGCCGCCGCGGCGAAGTCGATCGCGCGATCCGCCTGCATCAGGGTCTGGTACAGCGCTCCGACATCAACGATCAGCAGAAAGTGCAGGCGCTGCTCGCATTGGGCGAGGACTACATGCGCTCCGGTCTGCTCGATCGCGCCGAGACGGTGTTCACCGATCTGTCCAGACTCGACGACCGCGCGCCGCAGGCGCTGCGTCATCTGATCGGCATCTATCAGGCCGAACGCGACTGGCAGCAGGCGATCGACAAGGCATCGCGTTACGAAGCGGTGACCGGCGAGCCGATGGGCAAGCTGATCGCGCAGTTCGAGTGCGAGCTGGCCGAGCGCCACCGCACCGCCGGCGACAGCGATGAGGCGCGTGCCGCGATCGCGCGCGCCTATGCCGCCGATTCCAATACCGTCCGCGCCGGCATGCTGGAAGGCCGGATCGAGTTCGATGCCGGCCGCTATCCGGCCGCCATCCGGGCTTACGAGCGCGCCGCGCGTCACGACCCGGATTACCTGCCCGATATCCTGCCGTCGCTACTGGTCTGCTACGAAAAAGTCGGCGATCCCAGCGGAGCGCGCACCTTCCTGACCGAGATGTGCGAACACTACCGCGGCATCTCGCCGGTGCTGGCGCTGACCCGGCTGGTCGAAGCCGCGGAAGGCGTGCATGCGGCCCGCGATTATCTTGCCCGTCAGCTCAAGGAGCGCCCGTCGGTGCGCGGCGAAGCGGCGCTGATCGACCTGAGCCTGGCCGACAACACCGACCCCACCGCGACCCTGCACGATCTCAAGCATGTGACCGAGCAACTGCTGGTGCGCAATCCGAGCTATCGCTGCAATCGCTGCGGTTTCGGCGCGCGCAGCCACCACTGGCAGTGTCCGAGCTGCAAGGAGTGGGGCTCGGTGAAGCCATTGCTGAACTACGCCGTCGTCTGATGGCGCTGTCGCCCGGATCCATCGCCTGGTTCGCGCTGTTCGCGGCGCTTGGCGCCTCCGGCACGTGGGCGGCACGGGCCTATGCGCAGCAACGTCGTTTGCTGGATGAGCCCGGCGAGCGTCGCAGCCATCGGGTCGCCACGCCGCGCGGCGGCGGTATCGCCATCGCCCTGGCGTTCCTGATCGCGATCGCGGCGATGATCGTGCGTCAGCCGCGCGAGATCGTGCTGCTGGTCTGCGCAGGCGTCGGCTTCCTGATGGTGGCCGGCATCGGTTGGATCGACGACCACCGGCCCCTGTCGCCATGGTCGCGACTGGTGGTGCATGCGGTTGCTGCCGGATGGTTGGCGGTGGGCTTCTACCTGTCCGGTAGCGGTGCCGGCGTGGCGCTCGTGGTGTTCGCGCTGTGCCTGGTGCTGGTGAACATCTGGAATTTCATGGATGGCATCGACGGTCTCGCAGCGACCCAGGCCGTGCTGGTCGCTGCGGCATTCGCATGGCTGGCAGGAAGCGCGCTGGCGGTTCATCTCGGGTTGGCGTTGATCGCGGCAACCTTGGGTTTCCTTCCGTTCAACTTCCCCAGAGCGAAGATCTTTCTGGGCGATGTGGGCAGCGGGGCGCTTGGATTCGCGTTGGCGCTGATGGCCGGACTGTCGTTGGATGCCATGCCGGTCGAGGCATGGCCGTTGGCGCTGCTGCCGTTGAGCGCGTTCGTGTTGGATGCCGGCTTTACCCTGCTGACGCGGATGTTGCGCGGAGAGCGCTGGTGGACGCCGCACGTCGAACACGCCTATCAGCGTTGGTCCAGACGCGCCGGCAGTCATGTGCCGGTGACGACAGGCTATGCGGTTTGGACGTTGCTCGCATGTGCGGGCGTCATTTGGCTCGGGGGGGAAGGACAGAGAGGGATTTCGATGCTGGTGTCTGCTTGGCTGATGTTGGGGTGCGGGTTCTGGTACTGGCTGCGTCGGCCGGCCGGGCACACAGCGAACGGAGGATTTGGCGCGTGACCACCACATTGAGAGACCGTCTGGCCAGCGCATGGCCGCGCGCCATGATCGTGCTGCACGATCTGTGCATCGTCTGGTTGTGCTGGACCGGCCTGGTGCAGTTCCGGTACGCCATGCTCGATACCGCCACGCAGCCGGCGCTCTGGTCGACCGAAGCCCTGCTGGTGCTGATTGCCCAGGGGTTGGTGTCCTGGCAGGTGGGTCTGTATCGCGGCGTCTGGCGCTTCGCCAGCGTGCCCGATCTCGTGAATATCCTGAAGGCGAGCCTGTTCGGCCTGCTCGCCATCCTCTTCGTACTCTTCATCTACAACCGACTCGACCAGGCGCCGCGCTCGGTGTTGGTGATGTATCCGTTCGTGCTGACCCTGATGCTCGGTGCACCGCGGCTGCTGTATCGCTCGTGGAAGGATCACGGCCGCATCAACAGCGACAAGTCGGCGGTGCGCGTGCTGATCCTGGGCGCGGGGCAGGCGGGCGAAGCGTTGGTCCGCGACCTGCGCCGCACCGGCGCCTATCAGCCGGTGGGCTTTCTGGACGACGCCAGGAAACTACGCGGCAGCCATCTGCATGGCGTGCCGGTGCTGGGCCGGATCGACGACGTCGGCCGGATCGCGCCGGAAACCGCGGCCAAGCTGCTGGTCATCGCGATGCCGTCGGTGGATGCCGAACAGATGCGCCGGGTGATCGAGGCCTGCGAACGCACCGGCGTGCCGTTCCGGATGGTGCCGCGACTAAACGATATTCTCGAAGGCCGCTCGCTGCCGGGCGAACTCAAGGAAGTCGCGATCGAGGATCTGCTCGGCCGTGCGCCGGTGGTGCCGGACTGGAAAGCGATGCGCGGTTGGCTCGGCGGCCGCAGCGTGCTGGTGACGGGCGCGGGTGGCTCCATCGGTTCCGAACTGTGCCGCCAGTGCGCGCGTCACGGCGCCAGCAGGATCGCGCTGGTCGAGATCGACGAACTGGCGCTGACCACCACCCAGATGCGGCTGCGTCGCGACTTTCCCGGGATCGAACTGGCGCCCGTGCTGGGCGACTGCGGCGACCCGGCGGTGATCCGCTATGCGCTGGAGCTTGTGAAACCGGATGCGGTGTTCCACGCCGCCGCATACAAACAGGTGCCGCTGCTGGAAGCGCAACTTCGCGAAGCGGTCCGCAACAACGCATTGGCCACCGAAACGGTGGCCAGGGCCAGTTCGGCGGCCGGCGTCGGTACTTTCGTGCTGATCTCCACCGACAAGGCGGTCGATCCGGTCAATGTGCTCGGTGCGACCAAGCGTCTGGCCGAGATGCTGTGCCAGTCGCTCGCCGATCCGCGTTCGACCCGTTTCGTCACCGTGCGCTTCGGCAACGTGCTCGACTCCGCCGGCAGCGTGGTGCCGCTGTTCCGCGAACAGATCCGCAGCGGCGGACCGGTGACAGTCACCGATGCCGAAGTCACCCGCTTCTTCATGACCATCCCGGAAGCCTGCCAGTTGATCCTGCAGGCCTCGGCGATCGGTTCGCAGCAGGCGATCTACACCCTCGACATGGGTGAGCCGGTGTCGATCCGTCTGCTTGCCGAACAGATGATCCGCCTCGCCGGCAAACAACCCGGACGCGACATCGCCATCGTCTATACCGGCCTGCGCCCGGGCGAGAAACTGCACGAAACCCTGTTCCACGCCGACGAACGCTATCGCCCCACCTCGCATCCGAAGATCCTGCAGGCGGCGCCGCGGCAGGTTTCGACCGAAGCCATCGCCGCCGCCCTGGCACGGATGCGCGAGGCCAGCGCACGTTACGACCTGGAAGCACTGGCGGCGATGCTGCGCGAAGCCGTGCCCGAATTCGTGCCGGCGAAGACCGTCGGCGACGCCCATGCACATGCGGCGACGGTGGTAGCATTTCCAGCCCGCAACGCGCGAAGGACCTGACGGCCCGGCCGGATCCGATCGTCGTCCGTTCCCGGGTCGATACGATGTCTCCGCCAGCCCCGGTGCTTGTCCGCAGGATGCCTTCGTGTCCTGCAGCGCACCCCGCATCCCCAGAGGTTGACCAGTTTCGATGACCCGCATCCGTAAAGCGGTTTTCCCCGTCGCCGGCCTCGGCACCCGATTCCTCCCGGCCACCAAGACGGTGCCCAAGGAGATGCTGCCGATCGTCGACAAGCCGCTGATCCAGTACGCGGTGGACGAGGCGATCGAAGCGGGCTGCGACACGCTGGTGTTCGTCACCAATCGCTACAAACATGCGGTGGCCGATTATTTCGACAAGGCCTACGAGCTGGAGCAGAAGCTGGAGAAATCCGGCAAGTACGAACAGCTCGATCTGGTGCGCAATATCCTGCCGCCGCACGTCCGCGCGGTGTTCGTGACCCAGGCGGAGGCGCTGGGCCTCGGCCATGCCGTGCTGTGCGCGAAGGCGATCATCGGCGACGAGCCGTTCGCGGTGCTGTTGCCGGACGATCTGATTTGGAATCGTGGTGCGGGTGCGCTCAAGCAGATGGCGGATGCGGCCGAGGCCACCGGCAACAGCATGATCGCGGTGCAGGATGTACCCCACGCACAGACCGGCAGCTATGGCATCGTCGATACCGATCCGTTCGTCGGGCGCAGCGCGCGGATCCACGGCATCGTCGAAAAACCCAGGCCGGACGTGGCGCCGAGCAATCTGGCGGTGGTCGGGCGCTACGTACTGGACGGCGGCATCTTCGACATTCTGGAGCGCACCACACCGGGCGCCGGCGGCGAGATCCAGCTCACCGACGCCATCGCGACCCTGCTCGCGCAGAAGTCGGTGCATGCCTATCGCTTCCAGGGCACCCGTTTCGACTGCGGCACCCATCTGGGCCTGATCGAAGCCACCATCCGCTACGCGCTGGACCACGAGAAACTCAGCGATGCCGCTCGCGGCATGATGCAGAACGCGCTCAACGAACTCGGTGTGATCGACCTCGATTGATCTGCCCCCGCGGCGGCGCGAAAGCGTGAGCGGACGCTCGTTTCCGCATGACGAAAAAGCATGTCGCACTGCGGCAATGCGCGTCTCTGGTCGCTGATCGGGCGCCGGTCAGCTCGCGCAGGTCGCCGAAACGATTGATTGCACAGCGAAAACGAAGTCGCTCCCATCTTCCTTGTGCGGGCCGTCGGCCTGGACAACGGCGTGGCGGTCGCCGTCGCCGGTAGCGATTGCGCCGGTCGAGGGCTATCCTCCCGACTCGACTCCGTTCGATCGGAGTCAGGAACTCACCAGCCGGGACGCTGCGCTCGATCTTTCGCAACGACACCGGGGGGAGGGAATGGGGGAAACAATGGCGCCTGGCGCCGCTGGGCGGCAGCGCACGGCGACACAATGGTGGAGCTGGCCGCTGGCGACATCGGTGATCGTCGCCCTCTGGTTGATCGCCTACGCCGCGGCGGTGATGCTGGAATACGCCTCCTTCACCAGTCTGTGGTTTCCGCCCACCGCGGTCAGTTACGCCGCATTCGCGGTGTTCCGGCGTGGTGCCTGGCCGGGCCTGATCCTGGCCAATCTGATCGGAGCCCAACTGACATTCATGGAGGCGGGGCTGACGCTGCCGCCGCTGGATGCGCTGCTCTATGGCAGTCTCTTCGCGCTGACGCACTGCGCGGCGTACTGGCTCGCAGCGGCCGCCACGCTGCAGTCGATTCCCCGCAACGCGCCGCCTTCGCTGGCGCGCACCGTCGGCGTGTTCATTCTTGGCGGCATCGTTGCCGCGTCGATGGCGTCCGTCTCTGGGGTCTGGGTGTCGACGACGGCAGGGCTTGCGTCGAAGGCTGAGAGCGCATCGATGATCCTGCCGTGGTTGATCGGCGATCTGGCTGGACTCGTGGCATTGGGTCCGCTGCTGTTGCTGGGCTTCCGGAAGCTGGCGGCGAAACTGCGGGTTCCGATCCCGCACCGGCTGCATGTCTTCGACGACCTGCCGCGGCCGCCGCGCAATCCCGGCGCGTTCGCCCTGAAACTGGTGCTGGTGCTGGGCGCCGCGGGCCTGTCGCTGCTGGCCGTCGCCCGCACGCCAGGCAACGAGCCTCTGCTGTTCATCGTGTTCGCCGCGATCATGCTGCAGCTGTGCATCGTCCATACCCAGGGAGCGGTCGAATCGCTGATATCCATCGCCCTGTTCAATTTCGCGATCGTGGCGTTGGTGTTCGGGTTGCGGCTCGGGGAGCACGCGCTGACCCTGCAGTTCGCGATGATCACCCTGGCCGTGGGCAGCTATTACGGGCTGGCGGTGCCGATGCTGCATGCCGATAACGCCCAACTGCGCCGATTGCTGATCCAGGATGCGCTGACCGGCGCCTACAACCGGCATTTCTTCCTCGAACTGGCGCAGCAGGCGATCCGCCAGTCGCGGATGCGCGAGCAGCCGGCATCGATGCTGATGCTCGATCTTGATAATCTGAAGCACATCAACGATCGCTACGGCCATGCGGCGGGCGACCGGGCGCTGTCGCAGATCGTCCACGTCTGTCGCAGCGCACTGAGCGCGAACGATGTGCTGGGGCGACTGGGCGGCGACGAGTTCGGCGTACTGCTGCCCGGGCTGGACCATGCCCAAGCCGCGCAGGTGGCGCAGCGTCTGCTTGCCGCGGTGCGGGCGTCGGTCTACACGTTCACCGGCGATATCCGTCCCAGCATGAGTATCGGCATCGCTACGACCCAGAGCGATATGGACGATTACGACAGCCTGTGGCTGCGCGCGGACTCCGCGCTGTACGTGGCGAAGCGCGGCGGCAGGGACCGGATCGCGCAGGAAGAAGTGCCCGGAGCGGCCGAAACGATATGAACCCGTAGCCCGTAACCCGTAGAGCGGAGCAAAGCTCCGCTACCCCGTCCCCCATCCCCCGTAGAGCGGAGCGAAGCTCCGCTTGGCCGTTACCCGTAGAGCGGAGCGAAGCTCCGCTATCCCGTTACCCGTAAAGCGCTGTCTCCGGAAAGGAGCAGCGGAGCTTTGCTCCGCTCTACGGATATCTGCGACTTCCGACAGGCGCTTACAGCGCTTCGAAGATGCCGGCAGCGCCCATGCCGGTGCCGATGCACATCGTCACCATGCCGTACTTCTGCTGACGACGACGCATCCCATGAACGATGGTCGCGGCACGGATCGCACCGGTCGCGCCCAGCGGATGCCCCAAGGCGATCGCGCCACCCAGCGGATTGACCTTCGAGGGGTCGATGCCGCAGGTGCGGATCACCGCCAGCGCCTGCGCGGCGAAGGCTTCGTTGAGTTCGATCCAGTCGAGCTGGTCCTGGCTCAGACCGGCCTGCTTCAGCGCTTTCGGGATCGCGGCGATCGGGCCGATGCCCATCACTTCCGGACGCACGCCCGCCACCGAGTAGCTGACGAAGCGGGCGAGCGGGGTCAGGCCGTAATCCTTGATCGCCTGTTCCGAAGCCAGCAGCAGCGCGCCGGCACCGTCGCTCATCTGCGAGCTGTTGCCCGCGGTGACGGTGCCGCCGAACTGGCCGTTGCGGAACACCGGCTTGAGTTTGGTCAGGCCTTCGATGGACGAATCCGGGCGCGGGCCTTCGTCGTTCTCGATCAGCGCTTTCTTCAGGCGCACGGCATTGCCGGCCAGATCGGGAATGCGCGATACCACTTCGTACGGCGAGATTTCGCTCCTGAACTCGCCGGCCTGGATGGCGGCGATGGCTTTCTGGTGCGAGCCGAGGGCGAACGCGTCCTGGTCGTCACGCGAGATCTTCCATTCCTCGGCGACCTTCTCGGCGGTGATGCCCATGCCGTAGGCGATGGCGACGTTCTCGTCATTCGCGAACACCTGCGGTGACAGCGCCACCTTGTTGCCCATCATCGGCACCATCGACATCGATTCGGTACCGCCGGCCAGCATCAGGTCGGCGTTGCCGAGGCGGATCTGGTCGGCGGCCATCGCCACGGCCTGCAGGCCGGACGAACAGAAGCGGTTGATGGTCTGCGCCGCGATGGTATTGGGCAGCCCGGCCAGCAGCAGGCCGATGCGCGCCACGTTCATGCCTTGCTCGCCTTCGGGCATGGCGCAGCCGATGATGGCGTCGTCGATGCGGGAAACGTCGATGCCGGGCGCCTGCGCGATCACGCTGCGCAGCACGTGCGCCAGCATGTCATCGGGGCGGGTGTTGCGGAATGCGCCTTTCGGAGCCTTGCCGACCGGCGTGCGGGTGGCGGCGACGATGTAGGCGTCCTGGATCTGTTTGCTCATATGAATGTGTCCTGGGTTGTCTCCTTCCCCCGCATGCGGGGGAAGGTCGGGATGGGGGCTCGGCGGATAAAGGCGGCCCCTCCTCGGTCCTGCCCCGCAAGCGCGCGGCAGGAAGATGTGATCGTCAATTCCGCAGCGGTTTCCCGGTCTGCAGCATGTGCTGGATCCGGGCCTGGGTCTTCGGCATCTGCGCCAGCGCGACGAAATGCTCGCGCTCCAGGCGGATCAGCCAGTCCTCGTCCACCAGCGCGCCGCGGTCGACCTCTCCGCCGCACACCACGGTGGCGATGCGGGTGGCGATCTCGGCGTCGTGCTCGGAGATGAAGCGGCCTTCCAGCATGTTCGCCAGCATCATCCGGAAGGTGGCGATACCGACGTCGCCGGCCACCTGGATGCGCCGCGCGGGCATCGGCGGCCGGTAGCCGGTTTCGGCCAGGGCCAGCGCCTGCTGTTTGGCGATGTGCAGCAACTCGTGCGCGTGGAAGACCACGATGTCGTCCTTGCGCAGCAGGCCGAGTTCCTTCGCTTCGATGGCCGAGGTCGAGACCTTGGCCATCGCGACGTTCTCGAACAGCGGCTTGAGCTGGGCGAACACGTCGCCGCCCGTACCCGCGGCCTGCGACGCGCGCACCGCGAATTCCTTGAGCCCGCCGCCGGCCGGCAGCAGGCCGACGCCGGCCTCGACCAGGCCGATATAGCTTTCGAGATGCGCGACGGTGCGGGCGGTGTGCATCTGGAACTCGCAGCCGCCGCCGAGGGCGAGACCGCGGACCGCGCCGACCACCGGTACCAGCGAATACTTGATGCGCTGGCTGGTGGCCTGGAAGTTCGCGACCATCGCCTCGAAGCCCTTCACGTCGCCGGCCTGCAGCAGACCGAGCGCGCCGGACAGATCAGCGCCGGCCGAGAACGGTTCCTTCGGCTGCCAGATCACCATGCCGCGGAAGTCGCGCTCGGCGACGCCGATGGCTTCCTGCAACCCGTTGAGCACGTGGTCGTTGACCGTGTGCATCTTGGTCTTGAACGACGCGACCGCGATGCCGTCGCCGTCGTGCCACAGGCGCACGCCGTCGTTCTCGAACACCGTCTCGCCGGGGGCGAAACGCTCGCCCAGTACCGGGTCGGGGAAACGCTGGCGCTTGTAGACGGCCAGGGCGGAGCGGGGCAGGTTCGCGGCCTTGGCCGGGCTGAAGCTGCCGTCGGCGGCGTGCACGCCGTCGCGGCCGTCCAGCACCCAGGCGGGGAGGGCGGCACTGCTCATGGCCTTGCCGGCGGCGATGTCGTCGGCGATCCACTGCGCCACCTGCTTCCAGCCGGCGGCCTGCCAGGTCTCGAACGGGCCGAGCGACCAGCCGTAACCCCAGCGGATCGCCAGGTCGACGTCGCGCGCGGTGTCGGCGATATCGGCCAGATGGTAGGCGCTGTAGTGGAACAGGTCGCGGAACACCGCCCACAGGAACTGCGCCTGCGGATGCGCGCTGTCGCGCAGCTTCGCGAACTTCTCGGCGGGGTTCTTGATCTTCAGGATCTCGACCACTTCCGGCGCTGCGGCGCGGTCGGCCGTGCGGTAGTCCTGCTTCTCCAGGTCCAGCACCACGATATCCTTGCCGACCTTGCGGAAGATGCCGGCGCCGGCCTTCTGGCCCAGCGCGCCCTTGGCGATCAGCGCGCCCAGCCAGGCCGGAGCGTTGAAATACTTGTGCCACGGGTCGTCCGGCAGGGTGTCGCCCATGGTCTTGATGACGTGGGCCATCGTGTCCAGGCCGACCACGTCGGAGGTGCGGTAGGTCGCCGATTTCGGACGGCCGACCAGCGGTCCGGTCAGGCCATCGACTTCATCGAAGCCCAGCCCGAAGGTGGCGGTGTGATGGATCGTCGCCAGGATCGAGAACACGCCGATGCGGTTGCCGATGAAGTTCGGCGTGTCCTTGGCGTAGACCACGCCCTTGCCGAGGGTGGTGGTGAGGAAGGTTTCGAGGCCTTCCAGCACGTCCTTGTCGGTGGTCTTCGCCGGAATGAGTTCGGCCAGATGCATGTAGCGTGGCGGGTTGAAGAAGTGCACGCCGCAGAAACGATGGCGAAGTTCTTCTGGAAGAACTTCCGCCAACTTGTTGATTCCCAAACCGGATGTGTTGCTGGCGAGGATGGTGTTCGCGGGGACGAACGGCGCGATCTTCTTGTACAGGTCCTGCTTCCAGTCCATCCGCTCGGCGATGGCTTCGATGATCAGGTCGCAGCCGCGCAGCTGCTCCAGGCCAGTGTCGTAGTTGCCCGGGGCGATCGCTTCCGCCAGCGACTTGCTGGCCAGCGGCGCGGGCGAGAGCTTGCCCAGATTGGCGAGGGCCTTGAGTACGACGCCGTTGGGGTCGCCTTCCTTCGCGGCCAGATCGAACAGCACCGTATCGACACCGGCGTTGGTCAGATGGGCGGCGATCTGCGCGCCCATCACGCCGGCCCCGAGCACGGCGGCACGCCGTATAAGCGGTTTCTGAGACATGTTCTGCATCCTGTTGATTACGTTGGGTTTAGTCATGCAATGAAGCTGTGAAAATACGCGGTGCCAGCGCCGTCAGTTGATCTTGCCGGCCTTGAAGCCGGCTGCGGCGAAGCGGATCAGT
The DNA here is from genome assembly GCA_943371935.1 of Chitinophaga pinensis. GTDB lineage: Bacteria > Pseudomonadota > Gammaproteobacteria > Xanthomonadales > Xanthomonadaceae > Lysobacter_I. The sequence goes on along the minus strand of CALRWS020000017.1, from coordinate 19,131 downwards.
TCCTGAGCCGCGCGCCGCCGGTGCTCGGTTTCGGTCACGCCGTGCGGGCGCTTGATGATGCCGAAGTCGGCCATGGCGTAGGTCAGCGCGCCGGCCAGGAAGTCGAGCCGCCAATAGAGTTCCTCCTTGCTCAGCCCCGGCATGCACGCGGAAATCGCCTTGGCGAACTCGCGCAGCACGTGGCCGTACTGCTCGGACAGGAAGCGGCGCAGGCCGTCGTTCTTTTCGGCGTAGGCGCGGGCGATGACGCGGATGAACGCGCCGCCGCCGTGGTGGTCCTGGGCCATCGCCAGCGGTGGTTCGACGAAGGCCGCGAGAATGGCGTCGAGATCGCCGCCGCCCTCGGCCTTCACTGCCTCCTGCAGGCGCGACAGGCGCTGGGCGCTCATTTCGTCCATGCGTCGGCGGAAGACTTCGTTGACCAGATTTTCCTTGCTGCCGAAGTGGTAATTGACCGCTGCGATGTTGACGTCCGCCTGACTGGTGACCTGGCGCAGCGAGGTGCCGCCGAACCCGTACTGGGCGAACAACGTCTCGGCGGCGTCGAGAATCCTTTCCTTGGTCGAAAACTGGGCTTTGCTCATGATGGGCTCCGGGTTCGACGAACGAAGATGGCCGGAAAGGCCGGTGGGAAAATGTCGACGGGACGCATCGACGGAACGCTTGGCTGAATCAAACGCTTGTTTGAGACTATCATCCAACCCCGTCGGGGTGCAAAACGTGACCGCCGACAAGGATGCAAAGAGACCCCGCGCCGGGTTAGAATCTTCTGCAGCCGAATCGGCTAAACCCGCGTCCACACGCGGGTTTTTCCTTCTCATTCATGTTATGTTTCGGCCGCTTGATCGCGGTCGTTTACCCCCGGAGACCACCCACATGGCGCTTGAGCGCACCATTTCGATCATCAAACCCGACGCCGTCGCCAAGAACGTCATCGGTGAAATCTATTCGCGTTTCGAACAGGCCGGCCTCAAGGTCGTCGCCGCGAAGATGAAGCATCTTTCGCGCAAGGAAGCCGAAGGTTTCTACGCCGTGCATCGCGAACGTCCGTTCTTCAACGCGCTGGTCGAATTCATGATCTCCGGCCCGGTGATGATCCAGGTCCTGGAAGGCGAGAACGCGGTGCTGAAGAATCGCGACCTGATGGGCGCCACCAATCCGAAGGACGCCGCACCGGGCACGATCCGCGCCGACTTCGCCGCTTCGATCGACGCCAACGCCGTGCACGGTTCCGATTCGCTGGAGAACGCCGCGATCGAAACCGCCTACTTCTTCGCGGCGACGGAACTCTGCCCGCGCTGATGGCGCGGTCGAAGAGCATGCGATGACCGAAGTCGTGCAAAAACAGAATCTGCTCGACCTCGATCGCGATGGTCTGGAGCGCTTCTTCGCCGATACCCTCGGCGAGAAGCGCTACCGTGCCCATCAGGTGATGAAGTGGATCCACCATCGTCATGTCACCGACTTCAACGACATGACCGATCTGGGCAAAGCGCTGCGCGCGAAGCTCGAAGCCGATGCGTTCATCGGCGTGCCGCAGATCCAGTTCGACAAGCCCTCCGAAGACGGCACCCACAAGTGGCTGCTCGGCATGGACGGCAAGAATGCCATCGAAACCGTGTTCATCCCCGACAAGGGCCGCGGCACGCTGTGCGTGTCCTCCCAGGTCGGCTGCGCGCTGAACTGCCAGTTCTGCTCCACCGCGACCCAGGGCTTCAACCGCAACCTTTCCGTCGCCGACATCGTCGGTCAGGTCTGGGTCGCCGCGCGCCATCTTGGCAATGTGCCGCACCGCCAGCGCAAACTCACCAACGTGGTGATGATGGGCATGGGCGAGCCGATGCTGAACTTCGACAACGTCGTCCGCGCGATGAGCGTGATGCGCGACGATCTGGGCTACGGTCTGGCCAACAAGCGGGTGACGCTGTCGACCGCCGGCGTAGTGCCGATGATCGACCGCCTCGCGCAGGAAAGCGACGTGTCGCTGGCCGTTTCGCTGCACGCGCCGAACGACGCGCTGCGCAGCGAGCTGGTGCCGCTCAACAGGAAATATCCGATCGAAGAACTGATGGATGCCTGCGTGCGCTACGCGCTGCGCAAGAAAGGCACCTCGATCACCTTCGAGTACACGATGATGCAGGGCGTCAACGACAGCCCGGAGCAGGCCCGCGAACTGGCGCGGCTGATGCGGCAGTTCGACAACGCCGTGCAGATGAAGGACGCTGCGAAGGTCAATCTGATCCCGTTCAATCCGTTCCCGGGCACGCGCTACACGCGCTCGCCGGACGCGGATATCCGCGCATTCCAGAAGATCCTGCTCGATTCGCAGGTGCTGACGATGGTCCGCCGCACCCGCGGCGACGACATCGATGCGGCCTGCGGACAGCTCAAGGGTCAGGTGGCGGATCGTACCCGCCGCCAGGCCGAATTCCGTAAAACGCTGGAAACGCTCGAACCGCGCTCGCTCGAAACGCCGAGCGGAAGCGCAGCAGGCGAAGAACCGGATGCAGTGCATGCGGCAGCATGATGCGCTGCGTTCAATGATCGGCCGCGATGCCCCGGCGAGGGACGCGTCCGCAACGGCAGGAAGCCTTGCTTTGGGGAGCAATTCGCAATGACATCCTCCGAGACCGGTATGCCCGAGAGCACTCGCGGCATCGGCGAACGTCTCAGACAGGCCCGCATCCGTGCAGGGCTGAGCACATCCGAAGTCGGCGCAAGGCTGAAAATGCCGACGCACGTGATCGAAGCGCTGGAGCGCGAGGACTGGGCGCGCATCGGTGCACCGGTCTTCATCCGTGGCCAGCTGCGCAGCTATGCGCGGCTGATGGAGCTACCTGGCGACGCCGCGGTCGAGAGCGTCTCGACGCCGGTCCCCAAGCCTGCCGAACTGGTGCCGCGTACGTTCACCCCGCGCATGCAGCGCATGGTCGAACAGACCGCCCGGCGCCTGGTGTACGTGGTGATCACCGCCACGATCGCGGTTCCGGTCTGGCTGGCCACGCGGTCGCATCTCGACGGTGCGATCGATGCGGTGCCGCTCGACATCGAGTCGACCTCGGCCTTGCCGCAGCCGAAGGGTTCGCCTTCCGTCGCAGGCGCGAGCAACGGCAGTGCGTCGCTCCCGGCGCCGCCGCTGGTCGCTTCGATCACGCCGCCGCTGCCGCAGCGCGCCGCCGTCGCTGCGGATCTCACCGTCAGTTTCAGCGGCGAAAGCTGGGTCAGGCTGACCGCCCCGGACGGCACCACGGTCGAACAGGCGCTGGTGCAGCCGGGTCAGCAGCGGGTGTTCAAGCCGGGCCAGATCGGCGAGGCCGTGATGGGCAATGCACAGGCCGTATCCGCGCAGTATCGCGGGCAAGCGCTGGACCTCACCCCGTACGTCCGCGCGAATGTCGTGCGCTTTACGGTATCCTCTGACGGTTCTCTCCAGCCGGTCGATCGCTGAGGAGTCCCGGCCCTTCGCCGGACCGCGCCCACGCATGGTCCGGACGGATGCCGCAGGGAATCCGCTACGGCCAACCGCCGGAGCGGATCCGGGAACCCATCCGAGCCTGTCTGCCCATCGCGGCACCGGTCGACGGCCGGAGACCCGGCGAACCACTTTCGAAGCCACCCGTGACGGTCGGTGTTCAGGCGCGACTTGCTACAACGTCGCGACGTTTTTGGCGCCGTGTTTCCGTTGTTCCCGTCACGCCTTCCATCGACAGCAACACTCTTCAAGACGATACCGACACATGGCGATCGACGATCTCCTCGACGAACACGAACAAAGCGAACGCGTCCGCGATTGGCTGCGCAGCAATGCCGCCGGCCTTATCGGCGGCGTGGCACTGGGGCTGGGCGCGATCTACGGCTGGTACTGGTGGCAGGATCAGGGCGAAGCCAAGCGCCTGAAGGCCAGCGACGATTACCAGGCAGTGGTGGAACAGGTCCAGGCCGGCAAGCTCAAGGAAGCCCAAGCCAAGGCGGCCGTCCTGAAGGACACGCCGTTCGCAGCGCTCGCAGCGCTGGATCTGGCTAAGGCACACGCCGATGGCGGCAAGCGCGATGATGCGATCGCCGCGCTGCGCGGCATCAAGACCGAGGACAGCGCGATCGCGGCAGTGGTTTCGCAGCGGCTGGCACGGTTGCTGATCGATGGCGGCAAGAGCGAAGAAGCCCTGACCCTGTTGACGAGCATCGACGATCCGGTCGCGCATGAAGTGCGCGGCGATGCCCTGTTCGCCCTGGGGCGCAAGGAGCAGGCGCGCGAAGCCTACAGCAAGGCATTGGCCCAGTTGGACGTCGCCGCGCCGCAGCGTCGTCTGGTTGAATTGAAATTGTCGCAAGCCGGCGGCACCCCGCCGAAACCCGACGCCGCGTCCTGAACGCATCGAATCAAGCCCGTCAAATTGAGCAGGTCACATTGAGCACGTCGAACCCGATGAATTCCCACAAGAATCCGCGCAGTCCCGCGTTGTTGCGCGTCGCACTGCTCGCCGCCGTGGTCGCCCTGTCAGGTTGCAGCACGGTCAAAGGTTGGTTCACCCTCGACGACAGCGGCAAGAACGCCGCCAACAAGCCGAACGAACTGACCGAATTCGTGCCCTCCGCGACCGTCTCCCGTGTGTGGACGGCAAAAGCCGGCAGCGGCGAGGACGGACTCGGGCTGTTGCAGGCACCGGCCATCGCCGATGGCCGTGTCTATGCCGCTGCGGTGGAAGGCGGCGTTCGCGCCTTCGACCTGCAGACCGGCGCGACGATCTGGCATTACAAGAGCGAGTTGTCCTTGTCCGGCGGCCCGGGCGCCGGTGAAGGCCTGGTTCTGGTCGGCAGCCTCGACGGCGACGTGATCGCACTCGATGCCGCGACCGGCACCGAGAAGTGGAAAGCCAAAGTCCCGAACGAAGTCATCGCCGCGCCTGTCGCCGGCCAGAACACCGTGCTGGTCCGTTCGAACGACGGCCGCATCACCGCTTTCGATGCCACCAGCGGCGAGCGTCGCTGGTTCTGGAATCACGATCTGCCGTCGCTGTCGGTACGCGGCAACGATGCGCCGGTGCTGGGCCCTGGTTTCGTCTTCGTCGGCAACGACGACGGCACGCTCACGGCGCTGTCGCTCGTCGACGGTCGCCAGCTGTGGGACCAGATCGTCGGCCAGCCTGACGGCCGTACCGAGCTGGATCGCATGGCCGACGTCGATGGCGCGCCCGCCCTCGATGGCACCACGCTGTTCGCGAGCAGCTACAAGAAGCAGACCATGGCGGTCGACGCTCCCAGCGGCCGGCCGCTGTGGTCGCAGGATCACGGCGGCGTCGGTCGCGTCGGTGTCGCCAGCGACCGCGTGATCGTGGCCGATCCGGGCGGCGTGGTGTGGGCGCTGGACAAGGCCGGCGGCTCGTCGCTTTGGCAGCAGGCCGGGCTTGCCCGTCGCAATCTCTCCGGCGCTGCGGTGCAGGGCGAGTTCGCGGTGGTCGGCGACTTCGAAGGCTATCTGCACTGGCTGCGCCTGGACAATGGCGATCTGGGCGCCCGCGTGCGCGCAGGCCGCGATCCGGTGCGCGCCGCGCCGATCGTCGTCGACGGCATCCTCATCGTGCAGACCGCCGGCGGCAGCATCAGTGCCTACCGCCTGCAGTAAGCCGTCACCTTGATACCTCCTGCGGCCCCGGGTAGTCCGACTCCCCGGGGTCGCGCGTTTCGAACATCCGGATCCCATCTCCATCCCGGATGTCCATTCCCCACTTCAGATCCGATGCCATGCTGCCCCTCGTTGCTCTCGTAGGTCGTCCCAATGTCGGCAAATCGACGCTCTTCAATGCGTTGACCCGCACCCGCGACGCATTGGTCCACGATGAGCCGGGCGTCACCCGCGACCGCAATTACGGCGTCTGCCGTCTGGTGGAGGGGCGTACGTTCGCGATCGTCGACACCGGCGGTATCGCCGGCGAAAGCACGCATCTCGAAAACGCGGGTCTGGCCGGCGCCACAGCGCGACAGTCGCGCGCCGCGGCCGAAGAAGCGGATCTGGTGCTGTTCATCGTCGACGGCCGAGAGGGGCCGTCGTCGCTGGACGACGAAATCCTGCGCTGGCTGCGCAAGACCGCGCGACCGGTGGTGCTGGTGGTCAACAAGACCGACGGCATCGACGCCCGCGCCGCGCTGGCCGAATTCTCGCGTTACGGCATCGCCGATGTCATGGCGATCTCGTCCGCGCATCGGCAGGGCATCGATCATCTGCTCGACGACGTCATGGCGCGCCTGCCCACCGAAGGCGATGCCGAAATCCTCGACAACGACCCGGAACGCGTGCGCATCGCCTTCGTCGGCCGCCCGAACGTCGGCAAGTCGACGCTCGTGAACCGCATCCTCGGCGAGGAACGGATGATCGCGTCCGAAGTGCCCGGTACCACCCGCGATTCGATCGCGGTGGACCTGGAGCGCGACGGCCGCAAATATCGCTTGATCGATACCGCCGGCATCCGCCGCAAGGCGCGGGTGGAGGAAGCGGTCGAGAAGTTCTCGATCGTGAAGACCCTGCAGGCGATCGAGCACTGTCAGGTCGCGGTGATCATGCTCGACGCCACCGAAGGCGTGACCGATCAGGACGCCAGCGTGCTTGGCGCGGTGCTCGATGCAGGTCGCGCGCTGGTCGTCGCCGTGAACAAGTGGGACGGCCTGTCGCAGTACCAGCGCGAGCAGACCGACGGCCTGCTGTCGCGCAAGCTCACGTTCGTGAACTGGGCCGAAGCGGTGCATATCAGCGCCAAACACGGCTCCGGCCTGCGCGAGCTGTTCGGCGCGATCCATCGTGCGCACCATTCGGCGACGCGCCAGTTCACCACCTCCGAAGTCACCGTGGCGATGGAAGTCGCCTACGAAACCAATCCGCCGCCGGCGATCCGCGGCCACGTCTCGAAGATGCGTTTCGCGCACCCGGGCGGCGACATGCCGCCGACCTTCGTCGTCCACGGCTCGCGCCTGCGCAGCCTGCCGGAAAGCTACCGCCGGTATCTGGAAAACTTCTTCCGCAAGCGTTTCAAGCTGGTCGGCACCCCGGTGCGTTTCGTCTTCAAGGAAGGCGAGAACCCGTACAAGGACAAGAAGAACGTCCTGACCGAAGGCCAGATGGCCAAGCGCCGGCGGTTGATGCGGCATGTGAAGAAGAACAAATAAACCGAGGCGGTATGGCGAGCGGAAAGACGGATGCCACGAAACGTTTCGTTGCCAAGCTGCTTTTCCAGCTTCGTGTCGTCAACGACGGACGCTCGAATACGATGCGTACCTGCGAAGAGCGCATGGTGCTGTTTCAAGCGCGAAACGCCCGCGAAGCCCTGAAGCTTGCGAAAAAGCGCGGCAAGGCAGCGCAGCATCGTTACAGCAATTCTGTCGGCGGCGTGGTTCACTTCGAATTCGTCGGCATCATGGATCTGCTTTGTCTGGGCATGGAATGCGACGAGGACGAAGTCTGGTACGGCATCGTTTCTCGCAAGTTGCCGATGGAGCGCGCTGCCGAGATCCTTCCGCAGGAAAGCGCGTTGACTGCGATCATGAATCGAGATTGAGCATGATCGCCGCCATCGACATCACCCTCGGTCTGCTCGCGGGCGGCAAGGCCTCTCGCCTCGGCGGCATCGACAAGGCCTGGCTCGAACGCGATGGCGTAGCGCAGGTGTTGCGCTGGCGGAGCCGTTTTTCCGGCGAAGTCGCCGCGATGCTGGTCTCTGCAAATCGCGATCTGGATCGCTACGCCGCGCACGGTTTGATCGCCGTTCCCGACCGCATCGCCGACACCGGCCCGCTCGGCGGCCTCGACGCCCTTGCGAGCGCCTGCGAAACCCCTTGGCTGTTCACGCTGCCGGTGGATCTGGTGGGCACCAACGATTGCCTGCTGCGCACGCTCGCGTCGATGCGCGGCGAAGACGGCGCGTATGCAGTCGACGACGACGGCGTCCAGCCGCTGGTGGCGCTGTGGCGTCGCGATGCATTGCGCATCGGCTGCGCAGACGCGCTCGCGGCCGGTGCAGGTGCCGTGCATGCGCTGCAGGCGACGCTGGCGATGTCGCCGGTGGTGTTCTCCGGCTTCCGCTTCGGTAACCTCAACACGCCGGCCGATCTCGACGCCGCCGGCATCGCTTCGGACAACGCATCGCCATGAGTTTTCCCACCCGCATCGCTTTCGACGACGCCCGTCGCATCCTCGACGACGTCGCCGCACGACGTCGTCTACCTGTCGAACACGTGATGCTCGCGAAAGCGCACGGACGCGTGCTCGCGCAGCCGCTGATGGCCACGTTGCCGCAGCCCGGTTTCGACAATTCGGCGATGGACGGTTTCGCCGTGCGTCATGCCGATCTGGATCCCGATGGCGAAACATCGCTGGCATTGGTGGGCGAGCAGTTCGCCGGTCGAACCCTGGATCTGACCGTCGGCGCGAACGAATGCGTGCGCATCACCACCGGTGCGCCGCTGCCTGCGGGCGCCGATACCATCGTCATCAAGGAAAACACTCGCCTCGAAGGCGACCGCTTGCGCGTGCTGCAGGCGCCGAAAGTCGGCCAGCACGTGCGCCGCGCCGGCGAAGACGTGCGCATCGGCGATGCATTGCTCGCGGCAGGCCAGGTGCTGACGCCTTCGCGGATAGCGCTGGCCGCGGGGCAGGGCGTGGATCGTCTCGAAGTCGTGCGGCGCCCGACGGTCGCGGTCTTCACCACCGGCGATGAACTGGTCGAACCCGGCCTGCCGCTGCGGCCGGGCGAGCTGTACAACAGCAATCGCGAACTGCTGATGGGCCTGCTGCGCGCCGACGGTTACGAGCCTGTGGCGTGGCCGAACCTGACCGACAACCCCGCCGCGATCGACGCGGGTTTGCGTCACGCCGGACACGCGTTCGACGTGATCATCACCTGTGGCGGCGTGTCCGCAGGCGAAAAAGATCACATCCCCGCGTTGCTGCAAGCCGAAGGCGACGTGCATTTCTGGAAAGTGCGTATGAAGCCCGGCATGCCGGTGTTGTTGGCCGATGGCGGCAGGCTGGGCGAGGCGCTGTTCCTGTGTCTGCCCGGCAATCCGGTGTCGGTGCTGGCGACGTGGCTGACCCTGGGCCGCGCGCTGCTCGATGGCCTGCAGGGCCGCAGCGAGCCGCGCCCGCGTCTGCGCGCGCGGTTGAGCACGGAATGGCGCAAGACCCATGACCGTCTCGAGTTCCTGCGTGGGCGGTTGTCCTGCGACGACGAGGGCCGGCTGCAGGTCGAACCGAATCCCGCCGACGGCTCGCACCGCATGCGCGCCGCCGCCGACAACGATGCGCTGATCGTGCTGGGTGAGGGCGAGATGAGGTTGCAGGCTGGGAGTGCGGTGGATGTGTTGCCGTACTGATCTTCAACCCCGTCATCCCGAGCGCAGCGAGCGACCTGTTTCTGCTGTTGCTTTCGTCGAAAAACAGGTCCCTCGCTGCGCTCGGGATGACAGCACTACACTTGACCGATGACCAGCATTCCCGAAATCCCCCCCGCCGAAGCCATCGACCGCCAGCGCCGCGGCGCGGTGCTGATCGATGTGCGCGAAGCGCACGAGCGCGCGCTGGGCATGGCCGAGGGCGCGCGCGGCGTCGCGATGGACGCATTGATCGTCGATGCGGCCGCACATCTGCCGGATTGCGAGGTCGAAGTGCTGTTGATCTGCCAAGGTGGCATGCGTTCGCTGCGCACTGCCGAGGCGCTGATGTTGCAGGGCTTCGCGAACGTTGCGTCCGTCGCGGGCGGCACCGCGCGATGGGCCGCCGAGTCGCTGCCGCTGGTCAAACCGGTCGGCGATGTCGACGCGGGCTTCGATCAGGATTTCGCCGAACGCTATTCGCGCCATCTGCGGCTGCCGCAGGTCGGCGTGGACGGTCAGCGCCGGCTCGAAGCGGCGCTCGTGCTGATGATCGGTGCGGGCGGACTGGGTTCGCCGGCTGCCTACTATCTCGCGGCCGCCGGTGTCGGCACCCTGCGCATCGCCGACGACGACGTGGTCGATCGCAGCAACCTGCAGCGACAGATCCTGCATACCGAAGCTGGCATCGGCACGCCGAAGGTCGAATCCGCCGCTCGAACGCTGTCGGCGCTGAATCCGCGGACGACCATCGAGCCTGTCGCCGAGCGCGTCAGCAGCGCCAACGTCGAACGCCTGCTTGAAGGCGTGGATGTGGTGGTCGACGGCGCCGATAATTTCCCCGCGCGCTACCTGCTCAACGACGCCTGCGTGAAACTCGGCAAGCCGCTGGTCTACGGCGCGGTGCATCGTTTCGAGGGCCAAGCCAGTGTCTTCGATGCCGGCCGTCATCGTGGTCATGCGCCATGCTATCGCTGCCTGTTTCCGGAACCCCCGCCGCCGGAAGCTGCGCCCAACTGCGCCGAAGCCGGCGTGCTCGGCGTGCTGCCGGGCGTGATCGGGCTGATCCAGGCGACCGAAGCGATCAAGCTGATCCTCGGCATCGGCGTCCCGCTGAGCGGGCGCCTGCTGCATTTCGACGCGCTGTCGATGCGCTTCCGCGAAACGCGTCTGGCCGCCGATCCGGATTGCCCGGTCTGCGCGCCGGGCCGGGCGTTTCCCGGCTATATCGATTACGCCGCGTTCTGTGCCGGTGGATGAGTCGCCTGAATCCGCAGTCGTGTTCGGGCCGGAGCATTACGTGAGGATCTCTCCTTGAAATCGCGCATCGTATTCGCGTCCATGCTGGCGATGGCCTCCTTCGATGTCTTTGCCGAAGTCGTGTGCGAGTTTTCCGCCCAGGGCGCGAACGTGTCGCCTGCCGCGCTGCGCATCGCACAGGTCGCCTGCGACGAGCACGCGCTCTGGCGCAGGCCGTTCATCAATGCCCAAGGGCGGATCGTCAGGCTCGCATCGATGGAAGCCGAGCAGGATCTGCTCGCCGATGGCCGCACGCCGACCTGGCGCCGCGTCGCGCATTACTGGAAGGCCTCCGGCCTGCTCGACGACAACGTGCGCTGGGAACAGCGCAGGATCGAGACCGGCGGCAGCGAACGACGCAACGGTGCCTCCGACTGCGTCGGCGATGCGCAGGACTGGGCTGCGAAAGCGTCCTGCCGCGCGTTCCTGATCGATGTGCCGTGGTCTGCGACCTTCGTATCGTTCGTGATGAAAACCGCGGACATCCCCGGTTTCCTCCACTCGTCGTCGCATTCGTATTACATCGGCGATGCCGCGCGCAGGCCGGGCGACGGCCCGTACCGGCTGGCCGACCCGAACCGGGAGACGCCCGCGGTCGGCGATCTGGTGTGTTATCTGCGCGAAAAGAACCGCGTGTACGGCTACCGTGGCCTGGTCGCTATGCTCGGCCGCGCTTCAAAGCCTTTCGATTCGCACTGCGACATCGTGGTCGGCGTGGACCTCGACGGCGACAGCAAGCTCTACGCGATCGGCGGCAACGTCGTGCAGGGCGTCACCATGCGCAAATTGAACCTCAATCGCAGAGGCTTGCTGTCGCTGTCGATGAAGCAGGACGGCGACGATGCGAAGGCCTTCGAGATCGCCGACGAAAAAGCCTACAGCCTCAATCGCCAGGACTGGGCGGCCCTTCTTAAATTGAATCGTTGACGCGTTCCGTGCGTGGACTTCACGCGATCGTCGGCGTCGCTCCGGCGATCATCGCGACATAAAGCTGGACAGTGCCGCATCGAATTCCGCGTGCAGCGAGATGTCGTTGTGATCGGCCGTTGCGATCCGTAAGACCCGGGGTTTCGCAGGCAGGGATGCGATCAACCGCAGCGTGTTCGCTTCCGGCACGATCTGGTCGCGGCCGCCGTGCACGATCAGCACGGGCTTGGGGTATGCGCGCAGCGCTGTCGTCGATTCGTAGCGCTCGGTCAGCAGCCAGCTCGCCGGGAAGATCGGATAGTGCGACTGCGCGGTGGCCACCATGCTGTCGAACGGCGTGACCAGCGCGAGCCGTTCCACCGGTCGCTGCCCGGCGACCTGGCTGGCGATGCCGCTGCCCAGGCTGCGGCCGATCACGCCGATCCCTTCGCCGGGATGCCGGCGCTGCACCTCGTCGAAGACGGCGAGCGCATCGGCCACCAGCGCAGTTTCGCCCGGCTCGCCGCTGCTGGCGCCGTAGCCGCGATAGGCGACGAGATAGACGCTGCGATCGGGAAACATCCGCGCCAACGCTTCGCGGTTGCCTTCGACCCGCTCGGCGTTGCCGCCGAAATACAGGATGGGCGCGGGTTTGCCCGGGTTCACCGTCCAGCCGCGCAGCACGGCATCGGGGCGTTTCAGTTCGAAATCCGTGCCTGCGGCGTCGGCGGTTGTCGTCCAGCCGTAGTAGATCATCTGGCGCTGCCGCGCATGCAGGAACCAGCATGCGCCGGCGTAGGCCAGCACGGCCAGCACCGTCGCGATCACCAGAAAGCTACGCATGCCGCTTCTGCGCCGCCTCGAAGGCCGCCAGTTGCTCCGGCGTCGCCTCCTGCTGATGCTTCGCCTTCCATTCGCCGAACGGCATGCCGTAGACCGCCTCGCGGGCCGCGTCCTTGGTCATGTCCAACCCGCGTTCCGCGGCTGCTTCGCGGTACCAATCGGACAGGCAGTTGCGGCAAAAGCCGGCCAGGATCATCAGATCGATGTTCTGCACGTCGCTGCGTTCATGCATCAGGTGATCGCGCAGGCGGCGGAAGGCGGCGGCTTCGAGTTCGGTCGTGGTCTGCGGGTCCATGGGGGGCGTCAGCGAAAATGTGAGCCACAATGGTCGCAGGCTTTCGCGAACATCGCGAACCCATCGTGATCCATCAACGAATGGTTGCAGGTTGGGCAAACTACCTTGCGTGCGGTGAGTCGGCGGATCGAAAAATGGATCGGCAGCAGCGGGACCAGCAGCCACCACACATGCACGCCCGGAGCCAGGAAGAACATCCAGAGCAGGCCGATCGCACCGAAGATCCCGAATTCCAGAGCCATGAGCGCGAAGAACCATCTTCGTGGCATCGAGAGACTGGCGCGGGCAGTCATGGACGTATCGGGCGATGACGTGTCGGACGATTGGTGCATTCGCGGATGTCGGGCCAGGGCGGGCGCAATCGGGTTCGGCGATAATACGCGGCCACCACGACCGCCGACAGCCACATGACCGCCAAGATCCTCGACGGCAAACGCATCGCCGACCTCCTGCTCGACGACCTGAAAGTACTGGTCGACGCGCGCGTCGCCGCCGGCAAGCCGCGTCCCGGGCTGGCGGTGGTGCTGGTCGGCAGCGACCCCGCCTCGCAGTCGTATGTGCGCAACAAGCGCCGGGCGGCGGAGAAGGTCGGCATCCGGGCGCTCGACCACGACCTGCCGGCCGGTACCTCCGAAGCCGAGCTGCTGGCGCTGATCGACCGGCTGAACGTCGACCCGGCGGTCCACGGCATCCTGGTCCAGCTGCCGCTGCCGGGGATCCCGGACGCCACTCGTCTGATCCACCGGATCGATCCGCGCAAGGACGTGGACGGCTTCCATCCCGAAAACGTCGGCCATCTGGCGCTGCGCCAGTTCGGGCTACGGCCCTGCACGCCGCGCGGCATCACCACGCTGCTGGCCTATACCGACCGGCCCGTGCGCGGGCAGAGCGCCACCATCGTCGGGGTGAGCAACCATGTCGGACGGCCGATGGCGCTGGAACTCCTGATCGCCGGCTGCACGGTGACCAGCTGCCACAAGTTCACGCCGGAAGACGTGCTGCGCCGGCACGTGGGCGAGGCCGACATCCTGGTGGTAGCGGTCGGCCGCCCGGGCCTGATCCCCGGCGACTGGGTGAAGTCGGGGGCGGTGGTGATCGATGTCGGCATCAACCGACTGGACGACGGCCGCCTGGTGGGCGACGTGCAGTTCGAGGCCGCCGCGGCCCGCGCCAGCTGGATCACCCCGGTCCCGGGTGGGGTGGGGCCGATGACCGTCGCGACACTGATGCAGAACACGCTGGAAGCGGCAGAGGCGGCGGGCGCTGTTTAAGCCCCTCTCCCGTCGGGAGAGGGGTTGGGGAGAGGGTCCGGTCATCCCGCACACGCAAAGGCGCCGAGATCTGAAGTGCTTTGAATTTGCTCATATCGTCGGCAACGGCATGCCGCCGGACCCTCATCCGGCGCTTCGCGCCACCTTCTCCCGAGGGGAGAAGGAATAAAAGCGGTAGAATGACGCGCTTCATTCCAACCGGACCGGCCATGCTCCGCATCCAGGCTGAAGCGCTCACCTACGACGACGTCTCGCTCGTCCCCGCGCACTCCACCGTCCTGCCCAAGGACGTCTCCCTCGCCACTCGGCTCACACGCACCCTGCGCCTGAACCTGCCGATCGTGTCGGCAGCCATGGACACCGTGACCGAAGCCCGCCTCGCCGTCGCGATGGCGCAACTCGGCGGCATCGGCATCGTCCACAAGAATCTGACTCTGGAACAGCAGGCGGCGCAGGTCGCGAAGGTGAAGAAGTTCGAGGCCGGGGTCATCAAAGAACCGTTCACGGTCAGCCCCGACACCACCATCGGTGAAGTGCTCAAGCTCACGTGGGCGCGCAACATCTCCGGCGTGCCGGTCGTTGATGGCGGTCGGCTGGTCGGCATCGTCACCGGTCGCGACATGCGCTTCGAGACCAAGCTCGACGATCCGGTCCATCACATCATGACCAAGAAGGATCGCCTGATCACCGTGCGCGAAGGTGCCAGCGACGAGGAAGTGCTGTCGCTGCTGCACAAGCACCGCATCGAGAAGGTGCTTGTGGTCAACGACGCGTTCGAGCTGCGCGGCCTGATCACGGTGAAGGACATCCAGAAGAAACGCGACAACCCCAACGCCGCCTACGACAACAGCGAACGTCTGTTAGTGGGTGCGGCGGTCGGCGTCGGCGGCGATACCGAACAGCGCATCGAGGCATTGGTGGCGGCGGGCGTGGACGTGATCATCGTCGACACCGCGCACGGCCATTCGCAGGGCGTGATCGACCGCGTGCGCTGGGCGAAGAAAACCTTTCCGCTGCTGCAGGTCATCGGCGGCAACATCGTCACCGGCGATGCCGCGCTGGCGTTGGAAGACGCGGGTGCGGACGCGGTGAAGGTCGGCGTCGGCCCGGGTTCGATCTGCACCACGCGCATCGTTGCGGGTGTGGGTGTGCCGCAGATCACCGCGGTGTCGATGGTCGCCGAAGCGCTGCAGGATCGCATTCCGCTGATCGCAGACGGCGGCATCCGCTACTCGGGCGACATCGGCAAGGCGATCGTCGCTGGCGCGTCGACGGTGATGATCGGCGGCCTGTTCGCCGGCACCGAGGAAGCCCCGGGCGAAACCGAACTGTTCCAGGGCCGCAGCTACAAGAGCTATCGCGGCATGGGCAGCCTGGGCGCGATGGAAATGGGCTCGAAAGACCGCTATTTCCAGGATGCCAGCGACGCCGACAAACTCGTGCCAGAAGGCATCGAAGGCCGCGTCCCGTATCGCGGACCCTTGGGCAACGTCGTGCATCAGCTCGCGGGCGGGCTGCGCGCGACGATGGGTTATGTCGGCTGCGCGACCATCGAAGAGATGCGCAAGAAGCCGATGTTCGTGAAGGTGACCGGGGCAGGGCAGCGGGAAAGCCATGTGCACGATGTTCAGATCACGAAAGAGCCGCCGAATTACAGGATGGGTTGAGCATGATCCACCGCTTTTTGTAGGAGCGGCTTTAGCCGCGAGCTTTCCGGCAAGAGCGATCGTCGAAACCACAGCTCGCGGCTGAAGCCGCTCCTACAGAACGACCATGACCAATACCCACAGCGACATCCACACCGACGACATCCACGCGCACCGCATCCTCATCCTCGACTTCGGCGCGCAGTACACGCAGCTGATCGCGCGGCGCATCCGCGAGATCGGCGTGTACTGCGAGATCTGGGCCTGGGACCACGATCCGGCGGACATCGCGAAATTCAACCCGAAAGGCATCATCCTTTCGGGCGGGCCGGAATCGACCACAGAGGACGGCTCGCCGCGTGCGCCGCAGAACGTGTTCGAGAGCGGCGTGCCGCTGCTGGGCATCTGCTACGGCATGCAGACGATGGCGATGCAGCTCGGCGGCATGGTCGAGGGTGGGCATCACCGCGAATTCGGTTACGCCGAAGTCGAGGTGACCGGCGACGACAAGTTGCTGGGTGCGCTGACCGATCATCCGGGCCGCGCGGGCCTGGACGTGTGGATGAGCCACGGCGACCGCGTCACGAAGATTCCCGAGGGTTTCAGCGTCACCGGCCGCACCGACAGTGTGCCGATCATCGCGATGGCCGACGAAGCGCGGCGCTGGTACGGCGTGCAGTTCCATCCCGAAGTCACGCATACCAAACAGGGCGAGACGCTGCTGCGTCGCTTCGTGCTGGATATCTGCGGCTGCCGCGCGCTGTGGACCGCGGCCAACATCATCGACGATCAGATCGCGCGCGTGCGCGCGCAGGTCGGCAGCGATGACGTGATCCTCGGCCTGTCCGGCGGCGTCGATTCCTCGGTGGTCGCGGCGCTGCTGCATCGCGCGATCGGCGAACAGCTGACCTGCGTGTTCGTCGACACCGGCCTGCTGCGCTGGAAGGAAGGCGACCAGGTGATGGCGATGTTCGCGGAGCATATGGGCGTCAAAGTCGTGCGCGTGAATGCGGCCGACCGTTATTTCGACGCACTCGCTGGCATCAGCGACCCGGAAGCCAAGCGCAAGATCATCGGCGGCCTGTTCGTCGAGATCTTCGACGAAGAATCCAACAAGCTCGCGAACGCCCGATGGCTGGCGCAGGGCACGATCTACCCGGACGTGATCGAATCCGCCGGCAGCAAAACCGGCAAGGCGCACGTCATCAAGAGCCACCACAACGTCGGCGGCCTGCCCGAGCACATGAAGCTCGGTCTGGTCGAACCGCTGCGCGAGCTGTTCAAGGACGAAGTGCGTCGCCTCGGCGTCGAACTCGGCCTGCCGCGCGAGATGGTCTACCGCCATCCGTTCCCCGGCCCGGGCCTGGGCGTGCGCATCCTCGGCGAAGTGAAGCGCGAATACGCCGAACTGCTGGCGCAGGCCGACGCGATCTTCATCGAAGAGTTGCGCCGCGCCGACTGGTACGACAAAACCAGCCAGGCATTCGCGGTGTTCCTGCCGGTGAAGTCGGTCGGCGTGGTCGGCGATGCCCGCGCCTACGAATGGGTGATCGCCCTCAGAGCGGTCGAAACCATCGACTTCATGACCGCGCACTGGGCGCATCTGCCCTACGACTTCCTCGATACGGTCTCGCGCCGGATCGTCAATGAACTGAAGGGGATCTCGAGGGTGGTTTACGATATCAGCGGAAAGCCGCCTGCCACGATCGAGTGGGAGTGAAACAGCCGCGGTTTCAGAGGTTATTTTGCTTGCTCACCCTCGATTCCGGCAGACAATCATCATGAAAAAACTCATCGTCGTCGTCCTTCTGCTGGTGGCGGGTCTTTACTGGTACTCCGGTCGGAGCGACGTACAGCCCATCACCGAAGCCGATGTCCGCGAGTTCTATCGGCTGCAATTCGAGCCCGCGAATCTTCTCGATGCGGAACTCGCATGCACCACCATGGCCGACGAATACAGTTCCGTCGAAACGAATCATTCGCCCGGTGCGGGGCCCGTAACGATGACGTTCGACAAGAAAAAATCCTGCGACGGCGCACGGGAAAGCGCCGAGATGCTCAAGAAAGTCATTGCGGCAGCCGGTGCTCAACCGCAGGTTTCGTACACGCTTCGTTCGATCGAGATATCACCGGATGGCGGTACGGCGACCGTGAAGATCGCCAGCAAATTCCGCATTCCAGGGAAAATGAAGGTCGAATCGTCCGGCACGTCTTCGCTCGTCAAGCGAGGCGACAAGGTGCTCGCGTTGGGCGGAGAAAATACCAATTATCTTGCCCGGGACTGAGCGCTGCTCCATCATTTCGATCAAGCCGCTGCGACGATCGGGTGGAAGCGAGCGGTAGTGGAGTCGGGGCACGTTTGAATTTATCCGGAGAAGCGGGGCATGGAGAAAAGCACCAAGAGCATCATCGGCGGCGTACTGGTGATCGTCGCTTTCTTCGGGTTCAAGTACGGTCTCGGCCAGTATCGGGAAATGCAATCGACGTTGGACGAGGACATCGTCTATGCGCACTACCAGAAACAGATCAACGCTATTCGCACGTTCGATGCCCAGACGCAGTGCAAGATGATGCATCCGCGGTTCCGTGGTGTGGATCAGTCGCGCTCATCGAAGGGCAAGCAGACTGTGGTGATGGATCGTCGCGAGGCCTGCAAGGCGATCCGCGAGTCGATGGACACCATGAAGGCGGTGGTGAAGGCGCTGGAAGCCGAGCCCGACATGAAGTTCACGATCGAATCGGTCGATCTCACTCCCGATCGGCGTCAGGCGGAGGTCAAGCTGCGCTATGCCCTGGAGATCGGCAAAAAGCTTTCGATCTCGGCGACTGGCAGCGAAACGCTGATGAGGCACAAGGGCGACGTGTATGTGATCAACAGCCAGTCGAAGAGCGTCATCAAATAGCCTGTCGTCCGACTCCGACACGAACGGCGCCTGAGTCCTTCGCATACCTCAGCTGGACTGCACCCGTCCATCGCTCAGCGTGATGCGTCGCGTGCAGCGCGCGGCGACATCGTCGTCATGGGTGCAGATCAGGAAGGTCGCTTTGTCTTCCCGATTGACCTCGCGCATGAGGTCGAGCACCTGTTCTGCGGCGACACGGTCGAGACTGCCGGTCGGTTCGTCGGCCAGAATCAATTCGGGCCTGTTCATCAACGCACGCGCGATCGCGACGCGCTGTTTCTGGCCGCCCGATAGTCGCGTCACCACGAAGTCCATCCGATCCTTCAGCCCGACCCTGACCAGCAGCTCGCGGGCGCGCTGTCGCATGGCGGTCGAAATGCCGCCTGCCGGCGCGGCGGCGGGGAAGGCGACGTTCTCGGTGGCGGTGAAATCGGGCAGCAGATGATGGAACTGGAAGATGAAGCCCAGGCGCTCATTGCGGAAGGCAGCCCGCTGCGCTTCGGTCAGGCCCTCGACGCGTTGGCCGCCGATGGCGATGGTTCCACCGGTGGGCTGCAACAGAAGCCCGACGATCGAGAGCAGCGTCGACTTCCCGGAACCGGACGCACCGA
>CALRWS020000016.1:0-101936 GCA_943371935.1 Chitinophaga pinensis | reverse complement strand
GAGCAACGCGACCAGTTCGCCGGGATCGAGCGACAGGTCGATGCCTTTGAGGACGTGCGTCAGTTCGTCGCCATTGCGGAACGTCATTTCGATTCCGCGCGCATCGAGCACCGCCGTCATTGCTGGATCGCCTGCAGCGGATCCAGGCGCGCCGCTGCCCGCGCTGGGATCACCGACGCCAGCACCGCGCCCAACGTGGTGAGGATCAACACCAGCACGTAGCCGCCCTGGCTCGGTGCGATCGGCAATGCCAGCGTGCCGTCCGCCTTGGTCAGCGTGGCAAGCCAGGCGCACAGACCATAGCCGGTCATGCAGCCGAGTGCGGCGCCGATCAGACCGATCAGAAACCCCTGCAGCACGAAGACCGTGGCGATGAAGGATTTCGAGATGCCGAAGGCACGCATGATGCCGATCTCGCCCCGCCGCCGGTTGGCCGAGAGCATCAAGGCACTGGCGATGCCGATCAGTACCGAGATCAGCGAAAACATCTGGATCAGCGTGCCCGTCTGCGCCTGTGCGGCCAGCGCGTCTTCCAGATTCGCATTCCGCTCCTGCCATGGCGTGGCGCGCAGGCCGGTGGCCTCGTGCAGAAACGAAGCGACTTCGCGCGCGCGGTTGGCGTCTTCCAGTTTGATCTCGATATTGGTCAGGCCTTCGGGCAGGCGGAACAAGGGACGCGCTGTCTGCAGCGACAGATACGCCACACGCTCGTCGGCGCTGCGCACGCCGGTCTTGAAGATGCCGCGGATGGTCAACAGGCGTTCGACACCGCGATCGGTCCGGAACAGCACCGGCTGTCCGGCGGACAGGCCGAGCGTTTCGGCGAGTACCGCGCCGATCAGGATGCCATCCGCGCCCAGACTCCGCTGACCGTCGACGATCTGGCTGCTGATCGGCGCGATCGCATCCAGATTTTCGGGTTCGATGGCCGTGACCGAGACCGGCGCCACCGCCTGGCCTTTGACGAGAAATGCGCTGCCGGTGATCTGGGTACTGATCGCCGACACCGAGGACTGTTGGCGCAACAAAGCGACCGTCGACCGCCATTCGCGGATCTGTTGCCGCTGGAACGTCGACACGAGCGCGACCGCTTCGGTCTGAACGCCGTCATTCGGCAGCACGCGTGCGATGCGGGTGACTGGTTCGAGGCTGACGTGCGCGCTGTTCGCGGTGACTTCGTCGGTCAACCGGATCGCCAGCCCTTCGATCAATGCGGTGATGAACACGAAAGCCGTCACCCCCAGCGCAACGCCCACGACCAGCAGGGCGGACTGGGCGCGATTGGACAGCAGATAGCGACGGGCCACGGTGAATGCGAACATCGCTCATTCGCCTGCGGGTGCTTTATCGACGGTCGCTTGCGCCAGTGGGCGCACTTTGGTCGATGTGTCGATCGCGGCGGGCATCATGATGACGCGGTCGCCCGCAGCCAGTCCCTGTTCGATGATCGCATTCGTCGACGGCCAGACGGCGATCTTCACCTGCCGCGCGCGCGCGATGTTTCCCGCGTCGACGACGAGCACTTTCGGGGCGGTGGTGGCGTCGAGTACTGCCTGACGCGGAACGACGATGGCATTCCTGCGGGTTGCGACCAGGATCGTGACGTCGATGGAACGTCCAGGTGGAATGCGGATCCCGGTATCCGGCGCGAGTTTCACCAGGCGTCCGCCGGTCGTGGCATCGACTCGCGGCGAGACTTCGATCACGTGCGCGGTGAACTGCGACTGCGATCCGGACAGCGAAGCGCGTGCGGACATGCCGGGCTGCAGCGCATCCGCGTAGGCTTCGTCGACATCCGCATGGATTTCGACGCCCTGCAGCGAGCCCAGCTGGAAGAGCGTGGTCTCCGCCGACACGACCTGGCCGTTATCGATCGGACGCACCAGCACGATGCCCGCCATCGGTGCGCGGATCGTGAACTCGCCGGTCCTTGCTGCGGTCGCGCGCGTTTGCGCGACGGCTGCTGCAACGGCCGCTTCGGCCGACAGCAAGGTGGCGCGCGCTTCGTCGAGCGCGGCCTTGGAGACGAATCGATCGGCGGCCAGCGCTTGCGTGCGGTCGAATGCCAACCTGGCGCGCGCCGCTTCCGCGCGCGCAGCCGCTGCGCGTGCGACATCGGCGTCGTTCTGCGCTTGTTCGACGGCGGAGCGGATGACCGCTAACGGCTCGTCGGCGGCGACGGCATCGCCATCGTCGCGAAAGACCCGGATGATCTGTCCCGCATTCGGCGATTTGATCTCGACAAGATCGCCCGGTCGCGCTCGGCCGACGACAGCCAGCGCAATCTCGACCGTCGTGGGAGAGATCGTTTGCACGACCGCCTCCGGTGGGCGCAGGCGATAGAACACGAAGAGGGCGATGAGAATGACCGAGAGCGCTCCCGCCACGATCCATCGTTTCCTTTTCGGCGAAACACGTTCGCGCCGGGCAGGATCGGTTTCTGCAGTCCTGGCGACATCCGGCGCTGGAACGGGTTCGGTCGGCTGCACGTTTGACCTGTTCTGATCGTTGGGCACGCAGTATCCGTCAATGGCTTGTGGAGGCGTCGACCGGCAGCATCACCTCATTCCGCCGCAGCGGCCCCAGCGTCCACGGCGGGTTGTATTGCGCGAGCGATGCCGGGCCGATGGCATGCAGGCCCCGCTTCGCCATCCATCGCTCCAGTTCATCGCGCTTGCGCTCGAAGTCGCGATCGCTCGCCCATCCGGAGAAGCGGATGACCGCAACGCGGATCGCCGGTGTCGCGCGCAGCACGACGCGTGGGTCATCCGGTGTCGGCAGCGTGTCCAGCGTCTTCCCGGACGGCATGGTGAACTGGATGACCCAGGCCCCGGCGACCGCCGTCTGACTGACCGGTGCGGTCATCGTGATCTTCTCGCTGACGGGCGGCGACTGCATCACCGGTGCGGTCATCGCGATACTCTCGCGGCGGGTGTTTCCGCCGAAGATATAGCCGGCAAGGATCCGGAAGCCGTCGCTGGAGGCCTGTTTTCTGTCGCCCGCGACCCGCGTTTCGGCGACCACCAGGGGCGGATATTGTCTGACCTGGAATGCGTCCTCGTCGACGACGAGCGTGAACGCCGGTTCTTCGGTAGCCATGGCGACCCCGCCTGTGAAGAGGAAGAGAATCGAGACTGCGAATGCGAATGTTTTCACAACGAAGACCTGCAGGGGCAGAGGTGTCGGAACGGTTGTCGAAGCGGGTGTCGGAGCGACTGACGATGTGCTTGCCGACGTGTTCGATGACCGAGTATCCCCTCAATCTCTGAATGATGCAGCACTGCACGATCCTGTCGGGGAAATAGCACGGACATCGGTGCGATTGCCTGATCGGTCAGAGAACAATGTCGCAGCGCGTGCGGCGAGTGCTGCGGTCGTTTCTTGCCGTGCAGAAAATACTCAATGGGTGCGCTCTGGCTTGCCGAGCCGCCGATAGAGCGTACTGCGATTGACGCCCAGCAGCCGGGCCGCGCGCGCGACGTTGCCGTCGCAGGCGGCCAGCGTGTCGCGCATGGCGGTTTGCTCCAGCGCATCGAGCGACGCGATGCCGCCGCCTGCGAGCGGCGAAGGCGTGCCGTCCGACTTCATTCTGCGCAGGAAATCAGGCAGGGCGTCCGCGTCGATGCGTGCGCCATCGTCGTGCAGCGCCACCAGCGTGCGCAGGCAAGCGACGAGCTGACGCCAGTTGCCCGGCCAGTGATGCGCGGCGAGCGCGCGCTGCGCGTCGTCGGCGAGCCTGCGCTCCTGCGCCATCCGCGCCCAGAGCGCGGTCACGATCGCCATCCGGTCCGCGGTATCGCGCAGCGGCGCAAGCCGCTCGATGTGATGCGCAACGCGGTAATACAGATCGGCGCGGAAACGACGTTCGGCCATGGCGGTGTCCAGATCGCAGTGAGTCGCGCAGATCAGGGCGAAATCGAGCTTCACCGGTTTTCCGCCGCCGAGCGGCGAGAGTTCGCGCTCCTGCAGCACCCGTAGCAGGCGCGGCTGCAGCGCCAGCGGCATGTCGCCGATTTCGTCGAGGAACAGCACGCCGCCGTTGGCCTGGCGCAGCAGGCCCGGATTGCCCTGGCGACGCGCGCCGGTGAACGCGCCTTCCTCGTAGCCGAACAGTTCCGCTTCGATCAGGCCTTCCGGCAGCGCGGCGCAGTTCACCGCGATGAAGGGCTGCGCATGCCGCGCGCAGCGGCGATGCAGCTCGCGCGCGAACACTTCCTTGCCGGTGCCGGTCTCGCCGACGATCAGCACGGGCAGCTCGGCATCGAGCACGCGGCAGGCGCGCTGCAGCGCGGCCCATGTCTCAGCATCGAACAGCGGCGCATCGTGCCGGCGCGCCTGCGGACGTGCGGGCGCGGGCGCATGCAGGCCGCGCGGCGGCATGGCCGGCGCTGCGCTGCGCTTGGGCTGGATGCCTTCATCGATGCGTCCGAACAGCGCGCGGCCGAAGCGGTCGCGCAGCACGCCGTCGCGACGCAGCAGCGACAGCGCATCGTCGAACAGCCCGTCGTAGGTGGCGCGGCCCAGATCCTCGCGCTGCAGGTCGAGCAGCGCCAGACCGGCCTGATTCGCGGCGACGAGTTTGCCGGCGCGGAAGGCGAGCAGCCCTTCGCGCGCGGAGCCGAGCAGCGTGGGGTCGCGATGCAGGCGAAGCAGTTCGCAATCGTCGATGCCGTCGTCGAAATAGCGGTGCTCGATATTGGCGACCGCCATCCGCACCAGCCCCAGCGCATGCAGATGCTGGGCGCGGGAATCGCCGGTGATATCGAGCACGCCGACGAGATGGCCGTAGGGATCGTGGATCGGCGTCGCGTTGCAGGTCAGGATGCCGTGGGTGGCGCGGTAGTGTTCGCTGCCGCGCACTTCCACCGGGCGACGTTCGACGATGGCGGTGCCGATCGCATTGGTGCCGACCTGCGATTCGTTCCAGCAGGTGCCCGGCATCAGCGCGACGCGTCCGGCCTTGTCGAGGAACTGCGGATGGCCCGCAGCGTCGAGCACCCAGCCGGTGTCGTCGGTCAGCACCACGATGCTGCCGCTGGCGTCGGCATCGCTGGACAGGCTTTCGAGTTCCGCGCGGGCGAGGCGCCACAGCCGCTCGTTGCGTTCGCGCATTTCACGCAGGCGCGTGTCGGGGATCGGCTCGATCGATGGCGAAGTTTCTGCCGGCAGGCCCAGACGACGGCAGCGCTGCCACGACTGCAGGATGATCTTCGGCACGTCGGCCCCGGGCACGTTGCCGCGCTCGAAGAAAGCGCGCCGCGCCTGCGTCAGATCGTTGGAGCCGGGGATGCGGGACATCGTTCCTCCATGTCGCAGAATGCGACAGCCGTTGCGGCCGCCGTAGCAATAAACACCATATTCCCCGGCGCGGCGCAATCGCCCTTTGTTGTGCGTTGCAGCATCGATTGTCGCAAGTGCGCGCCTTGCATGGCTTCTGCGCATGCTGCAGCGCGTCAACCGCGATCTGGCACCGGACTTGCACTACCGGAAGCACATCCCGGAAGCACAACACACCCATCAGAGGCCGCCATGAACGCGCTCACCAAGCCGAACGTCCACGACCACACCGCGATCTTCAAGCCGCAGTACGACAACTACATCGGCGGCCAATGGGTCGCCCCGCGCGGCGGCGAATACTTCGACAACATCACCCCGATCACCGGCAAGGTCTTCACCCGCATCGCGCGCTCGAACAAGGACGATATCGAAGCCGCGCTCGACGCCGCGCACGCCGCCAAGGACGCGTGGGGCAAGACCTCCACGACCGAACGTTCGAATGTCCTCAATCGCATCGCCGACCGGATCGAACAGAATCTCGACCTTCTGGCGCATGCCGAGACCTGGGACAACGGCAAACCGATCCGCGAGACGCTCAACGCGGATATCCCGCTGGTGGTCGATCACTTCCGCTATTTCGCAGGCGTGATCCGCGCCCAGGAAGGCGGGATCAGCGAGATCGATCAGGACACCGTCGCCTACCATTTCCAGGAACCGCTGGGCGTCGTCGGCCAGATCATTCCGTGGAACTTTCCGATCCTGATGGCCGCCTGGAAATTGGCGCCGGCATTGGCGGCGGGCAATTGCGTGGTGCTGAAACCCGCCGAACAGACGCCGGCCAGCATTCTGGTGCTGATGGAAGTCATCGGCGACCTGCTGCCGCCGGGCGTGCTGAACGTCGTCAACGGTTTCGGTCTGGAAGCCGGCAAGCCGCTGGCGTCGAGCCCGCGCATCGCCAAGATCGCGTTCACCGGTGAGACCACCACCGGCCGTCTGATCATGCAGTACGCCAGCCAGAATCTGATCCCGGTCACGGTCGAACTCGGCGGCAAATCGCCCAACATCTTTTTTGCCGACGTCATGGACAGCGACGACGATTTCCTCGACAAGGCGATCGAAGGCTTCGTGCTGTTCGCGTTCAATCAGGGCGAAGTCTGCACCTGTCCGTCGCGTGCGCTGATCCACGAATCGATCTACGAGAAATTCATGGCGCGGGTGCTGACGCGGGTCGCTGCGATCAAGCAGGGCGACCCGCTCGACACCAGCACCATGGTCGGTGCTCAGGCATCCGGCGAGCAGTTGGAGAAGATCCTGAGCTACATCGACATCGGCAGGCAGGAAGGCGCCGAGGTGCTGATCGGCGGCGAGCGCAATGTCCTCGACGGCGACCTCGCCGGTGGCTTCTACGTGAAGCCGACCGTGTTCAAGGGCCACAACAGGATGCGCATCTTCCAGGAGGAAATCTTCGGGCCGGTGGTGTCGGTGACGACGTTCAAGACCGATGAGGAAGCGCTGCAGATCGCCAACGACACGCTGTATGGTCTGGGCGCCGGTATCTGGAGCCGCGATGGCAACCGCCTGTATCGTTTCGGGCGCGCGATCCAGGCCGGGCGCGTGTGGACCAACTGCTATCACGCCTATCCGGCGCACGCGGCATTCGGCGGTTACAAGCAGTCGGGCGTCGGTCGCGAAAACCACAAGATGATGCTCAATCATTATCAGCAGACCAAGAATCTGCTGGTGAGCTATTCGCCGAAGGCGCTGGGCTTCTTCTGATCCGCTGCCGCCGCCGGGCCTGGTGCCCGGCGGCGCTGGAGACACGCTATGTCCGATCCGCCGCCGCAGGTGATGGCGACCCTGAGTGCATTGCAATTGATCGAGAAGCTGCGCGCGCGTCATGGTGCGCTGATGTTCCACCAGTCCGGCGGCTGCTGCGACGGGTCGTCGCCGATGTGTTTTCCGCAGAGTGAATTCATCGTCGGCGACAACGATGTGTGTCTGGGCGAAATCGGCGACGCGCCGTTCTACATCAGCGGGCCGCAGTTCGAGTACTGGAAGCACACGCAGCTGATCATCGATGTGGTTGAAGGCCGCGGCGGCATGTTTTCGCTGGAGAACGGTGAGGGCGTGCGCTTCCTCGTGCGTTCGCGGCTGTTCTCGGACGATGAATTCGCGGCTTTGGCGGCTGCGGGCCGGGTTTAGTCGCACTCGGCCGGCTGTTTTTCGAGCGCCTGCCAGGCCTGCGCAGCGGAGGCGGCGCGAAAGTCGACGGTATTGGCGGCGCGGCGTTTCCAGAAATCCGACGCGGGCCATCGCTGTTCCATGCCGTAGAACGCGATCAGCTGCTGGCGATACACGCGATGGATGTCGAGGAGATGATCCGCATAATGCGAAAGCGCGTCGGCATCGCCGTTCCCGCATTCGATGATCGCCTGAGCGCCGCGCAAACCGCTATATAACGCGTTGGAAATGCCTTTCGACGACAGCGGGTCGAAGGCGAGGGCGGCGTCGCCGACGGCGAGCCAGCGGTCGGCGTCGGAGGCTGCGCGGTCGAGATGGCTGCTGCAGGCGTCGGCGCCATGAGGTTGCGACGCCGGCTCGTACCCATGCTCGTGGCAATGCGCGAACAACCGTGGCGCGCGCGTCAGCGCGGTCCACAGCCCAGTACGGGTCAGCAGCGGACGCCGGTCGACGAGATCGGCATCGCACAGGAACGCGACCAGCCGTTCCCGCGAAGGCAGCAGCACGCTGTACCACCAGCCGTTGTCGACAGCCTCTACCCATGTGCGACCGTCCTGATCGCTGTCGTCATCGGCGGCAAGACGCATGTGGAACGCGAGCAATGCATCGTGCTGGATCCGGGTGGCGCCGAGCGCACGCGCGAGCGTCGCCGGCCGGCCGCTGGCGTCGATCAACCAGCGGCTTTCGATGATGCGGTTTTCGACGATGCGGTTTTCGACAGGAGCGCCGGCTTCATTGCTGCGAAGCGTGAGCCGATGGATGTCGGCGCCATCGGCTTGCGCCGCGAGCGACAGCTTCGCATCGCGCACGATGTCGGCGCCTGCGTCCTCCGCGAGTGCCAGCAGCGAGGCGTCGAATCGTCGCCGGTCCAGCTGCAGGCCTTCGCCGTGCAGTTGGAACATGAAATCGTTCGCATGGGGCGTGTCGCTACCCCAGAACGCGAGCGTGCCGTGGCTGACGCGATGGTCGTCGGCAATCACGCGATCCAGCGCACCGAGTTCGCGCAGCAGATGACGCGCCGAGGGCGGCAGACCTTCGCCGACCTTGAACGACGCCGCGCCGGGCTGATGCGCGCTACCTGCATCGGCCAACAGCACGCGGCAGCCCGCACGCGCCAGTACGATCGCGGCGGCGGCCCCGGCCGGGCCGCCGCCGGCGATGGCGACATCGTAGGCGCCATCGCGCATCGCGTCAGTCGCGTTTGCGCCCGTGACGTACCGGCAGCGGTGCGGCGTTGGCGTCTTCCTGCGAATCGAAGTTCGCGCCCGCCGGCTGCGTGCGCGCCTTCGGATGCGACTTGAGCGCGACATCGCCAGCCGCCATCGCGGCCTTGAGCCTGGGCGGCGCCGCCAGCGCGGCTTCGCTCATGCTCGCGGCGTCCGCGGGTGCGACGTCGGGCCCGTAGGACGCGACCATCATCACTGACGGGAATGCAGGATTGTCGGTCACTCCCGGACGCACTTCGACCAACCCCATCGATCCGAAGATCCGCACCATCTGTTCCATCTGCCCGGCGGTGGTGCCGTGCAGCGGCTTGTTCCAGCTGGTGCGATTGGAGAACGCTTCGATGCGCCGCGCGATGGGCTGGCTCTGGTCGATCACGATGGCGTAATCGTCGGCGGTCAGCACATGGTTGGGCACGCGCGCCGGCCAGAACGTGGGCGCGAACGGGTCGTAGGCGGTGTCGTAGCCGGCGCGGCAGAACGCGGTATCGGCCTGCCACGGCAGCCCCATCCAGCGATTGATGTCGCCGGGGCCCTGGGCGTTCAGCGGACCGTTCGCCGACAGCGCAGTGGCCTGATCGAGCG
Source organism: Chitinophaga pinensis (assembly GCA_943371935.1). Classification (GTDB taxonomy): domain Bacteria; phylum Pseudomonadota; class Gammaproteobacteria; order Xanthomonadales; family Xanthomonadaceae; genus Lysobacter_I. Next base: position 92,610 of record CALRWS020000016.1, on the reverse strand, counting down.
TCGGTCCGTAGTTCGGCGCGGGCACGCCCGGCGGACGCGCGCGGATCCGGAACGGACGGTCGTACAGCGTCAGATGCCGCATCGGCCAAGTCATTTCGCAGCCCGGGTGGAAGGCGTCGGCCAGACAGAACTCCAGCGCGGCGCGGTCCAGCATCGCCGGCTGCTGCGCCAGCGGCACCGCGTCGATGTTTGCCGGCGGCGTGTGGTGCGGGTCGCGGTCGGCGACGAAATCGCCGTTCATCCAGCGCTGCAGGATGTCGTACTGGGTCTGACTGATCGACGCATTCTGGCGCGGGCTTTGGCCGGCCGGCACCTCCATGGCATCGCCGTAGATCCACGGCCACGGCATCTGGTTGCCGTCGGGCGGATTCGGCGGGCGGAAACTGTTGAACACCTGGCGCCGCAGTTCGGCGTTGGGGTCGTATTCGCCCGGCGGCGGCAGCGTCGACAGTCGCGCTATCAGCGCGGCGTCCTCGAAATCGAAACGGCCGTGATAGCCGAACAGCGTCGCGAAGCCCTGATTCACCCACTGCAGGCCGCTGAGCCGCTGCAGGATCGGGTACACGTCGTCGACGAACGAGATCGCCACCGGCGGGGCCATCCAGCCGGCCTGCACGTACAGGTCGTAGAGCAGATCGTAGAGCGTGCGTTCGGATTTCACCTGCGGCGCATAGTTCGGCGGTGCGGTGACCACCCACGCCGATTCGACCGGGATGTCGCGGCCTGCGATGTTCACCGTCGCCGCGACCGTGCCGTCGCAGGTGTCGTCGTACCAGCCGTCGGCATTGATGAAGGAATTGCCGTCGGTGGGAATGAAGATCGGCGTGCCGTTCGGCGATGCCGACACGCCGTGACCGCCGAGGAACAGCAGCCGGCCGCTGGCGTCGGTCTGCAGTTCGCCGATCGTCACCGGCACGCCGATGAAATCGCCCGAACAGATGACCGGCGCGGCGCGGCGGCCGGCGATGGTCTGCGGCCCGGCGTCGATCACCAGCGTGTCGCGGGTCGCGACCTTGGCGTTGCGCAGCGGCAGGACCGTGGTCGCGGCTTCGGGAATGTCCATCGCGATTTGCCACTGGTACCAGGCGGCTTTGCTGTTCACGACGTGCACGTTCCAGCGGATGTCGGCGGTGTTCGCGGTGAGTTCGCGCACCACATCGCCCGCCGCGTTGTAGCCGTAGATGCGGAACTGCGCGGCCTCGCGTTTCAGCGCGCCGGTGGCGTCTCGGTAGAAACCTTCCGGCTGCGGCGGCGGGTCGGCGACCTGCGGACCGATGTAGAACTCGCTTGCGCTGTTGCCGACACGGGCGAGGCCGATGGCCGGATGGATCGCGGCGCGCACGATCCGCGTGTCCACCGCCTGCGGAAACGCCACGCCGGGCGCGTATTCAGCCGGCCGCGGCACCACTGGCTCCGCCAGCGGCACGCCGTTGACGTTGCGGCGGTTTTCCGACGAAGCGCGATACACCACCCGCCGCGCATCGGAGATGCTGCCGGCCGGCTTGTGATCGGCCAGGGCATGCCACGGGTTATAGGCTAGGTTCTCGCCGTAGGTGGACTGGCCGCGCGCATCCAGATCCTGCTGCGGCAGTTCGAGGATGCCGACCTGCACCGGCGGGCTGGCGTCTTCGCTCCAGCGCACGGTCGCGGCGTCCAGCGGCATGTCCTTGTCGTTGGTCTGGAACTGCAGCAGGAAGCGGAAGCGCGCCGGTCCCTTGCGCATGCGCGCATGCAGATCGGCGCGCAGATAGAACGGATCGTCGAAGTCGGGCGTCGTTTCCCCCGGAGCCGGATCCAGCGGTTCGAGCTTGTATTTCACGAAACGGCCCTGACCGAACGAGGAAGGCAGGACGCTCCAGTAATCGGTGGTCAGCACCGATTCGACCACCTTCTCCATGTCGTCGAGGATGCGCGCGGTGACCGGGTGGTCCTTCAGATAGTCGTCGCCCTTGCCGTGCAGCGACTGGCAGGTGAATTCGCACATATCCTTTGCGGTGTCGACGAAGAACACGTCGTGGTTCTGCAGGATGAAATCATGGGTGATCGCATCCTGATCGGGTTCGAGCAGCTTTTCGCCGTCCACACCGAACAGTTTGATGCCGATGCCGGTGGTGCCCTTGAGGTCCGGACGGCCCGGCTGGACATCGGCCGAGAACCGCACCCACACCGGATAGTCCCTGGCCTGGGCGAAGACGCCGATGCGCACATTTTCCGGCAGTTCGGGATCGACGATGAAGCGGCCCTGCGCGGCGCCGTGCAGGCGCAGGAACACCGGCCGCGTCGCCGGATCGCGGCCGGCGGCCATGCCGCGGCCCTGGAAGTAATCGACGAATAACTGTTTGAGGCCCGCGACCGGATCGCTGTCGCAGCAACACGGGCTGGGCGGCAGCACGGGCGGAAGCCGGATCGGCGTTTCCTGTTCCGACGTTGGCTGGGATGAACTGGGCGCGGATGGCCCGGTCGTGCTCGACATGGTGAAACCTCCCCTGTTGAACGCTCGTGGAGCGTTGATCCTTTGAAAACCGGTCGCCAGCGGATGTCCGACAGATGACATGGGCGGGGCCAGCGATCATCATGCGTCGGCCAGCACCGACACGGCGACGCGACACAATCCAAGCATGCAAGCAATCGACGACAAAAAACAGGGGGCGGCGGGTGCTGCACAGCCCATCCTGTCCGAACAGGCAGGCCATTCCGGACGCGACGGCACGGACCCCGCTGCGGTCGATGCCGACCTGCGCTGGATGCGTCGCGCACTCGCACTGGCCGAACGCGCCGAGCGCGAGTACGACGAGATTCCGGTCGGCGCAGTGCTGGTCGATGCCCAGGGTAATGCGATCGGCGAAGGCTGGAACCGCAACATCGGCGACCACGACCCGACCGCGCACGCCGAGATCGTGTCGATGCGCGCAGGCGGTCTTGCGGTCGGCAATCACCGGTTGATCGGCTGCACGCTCTACGTGACCCTGGAACCCTGCGCGATGTGCGCGATGGCCGCGGTGCACGCGCGCGTCGCACGACTGGTCTACGCCGCCAGCGATCCGAAGACCGGCGCCGCCGGCAGCGTATTCGATCTGCTCGCCGACCCGCGCCACAACCATCGCGTCGATGTGCAGGGCGGCCTGCTCGCGGAAGACGCCGGGGCCATGCTCACCAATTATTTCCGGCGAAAACGCGGCAAGCCTGCGCTGTGATCGCGCGCCGTCGGGGCGTGCAGCTCTGTAGGAGGGCCTTCAGGCTTGATGACATCAGCCAAATCCTCCAATTCATTGTCGCCAGCCGCAGGCGCGGCACGTGTGTCGTCGCAGTTAGGAAGGCTGCATGGGCCGGCCTGAAGGCCCTCCTACAGAGCGCTAACCGCGTCTGCGGGCCAGTTCCTGATCGAGTTCCTCGTCGAAACTCTTCACCGACAGACTCACCTCGCGCCCCATCGCCAGACTGGCCGCCAGCAGGCAGAGCATGCCGGCGACCGCGAAAATGGTGGGCACCGCACCCAGCCGGAAATCCAGCAGCGCATCGGCGGCCAATCCCAGGCTCGTCACGACGAAGAATCCCAGCGCCGCATACAGCATCCAGCAGGCGCGCAGCACCAGCGCGGCGCGATGCCGGTGCCGCGAGATCTGTGTGTCGCGTTCCTCGCGGTCTGGTGCGTCCTGTTCCCAGGCCACGATCAGCGCGCGCAGCCGGTCGACCACGCGCGCCAGCCGCGCGTTCGCCGATACCAGCAGCGAACCGGTAGCGGCCATCAACAGGGCCGGCGCCAGCATCGCGCCGAGGATGGTGTGGTGATCGAGTTGCGAGGTGAGCGACATGCCCGTGACCGGCTGGGGGACTGGGCTATCATGCGATGTCCTGCCTTTCGATGCGAGCCGCATGTCCTTGTTTGCGATGACTCAAACCCTTGCGGCCGAAGGCCGCCTGATCTGGATCGACCTGGAAATGACCGGGCTCGACACCGACAACGATTCGGTCATCGAGATCGCCACCGCGGTGACCGACGCGAACCTCAACGTGCTGGCCGAAGGTCCGGAATTCGCGATCGCCCACGATCTGGCCACGCTGGAAGCCATGGACGACTGGAACCGCAATCAGCACCGCAGGTCGGGCCTGTGGCAGCGGGTGCTAGAGCAGGGCGTGACGATGCGCGAGGCGGAGCTGCGCACCATCGAGTTCCTGCAGCAGTGGATCGGGCCCAAGGCCTCGCCGATGTGCGGCAATTCGATCTGCCAGGACCGCCGCTTCCTGCACCGTTGCATGCCGGAACTGGAGCGTTATTTCCACTACCGCAATCTCGACGTCAGCACGCTCAAGGAACTGGCCAAGCGCTGGGCGCCGCACGTGCTGGCCGGCGTGCAGAAGGAGTCGGCGCACACCGCGCTGAGCGACGTACGCGATTCGATCAGTGAGTTGCGCTATTACCGCAGCAGGATCGCGGATTTCGCAGCCTGAGCCACGGTATAACACGTAGCCCGGGTAGAGCGCAGCGAAACCCGGGGCACTTCATTCGATATCGGCAACAGCCCCTGGTTTCGCTGCGCTCTACCCGGGCTACGAACGATTTGATTTTTTCAGTCGATCGGAAAATTTTTGACGCCTTCATCGAGTTCCTGCGAGAGGCAGGAAAAGAAGATCGATGACAGCTTGGCGACGAAGAAGGTTTCGAAATTCCTGTTCGCGACGCGCTTTTCCATCGCTTCCTCGCTGGCGCCGCGCATCGACTCCATCGCGGCGTCCGCGCGCATGCCGCTGCCCACGCAGTCGCACATCGCCGCTTCCGGACGCGTCTTGAGGACATCGCTGATGCCCGGCGTGGTGCGGAACTGCGCATTCATCGCCGCGCACTGCGTGAGCATGATCGAATGCAGATCGCCTTCCGGCTTCTGATTGTCGCCTTGTGCGAATGCCGATTCTGCGAATGCACAAGCGCAGGCGAGCGCCAGCGCGAGGCGAACGACGACACGTGTATTGATCGGGTGCATGCGGTAAATCCTTTGGCGGCTGCGCAGAGTGGATCGGGAGGGAAGCAGTGGATCAACCGGCTTTCGACTTCGCCAGCTTCAACCAGGTATCGACCACCGTGTCCGGATTCAGCGACACCGACTCGATACCTTCCTGCATCAGCCATTCCGCGAGATCCGGGTGGTCGCTCGGGCCTTGGCCGCAGATGCCGATGTACTTGCCCTTGCGCTTCGCCGCCTGGATGGCCATCGACAGCATCTTCTTCACCGCCGGGTCGCGTTCGTCGAACAGGTTGGCGACGATCGCCGAATCGCGGTCCAGGCCCAGGGTGAGCTGGGTCATATCGTTGGAGCCGATTGAGAAGCCGTCGAAGATGTCGAGGAATTCGTCGGCCAGCAGTGCGTTCGACGGCACTTCGCACATCATGATGATCTTCAGCCCGGCCTTGCCCTGTTCGAGGCCGTTTTCCTTGAGCACTTCGATGACCTTGCGGCCTTCGCCCAGCGTGCGCACGAACGGGATCATCACCCAGCAGTTGTCCAGGCCCATGGTCTCGCGGACCTTGCGCACCGCGCGGCATTCCAGCGCGAACGCGTCGCGGAACGACGGGTCGACGTAGCGGCTGGCGCCGCGGAAACCGATCATCGGATTTTCTTCGTGCGGCTCGTAACGCGCGCCTCCGATCAGGTTGGCGTATTCGTTCGATTTGAAATCGGAGAGGCGCACGATCACCGGGTTCGGCGCGACCGACGCAGTGATGGTGGCGATGCCTTCGGCAAGGCGGTCGACATAGAAATCGACCGGGCTGGCGTAGCCGGCCATTTTCGCGTCGATCTTGCGTTTGACCTCGGCGTCCTGGTTCGCGTAATCCAGCAGCGCCTTGGGATGTACGCCGATGTGGCTGGCGATGATCATTTCCAGACGCGCCAGACCGATGCCGGCGTTGGGCAGCATCGCGAAATCGAAGGCGCGTTCCGGATTCGCCACGTTCATCATGATCTTCAGCGGCGCTGGCGGCATGTTGTCCAGATCGGTGACGATGCGCTCGAACGGCAGCAGGCCTTCGTAGATGAAGCCGGTGTCGCCTTCGGCGCAGCTCACGGTCACCTCATGGCCGTCGATGATCGTATCCAGCGCATTGCCGGTGCCGACCACCGCGGGCACGCCCAGCTCGCGCGCGATGATTGCGGCATGGCAGGTGCGGCCGCCGCGATTGGTGACGATGGCGGAGGCGCGCTTCATTACCGGCTCCCAGTCAGGATCGGTCATGTCGGCGATCAGCACGTCGCCGGGCAGCACACGGCTCATGTCGGCGAGCGAACGCACCACTCGGGCGACGCCGCTGCCGATCTTGTGGCCGATCGAGCGGCCTTCGCAGACCACTTCGCCGCGATGGCCGAGGCTGTAGCGCTCGATCTGGGTAGCGTGCGCGCGCGATTTCACGGTTTCCGGACGCGCCTGCACGATGAAGAGCTTGCCGGTGATGCCGTCCTTCGCCCACTCGATGTCCATCGGGCGGCCGTAGTGTTCCTCGATGGTCAGCGCCTGGCGCGAGAGTTCCTGCACGTCTTCGTCGGTGATCGAGAACGCGTTGCGCAGCTCGGCCGGCGTATCTTCATTGCGCACGCGCTCGCGGGGGGCGTCGGAATAGACCATGCGGATCTGTTTTGCGCCCATCGAACGACGCAGGATCGCCGGCTTGCCCGCGCGCAGGGTCGGCTTGTAGACGTAGAACTCGTCGGGATTCACCGCGCCCTGGACCACGTTCTCGCCCAGGCCATAGCTTGCGGTGACGAACACCACTTCGCGGAAACCCGATTCGGTGTCCAGCGTGAACAGCACGCCGGAGGAGCCGAGATCGGACCGCACCATCAGCTGCACGCCGGCCGAGAGGAATACGTCCTCGTGCTTGAAGCCGTGATGCACCCGGTATGCGATCGCCCGGTCGTTGTAGAGGCTGGCGAACACTTCCTTGACCTTGCGCACCACGTCGTCGGCGCCGGTCACGTTGAGGAAGGTTTCCTGCTGGCCGGCGAACGAGGCGTCGGGCAGGTCTTCGGCGGTGGCCGAGGATCGCACTGCGACCGCGATATCAGAGCCTCCGTTCTCGGCGCAGAGCTGCGCGTAGGCGGTGCGGATATCGGTGTCGAGCTGCGGCTGCAGCGGGGCATCGATCACCCAACCGCGGATTTCGGCACCGGCCGCATTCAGGGCCGGCACGTCTTCGACATCCAACGTCGCCAGGCGATCGAAGATCCGCTGATGCAGGGTGTTGTGGGCGATGAAGTCCTTGAACGCCTCGGCGGTGGTGGCGTAACCGCCCGGGACCGAGACTCCCAGCCCGGCCAGATGGCCGATCATTTCGCCCAGCGAGGAGTTCTTGCCGCCCACGCGGGCGAGGTCGGACAGGCGCAGCGCGTGCAGCCAGAGGATGTTCTCGTTCAACGGGGGCTCCATACGGGCGCGGTGTGGCGCCGGGAAAGCGGTTATTTTAACAAGACCGCGCCCCGCGTAGTCCCATCGACCATCACCAATGCGAGCCATATGAGCCAGACCCGACCGGTTTTCTACATCTCCGACGGCACCGGCATCACCGCCGCAACCATCGGCCACAGCCTGCTGACCCAGTTCAGCGATGCGCATTTCCGTACGGAGCGTATATCGTTCGTGGATACCGCGGAGAAAGCGGGGGTGGCTGCGGCCAGGATCCGGGCCGCGGGCGTTGCGCTCGGCACGCGACCCATCGTCGTCAGTTCCTGTGTCGATGCCAATCTCAGCGCAGTGCTTGCGGAGAGCGGGGCGCTGATGCTGGACGTCTTCGCTCCGTTCATCGAGCCACTGGAGCGCGAACTGGGCCAGCAGCGGCTGTCGCGGGTGGGGCATGCGCACGGCATGGTCGATTTCGAGACCTACCACCGCCGCATCAACGCGATGAATTTCGCGCTGACCCACGATGACGGCATGGCCACCAACTACGACGAGGCCGACGTGATCCTGGTGGCGGTCTCGCGCGCCGGCAAGACCCCGACCTGCATCTATCTGGCCATGCATCACGGCGTGAAGGCGGCGAACTATCCGCTGACCGACGAAGACCTGGAGCACGATCGCCTGCCGCCGCGGCTGCGCCAGCACCGCGCCAAGCTGTTCGGACTGACCATCGACCCGATCCGGCTGCAGCAGATCCGCCAGGAGCGCCGCGCCAACTCGCGCTACGCCCAGCTCGACACCTGCAAGCGCGAGGTCGCGGCGGCCGAAGCTATGCTGCGCGCGGAGCGCATTCCCACGCTCAGCACCACGCACACGTCGATCGAGGAGATCGCGAGCAAGGTGATGACGACGCTGGGGATTTACCGCGAGATGTATTGATCGCTGCCTGAACCGGGAAGCGCGAATTCCGGGGCGTTTGCGCGAAACAGCGGGTCCCATGTTCCCCGCGTTTCGCCGATCCGTCAATGCTGTCGCGGATCGCATCGGGTGTGTACGATCCGCTGCATGTCGCACGTCCTTTCCCGCTCGATCGATGCCGCGAAAATCAACCGCTTCTCGTGGTTGATGGCGCTGTATTCGGAAAACCACCAGCGCCTCCATCGGCTGTTCATCCCCGAGGATTTGCGCGAGGGCCGCTATATATCTTCGGTCGGCGACGGCCTCGACCTGCATCTGGAAGTGGTGGCACAGCACGCCTACACCGTCGAACTGCGGCTGAGCTACGCGCTGATCGATCCGGTGACCGGCGAACCGGATCCGTCCGCGCACGTGCGCCTCTATCGCGATACGAAACAGGTGGAAGCGACGCACTGTTACCTGGGCCGGCGCTGGCAGGACGTGATCGGCATGTACCCCGCACCGGGCGAAGCGCTGGATCACCGCCTGCGCATGAATACCTTCCTGGGCAAGTGGCTGCAGTATCTGGCCGAGCGGGGGCACGGCGCAGCCAGTCTGCGCGAGCGCCACGAGGATCCCGAGACCGTTGCATCCATTCAGGGCGTTTGAGTCGCCTGTACTTCGAATTTTCGACATCCATGTACGCAGAAACGACGAAGCCCGCGTGAGCGGGCTTCGTCGTTTCGAATAGTGGCGTCCCCACGGGGATTCGAACCCCGGTGTCCACCGTGAAAGGGTGGTGTCCTAGGCCTCTAGACGATGGGGACGTCGTAGAACTCTGTTACTGCTTCAAATCCGGCCTAACGATCTGAAGCGTCTTGAATCTTGGTGGAGCCAGGCGGGATCGAACCGCCGACCTCCTGCATGCCATGCAGGCGCTCTCCCAGCTGAGCTATGGCCCCATGTGTGTCTGGAGAGCGCAAAATTCTAGACGGCGTCTGCGGAAGCGTCAAGCATCGGCGGAACAATTTTTTTTCGCAGGGCCTCACCACAGCGCGTCGCGCAGCTTGTACCAGGCCATCGCCGCGACCAGCATCGGGGTGCGGAACGTGCGGCCGCCGGGGAAATCGCGGTGGCGGATGCGTTCAAACACATCCAGCCGCCCGGACTGCCCGCGGATCGCTTCGGCGATGACCTTCCCGGCCAGGCCGGTGACGTTCACGCCATGTCCGGAGAAGCCCTGCGCGAAATAGACGTTGTGCTTGCCGATCCGGCCCCAGTGCGGCGCGCGGTTGAAACTGATGTCGATGGTGCCGCCCCAGACGTGCTCGAAATCGACATCGGCCAGTTGCGGAAACACCTTGCGCATCCGCCGGGTCATCACCCAGGCCAGGTTGGGCGGCTGGAAGTTCGAATAACTGGCGCGGCCGCCGAACAGCAGGCGGTGGTCGCCGCTGAGCCGGAAATAGTCCAGCGCCCAATTGGTGTCGGCGACGGCCATGTCGTTGGCGATCAGGGCGCGTGCGCGGGCTTCGCCCAGCGGCCGGGTGGCGCCGATGTAGGTGCCGACCGGCATGATCTTGCGGTCGAGCTCCGGGGCCACGCCCTTCACCAGCGCGTTACCGGCGAGGACGGCGAAATCGCAGCGCACGCGGCCGTCGGCGGTGTGCAGGATTGGGCGCGCGCCGTGTTCGATCCGCAGCACCTGGCTGGCTTCGCAGATGCGCACGCCGGCCGCGAGCGCGGCGCGGGCCAGGCCGAGGGCGTACTTCAGCGGATGCAGATGCCCCGAGCGTTCGTCGTACAGCCCGCCGAGGTAGCGCGGCGAGTCCAGCATCGCGCGCAGCGATTCGCGGTCGTGCCACGGCAGCGGGTAATCGTAGTGTTGCTGCAGCTCTTCCTGCCAGGCCAGCAATTCGCGCACTTGGCGCGGTTTGATCGCGACGTGGCAGTGTCCCGGACGCCAGTCGCAGTCGATGCCGTAGCGTTCGCGGCGTTCGTGGATCAGCCGGATGCTGTCCAGCGACCAGTCGAACATCCGGCGCGCGTCTTCGCGCCCGAGCAGGGTTTCCAGTTTGCCCTCGCTGCAGCCCCAGCCGAAGATCACCTGGCCGCCGTTGCGGCCCGAGGCGCCCCAGCCGATGCGTTCGGATTCGAGGACCACGACTTTATAGCCTGCTTCCGCGAGCTCCAGCGCAGCGGACAGGCCGACGTAACCTGCGCCGAGAATGCACACGTCTGCGTCGATGTCGCCCTGCAGCGCGTGTTGCGGCGCCAGCGGTTCGACGCTGGCGGCGTACCAGCTGGGCGGGTAGGGCGAGGTGGTCATGCGTTGCCCCGCTTCGTCACACCGACCGCAGATACCAGTCGTATTCCAGCGTAGTCACTTCGCGATAGAAGCTGTGCAGCTCCTTCAGTTTCTGCTGGCCGTAGATATGGCGGAAGCGTTCGCCGAACTGGTCGGCGATGAAGTCGCTGGCCATGAAGTCGCGGATCGAATCGCGCCAGTAGGGCGTCTTGATCTCGGTCTGTTCGTAGGCGTTGCCGACCACCGGCGCGCCTGGGTCGTAGCCGTGTTCGATGCCGTCGAGCATGCCCGCCAGCACCGCGGCGGTGGCGAGATAGACGTTGGCGTCGGCACCGGCGATGCGGTGCTCGATGCGGGTGTTCTTCTCGTCGCTGTGCGGGACGCGCATGGCCACGGTGCGGTTGTTGAAGCCCCAGACTTCGTTCAGCGGCACGAACGCATTGAGCACGAAGCGCCGATAGCTGTTGGCGTTGGGCGCGAACAGCAGCAGGCAGTCCTTCGCGCTGCGCTGCAGGCCGCCGATGGCGTGGCGCAGCGCGTCGCAGGGCGCATCCGGGGTGCAGGCGAAGATGTTGTCGCCGTTCGCATCCAGAACGCTGGCATGGATGTGCAGCCCGCTGCCGGCCTGCTCGACCAGCGGCTTGGCCATGAAACTGGCTTGGAGGCCCTGTTTCTGGGCGATCGACTTGATCGCCCGCTTCAGATAGATCGCATCGTCGCAGGCCAGCAGGGCGTCGTCGCGGTGCTTGAGGTTGATCTCGAACTGGCCCGGCGCGTACTCGGCCACGGCGGTGTCGGCCGGGATGCCCTGGATCCGGCAGGCCTCGGCGACGGCATCGATGAAGTCGTGGAAATCGTTGAGGTCTTCGATGTAATAGACCTGCGTACTCATGTTGCGCGCGCCGGTGTGCGCGTTGATCGGCGGCTGCGGCCGGCCGTGGGCGTCGGGCAGACGATCGAACAGATAGAACTCCAGTTCCACCGCGACCACCGGTTTCAGCCCGCGCGCGGCATAGCGGTCCAGCACGCGCTTCAGCACTTCGCGGGGGTTGGCTTCGAAGGCGCTGCCGTTGGCGTCTTCCATCGCCAGCAGCAGTTGCGCCATCGGCCGCGGCGACCACGGCACCGGCCGCAGCGTGCCCGGCACCGGGCGGCAGATGCGGTCTTCGTCGCCGATGTCGTAGCCCAGCCCGGTCTCTTCGACGGTGTTGCCGGTGATGTCGGTCGCGATGAGCGACATCGGCAGGCAGATGCCGTCGGCGTAGACCTTCTCCAACGCGCTGCGGGTGACGCGCTTGCCGCGCAGCAGGCCGTTCATGTCGGGCAGGATCAGGTCGACCAGCTCGCAGTCCGGTGTCTGTTCGAGTGCGCGAAGGTCTTCTGGGGTGAGGCTTGCGGGCATGATGGCGGCGTTCTTCTGGGGCTCGGCGACAGTGTGACAGTTGCCGATACGGGCTGGAAGGCGTCAAGAATACTCAACGGGTATTCTGCCGGGATTCCCGTCATTGCTGCGAAAAATCGCTGCTGCTTTGCAGCAATCTTCGGTTTTATCCCGACAACGAGTCCGAGTGTTGCAGAAATCGAACATGCCGGTTAACGTGCGGAGAACGCCCCCGACGCCCGCCCAGAGCCTTCCGCATGTCCTCATCATCGGCACGGCTACCGCTGGTCGGTCTGCCGACCGACCGCAAACTCATCGGCCCGCATCCTTTTCTCGCGGTCGGAGAGAAGTATGTCCGCGCCGTCGTCGATGGCGCCGGATGCCTGCCGCTGCTGATCCCCGGTCTGCAGCCGATGTTGCCGCTGCGGCCGCTGCTGGAGGGGCTGGACGGCATCCTGCTGACCGGTTCGGTGAGCAATATCGAGCCACACCACTACAGCGACGAGCCCAGCTACGCCGGCAATCACCACGATCCGGCCCGCGACGAAACCAATCTGGCGCTGATCCCGCTGGCGATCGAGTTGGGGCTGCCGATCCTCGCCATCTGCCGCGGCTTCCAGGAAATCAACGTCGCCTTCGGCGGGCGCCTGCACCAGAAAGTGCACGAGGTCGAAGGCCATCTCGATCATCGCGAAAACCCCGACGATCCGCTCGACCTGCAGTACGCGCCCACGCACGAGATCGCGCTGAGTCCCGGCGGATGGCTCTCAGGTATCGCTGGCGCGGAAACGGCGCAGGTCAATTCGCTGCACGGGCAGGGCATCGCGATGCTGGGCGAAGGCCTGACGGTGGAGGCGACCGCGCCGGACGGATTGATCGAGGCCTATCGCCGCAGTGGCTCCGCCTTCGATGGTTCGACGGGCCCGTTCCTGCTGGCGGTGCAATGGCATCCCGAGTGGCGGTTGCTCGAGAACGCTCTTTATCTGGGCATTTTCCGTGCCTTCGGCGATGCCTGCCGACAACGCGCCAACCAACGGATACGATGACGGCATGAGCCCGAAGACCCCAACACGCAAAGCGCCTTCCAAACGCACGGTCGGCAAACGAAAACCTGCGCAGACTTCTGCCGCCGCCGCCCAGCCCGGCGAACACGCGCTGCTGCGCTGGCTGAAGGACCGCAACATCACCGAAGTCGAATGCCTGGTGCCGGACATCACCGGCAACGCGCGCGGCAAGATCATTCCCGCTCACAAGTTCTCGCACGATTACGGCACCCGGCTGCCGGAAGGCATCTTCGCCACCACCGTCACCGGCGATTATCCCGACGACTACTACGACCTGATTTCGCCCTCCGACGCCGATATGCTGCTGAGCCCGGATCCGGACACCGTGCGGCTGGTGCCCTGGGCCACCGATCCGACCGCGCAGATCATCCACGACTGCTACACCAAGGCCGGCGAGCGCCACGAACTGGCGCCGCGCAACGTGCTCAAGCGCGTGCTCGACGCCTACGAAGAGCTGGGCCTGCGGCCGGTGGTCGCGCCCGAGGTCGAATTCTTCCTGGTCCAGAAGAACACCGATCCGGATTTCCCGCTGCAGCCGCCCGCCGGCCGCTCCGGCCGTCCGGAAACCGCGCGCCAGTCGTATTCGATCGATGCGGTCAACGAGTTCGACCCGATCCTCGATCTCATGTACGACTACAGCGATGCGATGCAGTTGGACGTCGACACACTGATCCACGAATCCGGCGCGGCGCAGCTGGAAGTCAATTTCACCCATGCCGATGCGATGTCGCGCGCCGACCAGGTGTTCATGTTCAAGCGGATGATGCGCGAGGCCGCGATGCGCCATGGCGTGTACGCGACCTTCCTCGCCAAGCCGATGGAGAACGAACCCGGCAGCGCGATGCACATCCACCAGAGCCTGATCGATGTGAAGACCGGCAAGAACGTATTCACCGGCAAGGGCGAGGGCAAACAGAGCCTGATCTTCCAGCACTATCTGGGTGGGCTGCAGAAATACGTGCCGATGGCGATGGCGTTCTTCGCGCCCAACGTGAATTCCTATCGCCGGCTGGCGCTGGGTCAAGTCGCGCCGATCAATGTGCAGTGGGGCTACGACAACCGCACCTGCGGCCTGCGCGTGCCGATGGATACGCCGGAAAACACCCGCGTGGAAAGCCGATTCGCCGGCTCCGACGCCAATCCCTATCTGGCGATGGCTGGCACCTTGGCCTGTGGTCTATTTGGCATCCGCGAGAAACTGCAGCCGACCGAACCGCTGACCATCAGCGCCCAGGATGTCGGTTTCGAATTGCCGCGCTCGCTCGGCGAGGCGCTGGATCAGCTGGAAACCTGCACGGTGCTGCACGATCTGCTGGGTTCGCGCTTCGTCCGCGCCTACATCTCGGTCAAGCGCAAGGAGTACGAGACCTTCTTCCGCGTGATCAGTTCGTGGGAGCGCGAATTCCTGCTGCTGAACGTCTGATGCGCAGCCCTGGCCCTTTCTGTCGCGGCTGACGCCGTGCCCATCATCCCGTCCGGAACCCCCATGGATCACACCGACATCGTCCGCCTGCAGCAGCTCGACGCCGCGCATCACCTGCATCCGTTCAACGACAACGCCGCGCTGGCGAAGAAGGGCACCCGCATCCTCACCCGCGGCGAAGGCGCTTACGTCTGGGATGCCGACGGCAACAAGCTGCTGGATGCCTTCGCGGGGCTGTGGTGCGTGAACCTCGGCTACGGTCGCAAGGAGCTGGGTGAAGCCGCGTCGCGGCAGATGACCCAACTGGCCTACTACAACAGTTTCTTCCAGTGCACGGTGGAGCCGACGATCCAGCTCTCGGCCAAACTGGCGGAGCTCACGCCGGCTGATCTCAATCACGCCTTCTTCACCAATTCCGGCTCCGAGGCCAACGACACCATCCTACGGCTGGTGCGGCATTTCTGGGCGGTGCAGGACCAGCCGCAGAAGAACATCTTCATCGGCCGTCACAACGGCTATCACGGCACCACCATGGCCGGCGCCAGCCTCGGCGGCATGGCCGGCATGCACAAGCAGGGCGGATTGCCGATCCCCGACATCCATCACATCGATCCGCCGTTCTGGTTCGCCGACGGCGGCGACATGTCGCCCGAGGAGTACGGACTGGCCGCGGCGAAGCGGCTGGAAGACAAGATCCTCGCGCTCGGCCCGGACCGGGTCGCGGCCTTCATCGGCGAACCGATCATGGGCGCGATCGGCGTCTACATCCCGCCCGCGACCTACTGGCCGGAGATCGAGCGCATCTGCCGCAAGTACGACGTGCTGCTGGTCGCCGATGAAGTGATCTGCGGCTTCGGCCGTACCGGGCAATGGTTCGGCGCGGACTACTTCGGCTTCACCCCGGACGTGATGACGCTCGCCAAGGGCATCACCTCCGGCTACATCCCGCTGGGCGCGGCGATGTTCAACGATCGCGTCGCCGGCGTGCTGAAAGATCAGGGCGGCGAACTGGCCCACGGCTGCACCTATTCCGGCCATCCGGTCTGTACCGCGGTGGCGCTGGAGAACATCCGCATCCTGCAGGAGGAGGGCATCGTCGATCGCGCCCGTACCGAGATCGCACCGTACCTGGCCCAGCGCTGGGCGGAGCTCGGCGAGCACCGGCTGGTGGGCGAAGCCCGCATCGCCGGCATGGTCGGCGCCCTCGAACTGGTGCCCGACAAGGGCAAACGCGCGTTCTTCGAGGATCGCGGCAAGGTCGGCGTGCTCTGCCGCGATATGGCCCTGCGCAACGGGCTGATCCTCCGCGCCACCTATGATTCAATGCTGCTGTCGCCGCCGCTGATCATCACCCGCGAGCAGGTCGACGAATTGTTCGAGAAGGCCTGGAAGTCGTTGAACGAGACCGCAGCCGCACTGGAGACATGATCGTTACCGCATGACCGCTGGCGCACGCCGCCGAGCTGCGCGACACTCGCCTTGCGAACCGCTACCGCCATCCACCGATGCCCTGCCGGGCGAGAGGAATGCCATGAAATTGCGAATGCTGGGTCTGTCCGTTGCCGTCTCCATGCTGGTCGCCTGCGGCGGCGGCGACAAACAAGCCGCCGACGGCGGCAAGGCCGGGGGCGGCGAGAAGATCGTCAACGTCATCAACTGGTCGGACTACATCGCCGAAGACACCAACGCCAACTTCGAGAAGGCCACCGGCATCAAGGTGGTCTACGACGTGTTCGACAGCAACGAAGTGCTGGAAACGAAGCTGCTGGCCGGTTCGAGCGGCTACGACGTGGTGGTGCCGTCCTCCGATTTCCTCGGCCGCCAGATCCAGGCCGGCGTGTTCCATCCGCTGGACCGCAGCAAGATTCCGAACTACGCCAACCTCGATCCGACGATCATGAAGCGCCTGGAGAATCTCGACCCGGGCAACAAGTTCGGCATCCCGTACATGATCGGCACTACCGGCATCGGCTACAACGTCGACAAGGTCAAGGCGGCCTTCGGCAACACCGACGTCGCCAGCAGTCTGGATCTGATCTTCAAGCCCGAGAACATCTCCAAGCTGAAGGATTGCGGCGTCACCGTGCTCGATGCGCCGATCGACATCATCAAGATCGCGCTGCACTATCTCGGCGAAGATCCGAACAGCGAAGATCCGGCGGTCATCGCCAAAGCGGTGCCGCTGCTCAAGGCGATCCGCCCGTACATCACCACCTTCCACTCGTCGTCCTATATCGATGCGCTGGCCAGCGGCGACACCTGTCTGGTGCTGGCGTGGTCGGGCGACATCATCCAGGCCCGCAATCGCGCCGCGGAGGCCGGCAACGGCGTCAACATCGCCTATTCGATCCCGAAGGAAGGCGCGCCGCAATGGTTCGACATGCTGGCCATTCCGAAGGACGCCAGGCACATCGATGAGGCCTATGCCTACATCAACAATCTGCTCGATCCGAAGGTGATGGCGGCCAACTCCAACTTCATCAGCTATCCGAACGCGATCCCGGCGACCAAACCGATGATCCTGCCGGAAATCACCAGCGACCCGACCCTGTATCCGCCGCCGGAAGTCGCCGCCAAACTGTGGACCTTCACCGTGGTTCCGCCGAAAGTGGCCGAGCAGTACACGCGCATCTGGACCGAGCTCAAGACGGGACGCTGATGCCGGCGCGGAGCCGGCATCGCCGGCTCGCGTTCTACGCTGCACGACTGCGTGCCGCACGACGGCGCGTCGCACAACAAGACGGGGATGATGGATGGGCACCGGGCACACCAGCAACGACAAAGACACCGAGGACTACCTGCGGATCGTCGATGTACGCAAGGAATTCGACGGTTTCGTCGCGGTCGAAGACACCAACCTCAGCATCCGCAAGGGCGAGATCTTCGCGCTGCTCGGCGGTTCCGGCTGCGGCAAGTCGACGCTGCTGCGCTGTCTGGGCGGGTTCGAACGACCGACCTCCGGGAAGATCTATCTCGACGGCCAATTGATGAACGATCTGCCGCCCTACGAGCGGCCGATCAACATGATGTTCCAGTCGTATGCGCTGTTTCCGCATATGACCGTTGCCCAGAACATCGCGTTCGGCCCGAAGCAGGACGGCATGCCGAAACAGCAGATCGAAGCGCGCGTCACCGAGATGCTGAAACTGGTGCAGATGGAAAAATACGCCCAGCGCAAGCCGCACCAGCTCTCCGGCGGCCAGCAGCAGCGCGTGGCGCTGGCGCGTTCGCTGGCGAAAGGGCCGAAGCTGCTGCTGCTGGACGAACCCATGGGTGCGCTGGACAAGAAGCTGCGCTCGCAGATGCAGCTGGAGCTGGTCAACATCATCGAGAAGTCGGGCGTGACCTGCGTGATGGTGACCCACGATCAGGAAGAGGCCATGACCATGGCCACCCGCATCGCGCTGATGGACAGCGGCCGCATCCGTCAGGTCGCCACGCCCGACGAGATCTACGAATCGCCGACCAGCCGTTTCGCCGCCGAATTCATCGGTTCGGTGAACATGATCGAAGGCCGGATCGAAGAGGACATGAAGGACTACGTGACCATCCGCGCGCCGCAGCTGCCGGACGTGATCTACGTCGGTCACGGCATTTCCGGTTACGAAGGCCAGGATGTCGCATTCGGGGTGCGCCCGGAAAAAGTGCAGATCAGCAAAGAGGAACCGGCGCAGCCGCACAACAAGGCGCGCGGCAAGATCGAGGACATCGCCTATTTCGGCAGCCACTCGGTCTTCCACGTGCGCCTCCCCACCGGCTTCAAGATGATGGCGAACTTCGCCAATCAGGAACGCTGGGCCAGCGAGGGCATGACCTGGGGCGATGAGGTCTGGGTGTGCTGGGGCGAGAACGAAGGCGTGGTGCTGACCTCATGAGCACGGGCATCGGCAGGGTTCTGGCGAAACTGGTCCCCGGCAAGCGCTGGGGGGTGATCGCGATTCCTTATCTGTGGATGCTGCTGTTCTTCGCCATTCCGTTCCTGATCGTGCTGCGCATTTCCTTCTCGATGCGCGACCAGACCTCGTCGCCGCCATACACGCCGATCATCGAGTACATCGACAACGCGGTCACGATGAAGCTCAATCTGAGCCATTACGCGACCCTGGTGACCGATTCGCTGTACGTGCAGGCCTACGGCAGTTCGCTGTGGATCGCCGCGGTGTCGACATTGCTCGCGCTGCTGATCGGTTATCCGATGGCCTATGTCATTTCGCGGCTTTCGCCCTCCGCGCGCAACGTGGCGATGATGCTGGTGGTGTTGCCGTCGTGGACCTCGTTCCTGATCCGCGTCTACGCATGGGTCGGCATCCTCAAGAACAACGGCCTGCTCAATGGCCTGCTGATGAAGCTCGGCATCATCGAAGAGCCGCTGAAGATCCTGTACACGCCGCTCGCGACCTATATCGGCATCGTCTACTGCTATCTGCCGTTCATGATCCTGCCGCTGTACACCAACCTGGTGAAGCACGACAACCG
Organism: Chitinophaga pinensis; assembly: GCA_943371935.1. Lineage (GTDB taxonomy): Bacteria > Pseudomonadota > Gammaproteobacteria > Xanthomonadales > Xanthomonadaceae > Lysobacter_I. The sequence goes on along the minus strand of CALRWS020000016.1, from coordinate 73,675 downwards.
CTTGCTGGAGGCCGCCTACGACCTCGGCGCCAAACCGTGGCAGGCGTTCCTCAAGATCACGCTGCCGCTGTCGCGCGCCGGCATCATCGCCGGCTGCATGCTGGTGATGATTCCCGCGGTGGGTGAGTACGTCATTCCCGAGATGCTGGGCGGACCGGACACGCTGATGATCGGCCGACAGCTGGTCAATGATTTCAGCGCCGCGACCGACTGGCCGCGCGCATCCGCGGTGGCGATCTCGATGCTGCTTCTGCTACTGGTGCCGATCCTGATCTTCAACCGCGTGCAGCAGCGCGAGATGGAAGGCAAATTGACATGAGCGCCTTCCGGAAGCATTGGCTGACATGGTGTGTGCTGACGCTGGGCTTCGCCTTTCTGTACGTGCCGATCCTGATCCTGATGGTGTATTCGTTCAACGAAAGCAAGCTCGCCAGCGTCTGGTCGGGATTCTCGTTCAAGTGGTACGGCGCGCTGTTCCGCGATCGCGACATGCTCAATGCCGCATGGTTGAGCCTGAAACTCGCGTTCTTCTCCGCCACCGGCGCGGTGGTGCTGGGCACGCTGGCGTCGCTGGTGATGACGCGGATGCGACATTTCCGCAGTCGCACGCTGTTCGGCGCGCTGATCACCGCGCCGCTGGTGATGCCCGAAGTGATCCTGGGCCTGTCGCTGCTGCTGCTGTTCGTGTCGATGGGCAATGCGCTCAACGGGCTGGGCATCGGCCATTTCCAGCCGAAGGGCGTGCTGTCGCTGTGGATCGCGCACGTCACCTTCACGCTGGCGTTCGTCACCGTGGTCATCTCCTCGCGCATGTCGGAACTGGACAAAACGCTGGAAGAAGCGGCGATGGATCTGGGCGCCAACCGGGTGAAGGTGTTCTTCCAGATCACCCTGCCGATCATCGCGCCCGCGCTGGTCTCCGGCTGGCTGCTGGCCTTCACGCTGTCGCTGGACGATGTGGTGATCTCCAGTTTCGTCTCCGGCCCAGGTTCGACCACGCTGCCGATCAAGGTCTTCTCGTCGGTGCGACTGGGCCTGAATCCCAAGATCAACGCGCTGGCGACGATCATGGTCACCATCGTGTCCCTCGTCGCGGTGCTCGGCTGGTGGTGGATGCGCCGCGAGGAGCGCCGCCGCCAGCGCGACATGCAGCTGGCGATGCAGGACAACGGCTGAGCGCAGCGGTTGCACAGCCGAATGGCGCCGCCTGCGTGTGGCGCAGCCACTCACATCACAGAGGCAAGAGACATGACGGTCGAATTGATCCATCCATGGAGCGGTGCAGTCGACTATCGCTACGACTACATCGGCGCGGCCGATGTCGAGCGCATCCTGCAGGCGGCGGCTGATGCGGCGCCCGCCTGGGCCGCGCGCGATCTCGACGATCGCGGCGCACTGCTGCGCGCGGTCGCGGTGCAGCTGCGCGAACAGCGCGAGGCCATCACCGCGACGATGACCGCCGACATGGGCAAGCTGCACCGTGAAGGTCTGGCGGAGATCGAAAAGTCGGCATCCGCATGCGAATACTACGCCGAGCACGCCATCGACTATCTGCGCGACGGCGTGATCGCCACCGAGGCGCATCGCAGCTACGTCACCTACGAGCCGCTGGGCTGCATCTTCGCGGTGATGCCGTGGAATTTCCCGATCTGGCAGGTGTTCCGCTTCCTGGCGCCGGGGCTGATGGCCGGCAATGTCGCGGTCCTGAAGCATGCGAGCAACGTGCCGCGCTGCGCTGACGCGATCGCGCGCGTGCTGCGCGATGCCGGCATACCCGAAGGCGTATTGGGCGTGCTGCACATCGACAACTCGATGGCCGCCCAGGTGATCGCCGACCCCAGGGTGAAAGCGGTCACGCTGACCGGCAGCGAACGCGCCGGCAGCGCGGTGGCTTCGACCGCCGGTAAACATCTGAAGAAGTGCGTGATGGAACTCGGCGGCAGCGATCCGTTCGTGGTGCTGGATGACGCCGATCTCGATGTCACCATTCCGGCCGCGATCGCGTCGCGGTTCGGCAACGCCGGCCAGACCTGCATCGCCGCCAAGCGCTTCATCGTGACCCCGGGCATCGCCGATGCGTTCGTCGCGCGTTTCGTCGAAGCCGCCGGCAAGCTCGCGGTCGGCGATCCGTCGGACGAGGCCACGACCCTCGCGCCGATGGCCCGCGCCGACCTGCGCGACGAAGTGCACGACCAGGTGTTGCGCAGCGTCGCCGCCGGCGCGAAGTTGTTGATCGGCGGAACGCCGGGGCAGGGCGGCTCGCACTATCCCGCCACCATCCTCGATCACGTCGTGCCCGGCATGCCCGCATACAACGAAGAACTCTTCGGCCCGGCTGCGAGCATCCTGCGCGCCCGCGACGATGACGATGTGGTGCGCATCGCCAACGACACCGCGTTCGGTCTGGGCGCGAGTGTCTGGACTACCGACAAGGCGCGCGGTGAAGCGGTCGCGCGGCGTTTGCAAGCGGGTGCGACTTTCGTGAACGCGATCGTGCGTAGTGATGTGCGGTTGCCGTTTGGTGGTACCAAGACTTCCGGGTTCGGTCGTGAGCTGGCGGAGCATGGGATTCATGAGTTCATGAATATCAAGACGGTTTATGTGGCGTGACAAGCAAATTGAGTTCCACCCAAAAATTAGTCATTCGCATTGTCTTACTTGCGACTTACCTATTTTTCTCGCTGCTTAATTTCATAATTCTTGCCCCTGGCTACGATATATGGGCCTGCACCTTCGCGGCTTTTTTTGCTGTCGCTACAGTTTTCTTGACCAGTCGCGCCAGTATTTTTGTACTCCTGCCAGTATTCGCCATAACCTGCGCCCTTCCCATCGCTGTGCTGAGTTCAATCGCCCGATCGCCTTCTGATTCTTGGATTGAATCTGTTTCCGGTATCGTTTCCGATATCGTCACCAGCAATCCATTGCACGGGTTCGAGCTTATCCTTCCGTCTCTTTTTTCTTTTTTTTTCATGGTCTTGATGTTGCGCTGGCTGAATATGCGAAACCTGCCCAGCGCCTGAAAATTTCTTCGATTCGCGTTCGTGTTGTGTCATTTAACAGGTTGCTGCACGCCGTCAAGCAATCTTCGCCGCTGCGTTACGTTGATTGAAGCTTTCAACGCTGGGAGGTTTGAGCTAAAAATTGGGACCTTTTCCGCGCAAAGCGCGGAAGCTCTGCAGTTGCTATTCCATGTGTTATCGATTCGGCTCGAATATGCCGGAATTCGATGGCTATGCTTACGTAGGAGGGGCTTCAGCCCCGAGCACGTTGTTAATAGGGTTTTCGTGTAAAGAGATCGGGCCTGAAGGCCCTCCTACGAACGCATGCAGAGTTCAAACCTCTCCCTAACCTCAGTCACGCGTCGGGCGCAACCTCACCGGCACCCCACTCAACACCGAAGTCCCCGAAAGCGGATCCCGCCGCTCCTCATCCAGCAACGCATTGAGATTCGCGCCCGGCCGCTCACTCGCCAGCCGCTGCGAAGTACCCGGCAGATCATGCCCCCACCCATGCGGCAAACTGATCACGCCAGGACGCATGTCCTCACTGTATTTCACGCGCACCACAATCTCCCGCCCCCCGGCGCCCTGCAGCCGCGCCATCGCGCCGTCGGCGATATCGGCTTCAGCAGCATCCTGCGGATGCAGCAATGCCAGACAGCGTTCCGGACCCTTGGCCAGCGTCGGCAGGTTATGCATCCAACTGTTGTTCGAGCGCACGTCGCGCCGGCCGATCACGATCATCGGATGACCTTCACCCGGCGTCTGCATATCGGGCTGCGACAGCGCCGCTTCCACGCGCGCCAGGTCGGCCAGCAAGGCAGGCGGCGCGGCATGGATCAGGCCATCGGGCGTGCGCAGCACACCGGGCAGTCGCGGCTGTAGCGGGCCGAAATCGATGCCGTGCGGCGATGCAGTCAGTGCCGCCAGCGACAACCCCTCGGGTCGCGCGCCGAAACGATCGCCCCACGGACCAGCGCGCAGGGCAAGATCGAGCTGGCGCTCGGGACCGGAGAGATGCGCACTGGCCCGGAGCAGGGCGGCGACCTGTTCGGGCTGCTGTTCGGCCGGCACGCCTGCAGCGGTGAGCATGCCCTGAAGATCCTTCTTGAGCGCATCCTCGTCGCGGGCATCGACATCGGCCGCATCGTCGTGACCTTCCAGCATCGCCGCGAGGCGCATCAGGATCCGCCATTCGGGCCACGAGTCCCCGGAGACCGGCAGCACCTGCGGACTGAAACGCGCGGCATGCGTCCATGCCAGCTGTGTGAACGAGACGTCGTAATGGGGTTCCTGTAGCGGCGACAGCGCCGGCAGGATCACGTCGGCATGGCGCGTGGTTTCGTTGAGATAGATATCGAGGCTGAGCATGAAGTCAAGACCGTCGAGCGCAGCGGCGAGCCGTGCGCCGTTCGGCGCCGATAGCACCGGGTTGCTGGCGATGGTAATCAGGGCGCGCACTTTCGGCCCGGCCTCGCTGTCGGGCGTGTCGATTTCCTCGGCGAGACAGCCCATTGGGAATTCGCTCATCACTTCGGGTGCGCCGCTCACCCGCGAATGACGGCGCCCCATCACCACGCCGCGGCCGCGGCCGCCTTTGCCGGTGCTGTTGGCCTGGAACGCGGGCGCCAGCGGCCAGCGCATGCCGCCTTCGGCATCGATGCGGCCGGTGACGAGGTTCAGCACTTCGACCAGCCAACTGCAGAGCGTGCCGTACGGCTGCGTGCAGGTGCCGATGCGACCGTAGAGTGCTGCGCGCGGCGCATCGCGCAGCGCGTCGGCGAGATGCCGGATGGTCGGTGCGTCGAGGCCTGCGGATGCAGCCATGCGCTCGGGCGTGAACGCGATCACCGCATCGTGCAATTCGCCCATGCCGGCCACGTGACCCTCGGCCGTGCCGAGGCGCGCCGATCCGCTCGCGAGCAGATGCTGCAGCATGCCGAGGAGCAGGAAGACGTCGCCGCCGGGGCGGATCGCATGATGTTCGTCGGCCACGTCGGCGGTTTCGCTGCGGCGTGGATCGATCACGATCATCCGGCCGCCGCGTTCGCGCAGCGCACGCGCCTTGCCGCGGAAATCCGGCACGGTCCACAGGCTGCCGTTGCTGGCGATGGGATTGGCGCCGAGCACGATCAGCAGGTCGGTGCGTTCGATGTCGGGCACGGGGATGCTCAACCAGTGCCCGTACATCAGTCCGCAGGCGACGTGCTTCGGCATCTGGTCCAGCGTCGAGGCACTGAAGACGTTCGGCGTGCCCGCGGCGCGCGCCAGGCGCGGCACGTACAGCTGCAGCCCGAGCTTGTGCACGATGGGATTGCCGAAACTCAGCGCCAGCGCGCTGCGGCCGTGCGTGTCCAGCAGCGGCAACAGCCGGCGTTCGATCTCCGCGAACGCGTCTTCCCAGCCGCAGGCTTCCCAACGCGCGTCAGCGCCGCGGCCGCGGCGGATCATCGGCGTGCGCAGGCGGTCGGGATCGTCGTGCAGATCCTTCAGCGCCACGCCCTTGGGGCAGAGGTAACCACGGCTGAAGACATCGTCCTTGTCGCCGCGGACCGCGACGACCTCGTCGCCGCGCAGTTGCACGCTCAGCCCGCAGGCGGCTTCGCAGAACGGGCAGATCCGCTGCGCGGTGCGGGTGTCGTCGTGGGACTGTGCCATGGTCTTCTGGTGCCTGGATGTGCGGTGTTTCCGCCTCGGCGGATTCTGCAGGAAAACCGCGAGGGCCGCTTGGCCGCAGGCTCGTAACCTTCGAATTCTCCCAGACCACGAATACATGCGAATGACCTGTCATCCCGAACGCCCGCGCAGCGGGTGGAGGGATCTGCTGCTGTTACTGTCACAGCAGCAGATCCCTCCTCGGGCTTCGCCCTCGTTCGGGATGACAGGTGTTTCAGCGATGCAGGATGTTGAACAGGTTCAGACCCGATCCGGGAAGCGGCTGGCGTACGCCGCCAGCAATTCCTGGGCGATGGACGCACCGGCAAGCGCGGTGAGTTCGCTGTGGTCGTAGGGCGGCGAGACTTCCACCACGTCCATGCCCACGATGTTCAATCCGGCGAGCCCGCGGATGAGCCGCAGCGCATTGTGCGTGGTGAAACCGCCGACCACCGGCGTGCCGGTGCCCGGCGCAAAGGCCGGATCGAGAAAGTCGATGTCGAAGCTGACGTAGCACTTGCGGTCGCCCACACGTTCGTGGATCGCGGCGATGCACGCATCGGCGCCGTGCGCATGCAGCCAGCGCGCGTCGAGCACGCGATAGCCGTGATCTTCCGGGTTCAAGGTGCGCATGCCGATCTGGATCGAGTGGGCGACATCGACGATGCCGGTCCTGGCCGCGTGCCAGAACATCGTTCCGTGGTCGACACGCTCATCGTGATCTTCCCAGGTGTCGCTGTGCGCGTCGAAATGGATCAGCGCGAGCGGACCGTGCGCTTCATGCAGCGCCTGCAGGATCGGATAGCTGATGAAGTGATCGCCGCCGAGCGCAAGAGTTGCGACGCCGGCCGACGCGAATGCGCGGAAGGTCTCGCGAAGCGCGTCCGGCACGCGCTCCGGGCGGCCGTGGTCGAAGTGCGCGTCGCCCCAGTCGATCACGTTCAACCGCTCGCAGGGATCGAAGTCCCACGCATACGGCGCGCACCACGCCAGCGATGCCGACGCCGCACGGATCGCGCGCGGGCCGAGACGGGTGCCCGGGCGATTGGTGGTGGCGAGGTCGAAGGGCACGCCGACGACGGCGACATCGACGCCGGTCAGATCCTTCGTGTACCTGCGGCGCAGGAAACTCAGTGCGCCGGAGTAGGTGGGTTCGGCATGCGTGCCGTAGGGTGAAGTGCGGGTGAAGGCCTGATCGATATGATCGGCGGCGACGGGTGTGGTTGTATCCGGTTGGCTCATGACATCACCTGAGACAGACCGCTCGTCGTTCGCCGGGACGTGCGTGACCGGGTGTGGTGATTATTTCATCGTGGGCATGACGAACTCAGCGCTGCGGACGCCTTCCGGCCAGCGCGCGGTGATCGTCTTGAGGCGAGTATAGAAACGCACGCCGTCGGGGCCGTGGACATGCAGCGGACCGAAGATCGAACGCTTCCAGCCGCCGAAGCTGTGGAAGGCCATCGGCACCGGGATCGGCACGTTCACGCCGACCATGCCGGCCTGTACGCGATGCGCGAACTCGCGTGCGGCGCCGCCGTCGCGGGTGAAGATCGCGGTGCCGTTGCCGTATTCGTGCGCGTTGACCAGACCGAGCGCGGCGTCGAAATCGGCGACCCGCATCACGCACAGCACCGGGCCGAAGATTTCCTCGCGATAGATCCGCATGTCGGCGGTGACGCGATCGAACAGACAGCCGCCGAGGAAGAAACCGTCTTCGTGACCGTCGACCTTGTGGCCGCGGCCATCGACCACCAGCGCAGCGCCCTCGGCGACGCCTGCATCGACGTAGCCGACCACCTTGTCGCGATGCGCGCCGGTGACCAGCGGCCCCATCTCTGGTTCTGTACAGCCGGGATCAACGCAGCCCGGACCGATCTTCAGCGCCGCGACTTTCGGCGCGAGCTTCGCGACCAGCGCATCGGCGGTGGCGTCGCCGACGCAGACCGCGACGGAAATCGCCATGCAGCGCTCGCCCGCCGAGCCATAGCTGGCGCCGAGCAGCGCCGACACCGCGCCGTCGAGATCCGCATCCGGCAACACGACCATGTGATTCTTCGCACCGCCCAGCGCCTGCACGCGCTTGCCGTTGGCGCTGCCGCGGGCATAGATGTACTCCGCGATGGGCGTGGAGCCGACGAAGCTGATCGCCTGCACCCGCGGTTCGTCGAGTAGCGCATCGACCGCGATCTTGTCGCCGTGGACGACGTTGAACACGCCGTCGGGCAGGCCCGCCTGCTTCAGCAGATCTGCCATGAACAGCGACGCCGACGGATCGCGTTCGGATGGTTTGAGAATGAAGGTGTTGCCGCAGGCGATGGCCACCGGGAACATCCACAGCGGCACCATCGCCGGGAAATTGAACGGGGTGATGCCGGCGACCACGCCCAGCGGCGCGTATTCGCTCCAGCTGTCGACATCGCGGCCAACATTCATCGAATGCTCGCCCTTCAGCAGATGCGGGATGCCGCAGGCGAATTCCACCACTTCCAGGCCGCGGGTGACTTCGCCTTTCGCATCCGACAACACTTTGCCGTGTTCGGAGGTGATGATCGCGGCGAGATCGCCTGCGTGACGTTCCAGCAGTTCCTTGAACTTGAACATCACCCGCGCGCGATTGAGCGGTGTGGTCTCGGCCCAGGCGGGGAATGCGGCGGCTGCGGCGTCGACGGTAGTGCGTATGTCGGCGGCCGATGCCAGCGGCACGCGACTGGTGACCTGTCCGGTGGCGGGATCGAATACGTCAGCGTAGCGATCTGCCGATTCGAATGATGCGCCACCGATGAAGTGTGGAATCAAAGCCATATCCGTCTCGCCCTTAGTTCGTAGGAGCGGCTTTTGTAGGAGCGGCTTCAGCCGCGAGCTTCTCCTCACAAAGTCATCCGTCGCCAGCTTGTCGTCGCGCAAAAGCTCGCGGCTGAAGCCGCTCCTACGTAAACGCGGTGCGCCGAGGCGCACCCTATGTAGTCCTCAGGTCAGCGACAGCGCAATCGCCGCAGGCACGTATTCGTAACCCAGGTCTTCGGCGACCGCCTTGTAGGTGATCTTGCCGGCATGCACGTTGAGGCCGTTGAGCAGGTGCTCGTCGTCCAGCATCGCCTTCTTCGCGCCCTTGTTCGCCAGCTGCACGGCGAAGGGCAGGGTGGCGTTGGTCAGCGCGAACGTGGAGGTGCGGGCGACGCCGCCAGGCATGTTCGCGACGCAGTAGTGGATCACGCCGTCCACTTCGTAGGTCGGGTTCTGGTGGGTGGTGGCTTTGGATGTCTCGAAGCAACCGCCCTGGTCGATGGCGACGTCCACCAGCACCGAACCGGGACGCATCAGCTGCAGCTGCTCGCGCGCGATCAGCTTCGGCGCCGCGGCGCCCGGGATCAGTACCGCGCCGATCACCAGATCGGTGTCGGGCAGGCGCTCTTCGATGGCGTCGTGGGTCGAATAGATCGTGGTCAGCTGGTGGCCATAGACCTCGTCGAGATATTTCAGGCGATCCAGCGAACGGTCGAGGATGGTGACGTGCGCATTCAGGCCCATCGCCATGCGCGCGGCGTTGATGCCGACCACGCCGCCGCCGATCACCAGCACTTCCGCCGGCTTCACGCCGGGCACGCCGCCCAGCAGCACGCCGGAGCCGCCCTGCGCTTTTTCCAGCGCGTGCGCGCCGGCCTGGATCGACATGCGTCCGGCGACTTCGCTCATCGGCGCCAGCAGTGGCAGGCCGCCCTTGCGATCGGTGACGGTTTCGTAGGCGATCGCGGTGCAGCCGGATTTGATCAGGCCTTCGGTCTGCGCCGGATCGGGCGCGAGATGAAGATAGGTGTACAGCACCTGGCCTTCGCGCAGCATCGCGACCTCGACAGGCTGCGGTTCCTTGACCTTGATGATCATTTCGGCGCGACGGAAGATTTCCTCTGCGGTATCGACGATTTCGGCGCCGGCCTTCTGATACATCTCGTTCGTCAGACCGATGGATTTTCCACCATCGCGCTGCACCATCACCTTGTGGCCGTGGCCAACGAGTTCGCGTGCGCCGGCCGGGGTCAGGCCGATGCGGTACTCGTGGTTTTTGATTTCCTTGGGGACGCCGATCAGCATGACTGGATACCGTGGATAGGGTGGATGGCGCGCATTAGGCGGTCTGGCCGATCACATGCGCAAGGGTCTGGAAAATTCTATCGATATGACCGCGGGTCAGGATCAACGGCGGCGATAGCGCGATCACGTCGCCGGTCACCCGGATCAGCAGGTTTTCCTCGTGGAAACAACGGGTGAACACGTCGTAGGCGCGTGCGCCCGGCGCGCCCGGACGCGACGCCAGTTCGATCGCGCCGATCAGGCCGATGTTGCGGATGTCGACGACGTTCGGCAGGGCGCGGAGGGCGTGGATGGCATCGGCCCAGTACGTCTCCAGTTCGATGGCTTTCTCGAACAGGTTTTCCTCGGCGTAGGTATCCAGCGTCGCCAGCGCGGCGGCGCAGGCCAGCGGATGACCGGAATACGTGTAGCCGTGGAACAGCTCGATGAGGTTTTCCGGGCCGTGCATGAAGGCGTCGTGGATGCCGTCGGAAACGAAGACCGCGCCCATCGGCACGCAGCCGTTGGTCAATCCCTTGGCGGCGGTGATCATGTCCGGCTGCACGTCGAAACGCTGCGCGGCGAACGCCTTGCCGACCCGGCCGAAACCGGTGATCACCTCGTCGAAGATCAGCAGGATGCCGTGCTTGTCGCAGATCCGGCGGATGCGTTCGAGATAACCCTTCGGCGGCAGCACCACGCCCGCCGAGCCGGCGACAGGTTCGATGATGACCGCCGCGATCGTGCTGGCATCGTGCAGCAGGACCAGTCGTTCCAGATCGTCCGCCAGCTCCGCGCCGTGCTCCGGCAGACCGCGACTGAATGCGTTGCGTTCGATGTCGAGGGTGTGGCGCAGATGATCCACGCCTGGCAGCAGGCTGCCGAACCATTTGCGGTTGTTGGGCAGGCCGCCCACCGAAATGCCGCCGAAACCGACGCCGTGATAGCCCTTCTCGCGGCCGATCAGGCGGGTGCGCTGGCCCTCGCCGCGGGCGCGGTGATAGGCGAGGGCGACCTTCAGCGCCGTGTCCACCGCTTCCGAGCCGGAATTGGTGAAGAACACATGATTGAGATGATCGGGGGTGATCGCGACCAGACGCTCGGCCAGCGCGAACGGCAGCGGATGGCCCATCTGGAAGGTGGGCGCGAAATCGAGGGTGGCGATCTGCTGTTGCACCGCTTCGATGATGCGCGGGCGGGCGTGACCGGCATTGCAGCACCACAGGCCGCCGGTGCCGTCGAGAATCTCGCGGCCGTCGACCGAGGTGTAGAACATGCCCGAAGCGCTGGCCATCAGCCGCGGCGCCGCCTTGAACTGGCGATTGGCCGAGAACGGCATCCAGAACGCGTCCATGACCTCGGGTTGGCTCGTGGCCTGCCGGAGGTAGTGATCGCCGTAGCCGGCGGCGGGCGGGACGGGACGATCGTCGCTCATGAACAGGCTCCAGGCCGGCGGTTCGGGTGAGTAGTCCGGGCCGGCGTCGACAGGCCGGCGGGTCGGTGTGCGAAGCTTAGCGCGTTGAAAAAACTTTACAACCGATGTGGAAAACCACATGTAACGCCCATGTTGCGCATCCGTGTAAAGTATCCGGCAACAGCAAAGTCGACGGATTCTGAATGGATATCGGCGCACGCCTGCAACTCGTCCGCAAAACCAAGGGCCTCAGCCAGCGCGAGCTGGCCAAGCGGGTCGGTGTCACCAACAGCACCATTTCCCTGATCGAACAGAACAAGGTCAGCCCCTCGGTCAGCTCGCTGAAGAAGGTGCTGGACGGGATTCCGATCTCGCTGGCCGACTTCTTCACCCTCGATCTCGACGCCGGTCCGGTCGACAGCCCGTTCTACGAGCGCGGCGAGCAGCCGGACGTCGGCAACAACGACATTCATTACTATCTGGTCGGCCAGCGCCGGCCGCAGCGGCAGATGTGCATCCTCCGCGAAGTCATGCCGCCGGGTACCGATACCGGTGAAAGCATGCTGGCGCACGAAGGTGAGGAGGGCGGGGTGATCGTCCAGGGCCAGGTCGAAGTGACCGTGGGCGACCGGGTGCGCATTCTCGGCCCGGGCGAAGCCTATTACTTCGAGAGCCGCATCCCGCACCGCTTCCGCAACATCGGCGAGGACGACGCGATCCTCGTCAGCGCCAACACCCCGGCCACGTTCTGAACCAATTCCCCGTGACCCCATTCCCCGAGTCTCTCCGGAATTCCCTCCCATGACCGCTCCCCGTACCCGCGACACCTGGCAGGCGCTTGCCGACGGCCTGCGCATCCGCACCCAGGCCTTCATCAACGGTCGCTACGTCGATGCCGCCAGCGGTAAAACCTTCGACTGCCTCAGCCCGATCGACGGGCGGGTGCTGGGCAAGGTCGCCGAGAGCGAAGCCGAGGACATCGAACGCGCGGTGGCCGCCGCGCGACGCAGTTTCGAAGCCGGCGTCTGGGCGAACGCCAAGCCCACGCACCGCAAGAAAGTCCTCATCCGGTTCGCGCAGCTCATCGAGCAGTACGGCGACGAACTGGCGCTGCTCGAATCGCTGGACATGGGCAAACCGGTCAGCGATGCGCGCGCTGTCGACGTGGGCGCGACCATCCGCTGCATGGCCTGGACCGGCGAGGCGCTGGACAAGGTGTACGGCGAAGTCGCCTCGACCGGCCCCGACGAACTGGGCCTGATCACCCGCGAGCCGCTGGGCGTGGTCGGCGCGATCGTGCCGTGGAACTTCCCGATGCTGATGGCGGCGTGGAAGATCGCGCCTGCGCTGGCGACCGGCAATTCGGTGGTGCTGAAGCCGTCGGAGAAGTCGCCGCTCACGGCGATCCGTCTGGCCGAGATCGCGATGGAAGCGGGCATTCCCGCCGGCGTGCTCAACGTGGTGCCGGGCTTCGGCAAGGGCGCAGGCGAACCGCTGGCGCTGCACATGGATGTCGACGGTCTGGTGTTCACCGGTTCCACCGCCGTGGGCAAGCACCTGCTGCAGTGCGCGGGTCGCTCGAACATGAAGCGCGCGTACATGGAATGCGGCGGTAAGAGTCCGAACATCGTCTTCGCCGACGCGCCCGATCTTGCTGCCGCCGCGAAAGCCGCGGCCGGCGGCATCTTCTACAACCAGGGCGAAGTCTGCACCGCGGCGTCGCGGCTGCTGGTGGAACGCTCGATCAAGGACGCATTCGTGGCTGCAGTGGTCGAGGCCGGCAAAGCCATGTACCCCCGGCATCCGCTGGAACCCGGCGCGCCGATGGGTGCGATGGTCGACGAAGGCCAGACCGCGCGGGTGCTGGACTACATCGCCAAAGGCCAGGCCGACGGCGGGCGCCTGCTGCTGGGCGGCAAGCGCGCCGATATCGTCGCCGGCGGCTGTTACATCGAACCGACGGTGTTCGACGGCGTCGAGCACGGCCACACCATCGCCCGGGAGGAAATCTTCGGCCCGGTGCTGTCGGTGATCGCCTTCGACGGCGAAGCCGACGCGCTGCGGATGGCCAACGACACCGAATACGGCCTCGCCGCCGGCGTGTGGACCCGCGATATCGGCCGCGCGCATCGCGTGGCGCGCAAACTGCGCGCCGGCAGCGTCTGGGTGAACTACTGGGACGGCGGCGACATGACCGCACCGTTCGGCGGCTACAAGCAGTCCGGCAACGGCCGCGACAAATCGCTGCACGCCTTCGAGAAATACACCGAGGTCAAGGCGACCTGGATCAATCTGGCCACCTGAGCCGGCATCAGCCGGTTCCGGTTTTCCGATCCGATGGCGATGCGTTTGCATCGCCGCGGATCTTCGGTCGTCCGAATGCGGCGACGTATAGCCACGCTGATCAGCCAGCTGTACTGACACTACTATGATCAGTATCGCTGTCATTGGCCGCCCTTGTCGTGCCCCGAGCTGTTCTCCGGCGGAAAAAGGGAGCGATGCTCACTATTTGTTAAATAAAACGCACTGGCCGAAGCGTACGGGTTTGTGCGTACATGAGGCGCTATCGGCAAGCGTGCCGGTGAGGTCTCAGACCGGAATCGATGGCATCGCAGGTAGCGGAACAGTGGGGAAGCGGTAGAAGCGGGCTGTGCGATCGACCATCGATGCGGAGCGGCGCCACGTACGATTCCAACGTGCGCCGGTTCCGTGACAGCACCGCTCAAAAACAAGACCGTCGTTGACACCCGTGCCTCGCGCCGGGGCTTGATCGGCTCCATCGATCGACGCCCGATACGTTGCAGCAGGGAACGCCGGTATCCACGATGCTAGTCACAAGGTCCGGGGGGACTCATGGAAGATCATTCGCGCTTCAACCTTGTCGGTTCGTCGCCGCAATTCCTCAAGATCGTCGACCAGATCCACCGGTTGTCGAAGCTGGACGCGACCGTGTTGATCGCCGGGGAAACGGGGACGGGCAAGGAACTGGCGGCACGCGCGATCCACTATCTGGGCGCGCGATCGGACAAGCCCTTCGTTCCGGTCAACTGCGGATCGCTCACCGATTCGCTGGTCGAAAGCGAATTGTTCGGCCACGAGCGCGGCGCCTTCACCGACGCCAAGACGGCATCCGCCGGCCTGATCGGCGAAGCCGCGGGCGGCACGTTCTTCCTCGACGAAGTGGATACCCTCAGCGCGAAGGCGCAGGCCGCGCTGCTGCGCTTCCTGCAGGATCACACCTATCGCCGTGTCGGCGGCGGCGGCTTGCGCCAGGTGGATGTGCGCGTGATCGTGGCCAGCAACGCCGATCTGGTCGACCTCGCCCAGAAGCGCCAGTTCCGGCAGGATCTGCTGTATCGGCTCAATGTCCTGTCGCTGCACATGCCGGCCCTGCGCGACCGGCAGGGCGATGCCGCGGTGCTGGCCGGAGCGGTGCTGCAGCGTCTGAGCCATCAATACCGGATGCCGTTGAAACCGCTGCATGCAGACGGTCTTGCGTTCATCCAGCAATATCGTTGGCCCGGCAACGTCCGCGAACTCGAGAACATCATCCATCGCGAATTCCTGATGAGCGACGATGCCGAACTGCATCTGCGCGAATCCCGCGATCTGTTGATGGGCGAAATGCCCGTCGAAGTCTCGAACGACGGTTTCGATCATCCCTTCCGCGACGCCAAGGCCAACGCGGTGGCCGAGTTCGAGCGCAGCTACGTCCGCGCGATGCTGGCGCGCACCGGTGGCAACATTTCCCAGGCCGCGCGCCTGTCGAAGCAGGAGCGAAGCGCCTTCGGCAAGCTGGTGCGCAAATACAAGCTCGGCGGTTTCGAGGGTCAGGTCGCCTGATCCGGCGCCGCACAGGCCCGCCGATTGCCGTGCAGATCGCGGTCCTGCGGGCCGGATCCATGCGTGCCGCTTCAACTCGGACATGATCGAACGCGGCCATCGGGCACAATGCCTGATATCGGCAATCCAGGCCGGCGACGCGATATTCTCCATCACGATTCTGCGACGCACCGAGGTCGAATCCGCCTCCCATGGACGAGCAACTGGTTGAATTTGCCGAGAATGCCATTCGCGACTATCTGGCCCAGCGCCCGGAAAGCGCGGATACGATCGAGGGCGTCCATCGCTGGTGGATCCGCTGGCCGGGGCTGGCCGAATCGCCGGTGGTGACCCAGATCGCGCTGGAACGCCTTGTCACTTCGGGCGAAATCGAGTCCTTCCGTATCGGCAACCAGTTGGTGTGGCGCCGTCCGCGCAGTCTGTCGCAGGCGGTTTGAGCGTGCAGGGCAAGCGAGTGGCCTGATCGAACGGCTTGAGCCCATTGCCGGGGCGGTCCGCGCGGCGACTTCGCTCATCGATCCATGAATCCTTGATCCACGGATTTTCCTGCGCCTGTGATCGGCGCGGGCATCCATGCGGCTGGATGTCGAGGTGGAAAACCACTCACCGGGTCGGAATCGACCCATGCCTTCGATGCGCTCGAAACGAAGGCGCCAACGCGCGCCGGCATGACGTGTTCCGATTCCCCGGCTGTGACTACGCAAGCGCCCGGGGTGAGTGAAAAAACACCTCACGCATGCGCATTCCGCACAGGCATTTGCTGCAAGTCCATATTTTACGGTTGGACAGATGAATTCCGGGTCTGGCGCGGAACTTGCTGCGGCTTCGACGAATACGACTTCATCATTCAAATCCAATGCATCCCGTCAGGTCGATCCATCGCCACGGATGCACTTCGATGCGGCACAGGCAAGGGAGCTGCGATGAGCTGGTTCGGCGGTGGCGGCAAGTCCAGCAAGCCCAACAAGGGCGGCGGGCAATGGGTGGAGATGCAGACCTACAGGCACGACCGGCCCGGCGTGGACGGGGGAGGGCGAGGAGAAATCGAAAACCCGCAGGGCAGTGCCAGTTACGATCGCAACGCGCACGACCTGACCGTGCACGGCATCGTTTCGGCCAAACCGGGCGGCGGTGCGTTCCTGATGCAGCAGATCGCGGAGGACGCGCAGCAGATGGGCAAGCCGTTCGTGCGCACGACGATGACCGCGCCCAGCGCGTTCGGTTTCTATCACCGCATGGGCATGTTGCCGTCGCAGGCCAGCAAGACGATGGGCGAACTGTCGATGGCGCGCACCCATCCCAACGGCGTGAGTTTCCCGATCGGGCAAGTGGGCCATCCCGGACGGCTGGACCAGGGTTCGCTCGATGCAATGGATCTGCGCATCAAGACTTCGCGCATGCAGTGGGAAGCGCCGACCGCGACGGTGCTGCAGAAATCGTCGGGACGGTGAGCCGGGCGACGGCACGCGGGAATTCACCCGTAAGTGCCCGCACTTCGGGCGTATCGCCGGCCGACGATGATGATCTTGTTGAAATCCGTCCGTATCAATCCGCGAGACCGCGATGAACGCACCCGTCAGGCAGCCCAAGCACACCAACCCGTACCATGCCGTCAATGAAAAGGAGAAACACGATCTTTTCGAGGCGGCATGGTCGAAGAAAACCAACCTCGGCAATTTCTTGGGGATGTGGGATTCCAAGCGGAAGGAGCGCGAATCCCGGGTGCAGGCGCGAGTGGAAAGCTTCGTCACCCACCGGGACGCGTTCGTCCAGCACAACGGCCTGCCTTTGCAGCCGTCCTATCACCCGGAGCGCGATCAACCCCACCACCCGTACACCGGTTTCAAGGGCAACGGCGAGCCGGTCAGATACCTCGATCGCGCCACGCCCGACCGCCAGGCGTTCGCGATCAAATTCAACGACGGCCACCTGGTGCAGCCCGGCATCAAGGATTCGTCGGGCCAGGTGGTGGCGCCCGACAAGGTGGAGGGCAGGGCGATGTTCACCCGCCGCAATTCGAACGGCGACAGCCTGCTCGCGATGATCAAGGGCACCAAGCCCGAACGCGTGCAGCACAGCACGTTCAACGCGGGGCTGGAGGTAGCCAATGCGGGTTTCATCAATCTCACCCACACCGGCAAGGTCGACAGCTTCAAGCTGAGTTCCGGCCATTACGCGCCGGACGTGGAGAGCGGCGTGAGACTGGCCTTGTGGGGCGAGCGACACGGCGCATTCGCCCCGGGCCAGGCGCGCATCCAGGATCACGGCGGCACATTGATGGACACCTCCCTGCCGACCCGCATGTTCACCGTGCAGACGTGGGCCCAGAACCAGACGAAGAAGAAATAGCCATGACCGAATCGACCACAGCGCGATCGACGACAGCACGATCGTGCTCGATCTCCTCAGGCCCCGAATGCGGGGGCGGCGCATGAGTGATTCCAGGCGCGATTCGCACAGCGGCGCGTCGTCTCCGCGCGCGTCCACGACACTAAGCCCGCTGCTGGGCACGTCGCCGCGCTCCGATCATCCCTTATCGCCGCCGGTCCCGGCTTTCGGCGGGGCGGCGCATCCCGGCGTGCAGGCCACCGCCAGCACACCATTGCTCGGGACCATGGCCCAGAGGAATACGCTGGTGCCCGCACCGGCAGCGGCGGCGCTGGCGCCCATGCCCGCAGCCCCGCAGGTGCAAGCGCCCGCGGCGCTGGCGCAGATGCCGCCGCCGGGGCTCAACATCCAGGCGCCGAACAACCCGCCGCCGCTGGCGATGGCGCCGGTGCCGGTTCCTCCGCCGGGTCCGGGCGCGGGGTTCGTCGCGATCCCGATCCCCGGCGCGCCCGCCGCGGCGGCCGCACCCGCGCAGAGGTCGTATCTGACCGTCGGTGCACAGATCGTGACCCATGCCAGCGATGCGGCCGCGGCGGGATTGAGCCTGTCCGATGCGTTCGCCGCGCAAACGCCCTACGTGCGCTCGATGACTTCCGGCGCATCGTGGGCGGCCTCCGGCCTGGCCAGCGGCGTGGCCAACCGCCGCGAGCAGACGGCGGCGAACGTCGTGGCCGATGCATTCAACACGCTTGCCGGCGGCGCAAGCATGGCGGCGACCGGATTGCAGACAGATCACCAGACGGCCAGTTCGGCATCGTCGTACGTCAGCAACGCGCTGTGGGTAGGGGCGGGCGTGGCGACGATGTACAGCGGCAAACAGAAATTCTCGGCGGCGCCGGGGTGGTTCCATCGCGACACGCTCTCGGGCGGCCTGCAGATGGCCAGCGGCCTGGCGAATACCGTCGCGGGCGCCGCGGGCGCGGCAAGCACCTATTTCTCGGAAACCAGCGGTGTCGCCGATCCGCGCGCCGTCACCGCCAGCGTGGTATCGGGCGCGGCATGGGTGGCCGGTTCGGTGCTAGGCGCCGCCAGCACATTGGCCTCCCGCTGAAGGCCATGACCCAACCCGGCGCGCTTTCTGGACGTGAACATGCGTGCTAAAAGCATGCATGCTGAAGGCATGCATCCAGAAAGCATTCCTGTCGAAAGCGTGCCTGCCGAAAGCAGGCCCGTAGAAAGCATGCCCGTCGAAGCCTTCGGCGACCGCTGCGCGTCGCGCGCGGACCACTGCGACGCGAGGGGCGGCACTTCGCTGGCGACGCTGTGGGACGCGCTCGAAAGCGATGCGTGGTCGCCCCGCGCACTGCAACGCTGGCTGCCCGCGGTGGTCGCGCACGCATCCTCGCTAGCGCCGGAATCCCGCGTCGCATGGCTTTCTCGGCTGCGCGAAGCGGTGCGCCACGCTTGGGCCGCGCCCGCCGATGTCGGCGAGAGCCTGCTGCGGCTGACGAATCTCTGGTGCGACTGGTCGCTGCTGCTGTCGACGGCTGTGCGCCTCGAAGCGGCCGGCGGACTTCCCGCCTGGGCCACGTCGCTGGTGATCGACGCGCAGCTGCGCCTGGGAGCGCCGCAGAACGGACTGACGCGCTGCCGGGCGCTGGCATTGCTGCATCCGCAGGATCGCTGGGCTGGAGAATGCCACGATGCGCTGCAACGCTGGATCGATTTCAGCGAACGGGTCGCATCGCCCATCGTCGGCGAATCGCTGCGACTGGAACCGATGGGACATCACCACGCGGGCGATTTCGCCTGGCAATACTACGATCCGGCTATCGCCGAGCGCTGCTGCCTGCCCACGTTCGCCGATCACGCCCATTGGCATCGCTGGCTGGACCAATGCTGGGGCTATGGCGACCAGTGCATGTATGCGGTGATCCACCCGGAATGGGGTTTCATCGGCAGTGTCAGCCTGATTCTTCGCGGCGGCATCGGTTTCTTCTACTACTGGCTGGGGCGCGATTTCCAGGGCTACGGCCTCGGGCCGGCGGCTGCTCGGTTGTTGCTCGATCACGCGCAGACCCATCGCGGAATGCGCACCTGTTACGCCAAGGTGTTCGAGGACAACGCGCCCTCGCGCCGCGCCCTGCAGAAGCTGGGCTTCGACGCCCTCGACTTCCGCCCGGCACCGCCCAGCGCGCATGAGGTGCTCTATCGACGGGGACCTCCACAATGCCGCGAGGACAGCGTCGAGGAATTGCGCACGCTGTTCGAGCGCATGGGTTCGGACATCCGCATCGCGGTGCCATGGTCCATATTCGATGGCAGCGGCAGGCGATGAACCTGCCGCGCGACGCCGCATGATGCGATGGAGGCGGTTTGATCGGTATTCCTTGCCGGGATAGCGGAAACACACCGGATGTCGGCAGTCAGCGGCAGCATCCGCGAGCGATCACCGCAAACGCCTATCTTCTTCCACGTTTGCTGTCCCGCTTCCGATCCAGTTCTTTTTCCCCCTTCGCAGAATGCTTGTGCGTCGCGCGCGCTTGGGTCGGATGATGGTCTTGCTCTGCCTTTGCGGCTTCGGCTTCCTTGCGTGTCACGGACCGGGTTCTCGGGCGTTTTGAAGGCCTTTCCAGGTCCGGTTCGTTTTCCCATTTCACCGGGGGCGGGGCGGCACGCTTCCGGGACTGCCGTGCAGGGGCCGGGCGAGCCTCTGCCCCTGCGCTGGCATCAGTAGTGAGCCTATTGCGCACGGCTTTCGTTTCCGTGATTTTACGGTACCGGAGAATCGTTTCGGCTGGCGACAGCGCGGCGACGGCTTCATCGTCCGAACTGCCCGAGAAGTTCTCCAGCACCTTTCTGAAGCCCGGCGTGATCTCACTCGCGCCCGAAATGACGTCGCGGTGATCTTGCACAGTATTGGCCTGCGCAAATGCGGGTGTGTCGCCTGCATAGGTCTCATGCGGGGTCAGTTGCTGTCGGGCGATCGTACGCAACGCCGCTCTCGCATGTTTTCCGCCACCGTTACGCTGCTGCTCGGACACTATTGCCAGCGACTTCGCCGTGGTGGCTGCCCGTCGTGCCGCGACGGTTTCTTCTGCGCTCAACGGCGCAATGCCCAGCACGGCAGCGGCGGCGGTCGGGGTGATGTGTTTTGCGATCTCCACATACGACTTCGGCTCGGTCGTGCCGGGAAAATCATCGTCCGATGTGCGGACGTAAGCGATTCTCTGCCCTTGGGTATTCTTCTCGTAGACGTTGTAGGAGGAGGCATTTCCGGTCGGCGTGGATATATCGCCGGTCGTGGGGAAGTCGCGTTTGAATTGCCGTAAACCCGCCCTGGCCACTTTTGCCCTGACGGCTTCATCGCTCAGCGGCGACAAAGGCGCGGCCGGCGTTGGCGGAACGGTGGCCGCCAGTGTTTCGGTGACGGACTGCGCTGCCAGCGAAGACGCGTGCAGCGCGCCGGGTCTGGGCGGCGGAGTGGGAAGAGCGCCGCCGCCCCCGACTGCTTTTTCCGCTGCGGAGATTGCACCGGGACCGAATTTTCCAGTTCGATCTGTACTGCTCATCGCTGGCGTCCATCGTCATGGATTCGGTTGAAGCTTAGCAATCGCGCCGTTCACTGTCGACGACAGATCACATGTTTTTCAGGCGCATTCTCGCGGACACCGAACCGATGTCATGACGATGGCTGTTCCCAAAAAAGGTGGGTGGAATTCAACCCATGCGGTGAAAATCACACCTACTGCCGCGCGCAGTCGTGTGCGCTGCGCCGATCGATCGCGATGCGTTGATCCAGCAGGATCTGCTGCATGGAAGCGGGGATTCGCGGATCGATACGCGTCGACGGCACCGGGTGCTTTTGTACTCGCCCTGTCTTGGTCCGCATAGGCCGGGAATGAGGAAAACACCTCGTTTTCAACGATTTGAGCGCGTTTCTAAAGTTGGCACGCTACTTGTTAATGATATCCACGAAGCAGCAATGGGCTGCCCACGCATTAGCGATGGATCGCCCGATGTTGCGAAGGTTGCATGAAGTCCGGCAGCCGCCACGAGTCCGCATGTCGGACGCACCGAACAATCAACAACCCAGGGTTGGGGCAAGCGAATGAGCGAAAGCATTCAGAAGAAGCTGTTGCGAGTGCGTCCACCACGTGTGCGCATCACCTACGACGTCCATACCAACGGCGCCATCGAGAAGCGCGAGCTGCCGTTCGTTGTCGGCATATTCGCGGATCTCTCCGGAGACCGTGACCCGCTGGCCACGACGCCGGTACCGCCGGAGTACAAGGAAAGGAAGATCGTCGAGATCGATCGCGACAACTTCAACGAAGTACTCAAGCAGAGCGTGCCGCGCGTCAATCTGGCGACCGTCAACGATGTGTTGACGGCCCCCGCAGCCGGCGCGCCCGCGCCAAGGCTCAGCGGTGCGCTGGTGTTCACGTCCATGGACGATTTCGAGCCGATCAGGATCGTCCACAACGTACCGATGCTCGATGCGATCTACCAGCGGCGCAAAGTGCTGCGCGACGCGCAGGCCCGCGCAGAAGTCAACGACACCGCAGCGAAGAAGCTGGACGAGGCCGTCGTCGAGATGGAAAAGGCGCTGACGGCGGATACGATCGCCGCGAGCCCGTGCGTGAGCTCGTCGAAGTCGGCCCTTGCGGCGCTGAACGATGCCATCAAGGCGATCGACGACGCCAAGCCGGACACCGCGACGCCGGCACAGGTCCAGGGCGCGGCCGACAAGCTGAAGGCCGCAGCGGCGGCGCTCAAGGCGTCGTCGGGGCTGCTCAACGATGCGGTCAAACGTCAGGGCGAATTGTCCGCGGGCGATAAGCAGAAGATGAGCGAAGCGGGGCTGACCGCGCTCAATGCGGTCGCCACGCCGATGGGCACGGCGGCGACCGATACCGCGGCGGTGTCCACTGCGCTGGCGCCATCGGCGAAGGTGGCCGACGCCGACAAGACCAAACTGCAGAACAGTGCGACGGCGCTGGCGACGTCGATCAACGCGCTGGCTGCACTGGCGGTTGTGCCTGCATACAGCACTGACCTCGACACGACGGTGAAGGCCAGGCTCGGGCAAGCGTTCCCCGACAACGCACCGTTCGCGAACGATGTGGCCGCCGCACTGAAGGTGCACGTGTTCCCGGTGGTGACATCGGTAGACGGCGGCGGCATCGGCCGCGGCTCCGCGCTGTCGATCGATTTCGCCGTCGCGGCCATCGATGCTTCGCTCAGCAAGCAGCTGTCGGTGATCATGCACAGCGACAGCTTCAAGGCGATGGAATCCACCTGGCGCGGCCTGTTCCACCTGGTCTCGCGCACCGAGACCAGCACCCGGCTGAAGCTGCGCATCTTCAACGCCACCCTGAAGGAACTTCAGGACGACATGACGAAGGCGGTGGAGTTCGATCAGAGCAAGCTGTTCAAGATGATCTACGAGGCCGAATACGGCACCTTCGGCGGATCGCCGTACAGCATGCTGCTTGGCGGCTATGACATCGGGCCGAGTGCGTCCGACATGACCTTCATCAACGCGATGTCCAGCGTTGCGGCGGCGGCGCATGCGCCGTTCCTGGCGGCGGCCTCGGCGAAAATGTTCGGCCTGCAGGACTTCGGCGATCTGGCCAAGCCGCGCGATCTGGCGAAGATCTTCGAAGGCGCAGACCTTGCAGCATGGTCCGAATTCCGCGGCACCGAGGATTCGCGCTACGTCTCGCTGGTGCTGCCGCGGGTGATGCTGCGTCTGCCTTACGGCCAGAACACGCTGCCGGCCGAAGGCTTCATCTTCGAGGAAGCGGTGCTGTCCGCCGACGGCGTTCCCGACAACGATCACTTCCTGTGGGGCAATGCCGCGTACTTCCTCGCCGAGCGCATCACCAATGCGTTTTCGCTGTACAGCTGGACCGCGGCGATCCGCGGCGTCGAAGGCGGCGGCCTGGTCGAAGGCCTGCCGATCTATACCTTCAGCAGCGGCGAAGACGAAGGCATCAAGGAAATCTTCTGTCCGACCCAGGTCGCCATCACCGACCGCCGCGAAAAGGAGATCAACGATCTGGGCTTCATCGCGCTGTGCCACAGCAAGGGCAGCGGCAAGGCGGCGTTCTTCGGCGGCCAGACCACCAACAAGCCGAAGAAGTACATCAATGCCGACGCCAACGCCAACGCGGCGCTGTCATCGCGCCTGCCGTACATCATGGCGGCCTCGCGCTTCGCGCATTACATCAAGGTGATCGTGCGCGACAAAGTGGGCGGGTTCCTGACCCGCGGCAACGTCGAGGCGTTCCTGAACAGTTGGATCTCCCAGTATGTGTTGCTCGACGACAACGCCTCGCAGGACGTCAAGTCGGCGTTCCCGCTGCGTGAGGCCAACATCGTCGTGGTCGACGTTCCTGGCGAACCGGGATCCTACAAAGCGACCGTCTTCCTCAAGCCGCATTTCCAGCTCGAAGAGCTGACCACATCGATCCGGCTCGTGGCCGATCTGCCGAAATAAAGCGGTCGAACGCCCGCGGGAAGCTGGGTGCTGAAACCGGTGCGCCGATGGCGCACCGGCGGCGCATCGCACAACACATTCAATACGAGGAACGAACGCAATGGACCTGATTCTTCTGCAACCCGGAAACTCCGACATCATCGGCGAGACCAGTTCCACCTACATCGACAACGTGTGGCGCGACGACGTGCTGCAGTTCGGCAAGTGCATGGAACTGGTGTCGATCCATCACGGTATGAAACAGCAGATCACCACCGACGTCAGCAACAAGGCCCGCACCTCGGGACGGCCGGTGATCACCGAATTCACCTGCGTCAAATACGTCGACCAGACTTCGGTGAAGATGTACGACTATTGCCTGCGCGCCGCTTCGCTGGGCTCGGACAAGTCGAACCCGACGAAGATCTACATCGCCCGCAACTCCGGCGACAGCAAGACGATCAACATCATGACCATGGCGCTGCGCGACGCGATCATCAGCGAGATCCAGTTCCAGTCGCACCCCAACGACATGCCGACCGAGCAGTTCAAGCTCAGTTTCACCGAGATCCTCTGGACCTTCACCGTCCAGGAGCACGACATGTCGGTGGCGGGCAATGTCCAGGCGGGCTGGAGCGTCATGCACAACCGCCCGATCGGCAACGCCTTCACCTGATCCCTATCGTCAGCTTGATCCTCCGGCTTCGTACGGCGATGCGCCGCGCGAAGCCGGCCCGGCGATACCCGACCCGCCTGCCCACGTGTCTTCGAATGCGGAGTGTCCATGCAGTTCCTGTTCGAACGCCTCAGCGTTCCGCCGCGCGGCCTGGACGGGCGGGTCGAGCCGTTCGACGAAGTCGCGGCGGTCACGGCGCAGATCCAGCGCATCGCATCCACCAGCAGGCACGCCGGCGACGCGATCGCCTCCGTGCCGTGGGGCATGCGCTCGGTCGTGACCATGGGCGCGACCGCGACCCTGCAGATCGAGGCCTACGCGAAGCATCTGGGCGACGCCATCGCGCGTCATGAACCGCGATTGACATCGGTCAAGGTCAGCGTCGAGCGCGGCGAAGATCCGCTCAGTCCGTATGCGTTGCTGGTCAACGCCGTATTTCCCGACGAAGCGCAGCCGCGCAACGTCCGCGTCGCCGCGCCGTACTGAGTCCGGAAGGCAGAATCCGGCATGCAGACCTCCACCGACCGACTGAAGGATTTCTACCAGCAGGAACTGTCGTCGCTGCGCGAGGAAGCCAGCGAGTTCGCGCACGACTACCCCGAGCAGGCGGCGCTGCTGGGGATCCATCGCGGCCGGTCCTCTGACCCGCAGGTGGAACTGCTGATGCAGTCGTTCTCGTACCTGACCGGGCGGCTGCGCTACCAACTGGAGATGGACCAGGCCGATCTGCCCAATGCGCTGCTGGGCGACCTGTATCCGCATCTCGAAGCGCCGCTGCCGTCGATGATGATCGCCGAGATCCAGGTGCAGCCCGACGGTGCCGCAGTGATCGAACGCGGCCGCAGCGTGATGGCGTCGGTGCCGATCGAGGGCGGCGGCAGCGCGGTCTGCCGGTTCCGCACCTGTTTCGACACCGCGCTGGCGCCGCTGACGGTCGTCGATCTGGCGATCATGTCGCCGGAAGATTATCCGCAGCTGCCGCGCGATCCCGACGTGCGCGGCGTGCTGCGCGCGCGGCTGCGCAAGAACGGCCGCACGCCGCTGAAACAGCTGCAACCGCAGAACCTGCGGTTCCATCTGAATCCCGAAGCGGGATCCGGCACGGCCAATGCGCTGCACCAGTTGCTGTCCGCGCATCTGCGCGGCCTGGCGGTGGTCGAAGATCCGGAACGTCGGACGCTGCCGCATCTCATCCCGGCGGACAGCCTGCGCTGGGTCGGCTTCGAGGCCGAGGAGGCTACGCTGCCGTCGCATCCGCAGGCGCACCCGGCCTTTCGCATCCTGCAGGAATATTTCGCGTTCCCCGAGAAATTCCTGTTCTTCGATATCGCGTCATTGGCGCTGACGGTGGCCGATGAAACGGTCGACCTGCTGTTCCTGCTCGACGTGCCGCCCAAGCCGTCGCTGCGACTCTCATCCTCGATGCTGCTCACAAATTGCGTGCCGCTGGTGAATCTTTACCAGCAGCGCATCGATCCGCTGAACCTCGATCATTCGCGCTTCGAGTATCGCCTCACCGGCGACGCTACCCAGCATGCGAACTGCGAGATCTACCGCGTCGAACGGCTGCACGCGGTGCGTGCCGGAGCCGCACCGCGGGTGGTGGCGCCGTATTTTTCGATGGATGATTTCCAACACGTCGAAGGCCAGGACTACTTCTACATCACCCGACGCGAGGCCAGCCAGCGTCCGCGCATCGGCGGCACCGAGCTGCACGTCTCGTTCCTGGATGCGAAATTCGCACTGACCGATCCGGCCGAGGACGTGATCGGAGGCAGCGCACTGTGCACCAACCGGCGAATGCCCGAACGCCTGTGCGTTGGCGACCGGCTGCAGATCGAGGGTGCGGCGCCGGTCGTGGCGATGCGCGTGCTGGGCAAACCTTCGGCGCATCAGACTCCGCCAATGACCGGCGAACGTCCGTGGCTGCTGGTGTCGCAGCTGGCGCTGAACCATCTGTCGCTGGCCAGCGGTCCGCATGCGCTTTCTGCGCTGAAGGACATCCTGCGCCAGCATGTCGGCCCCAGCAGCACGCTGGGACACCGTGCGATCGACGGCATCCTGGGCATCGACACCCGCCACGTGGTGCGCTGGCAAGCCCAGGCCGGCCAGCGCGGTTACATGCAGGGGTTCGAGATCGATATCACGCTTGATCACGCGCGCTTCGAGGAAAGCAGCGCCGTACTGTTCTGCGCCGTCCTGCGGCATTTCTTCGCCCTGTATGCCGCCGTCAACACGGTGGTGCAGGTGCGCCTGCGCATGCCCAACGTGAAAGGAGTCCTGAAGGAATGGCCACCCTTGGCAGGCAATCAGCTCCTTCTCTGAACACGGTGATCGCCGGGCAGTACGCCCGGTTCAACGTGTTCCAGCTCGTGCGCCTGCTGCGGCGCGCGCCGGAGGGATCCATGCCCGGTGGAACGATGCCCGGTGGAACCATGCCCGGCGAAGCATGGCCGCTCGCGACGCGACTGCGCTTCCGTGCGGATCTGCGCGCCGGTTTCCCGGGCCATGAAGTCACCCGGCTGACGCGGGCCAAGGCGATGCCGGCGTTCCGCTGCGAAGCGCGTTCGGGGCGGAAGCTGCCGGTGCGCTTGGAACTGCGCACGCCGAATTACTGCGTGGCGAGCGAACTCGGGCCGCTGCCGGAACCCTTCCTCGAATGGGTGCGCGATCAGGAACGCGTCGGCGGCCACGCCATGGCCGCGTTCCTCGATGTCTTCAATCAGCGCGTGCACGTGCTGCGCCACGAACTGAAACTGCGTTCGCTGCGCGCGCTGGATCCGGCGCTGCCGGCGCAGACGCGGTACGCCGCGCAGTTGGCCGCGCTGATGGGCGTGGCCTTGCCCGATCAGCAGGCGCAGATTCCGCTGCCCATGCGCGCGTGGCTGGGACTGTCGGGCCTGCTGGTCAACAGCCGCAAGAGTGCGGTGGTGGTGGCGCAGATCCTCACCGCGTATCTCGGTGTCGAGTGCCGCCTGCAGACGCTGGTCGGGCGTTGGCGCGATATCGAGGACGCCGATCGCATGGCGCTGGGGCGCAGACAACACGCGCTGGGCCAACAGAGTCTGCTCGGCCGCCGCACCTGGGACGCGCACGCATCGGTGCGTCTATACGTCGGTCGCATGGGTTACGACGCGGCCTGCGCGCTGCTGCCGCTGCGTCCGACACGCAGCGACGATGCGCAGCCGGACGGCGCGCACCGTGGTCTGGTCGCCATGATCCGGATGCTGCTGGACCGCCGCTTCGATTGCGAAGTCGAACTGCTGCTGGATTCCAGCACCGTTCCGCCTTCGCGCCTGTCGCTGCCGTGGCGCGGCGGCGGCCTTGGCCTGCGTCTGGGCCAGACCGCCTGGTTGGGCCGTCATACCGGTCGTCCGCTGCGCTTCACGGTCGACGCCTTCGACCGCTTCGACAATGAGGCCGCCGCGTGAACCTGCCGCTGGATCCCATCGCCGGCAGTGCGGTCGAGCTGGTCGAACAGCCGCTGCTGTTCCAGCACTGCCGGATCGACATGCCGCAGGGCCAGATCCTGGGCGAAAACGCCCTGCTTCTGGTCCAGTTCCAGGGGCAGGAGAGCGTGTCGGATCTGTTCGAGTATCAGCTGGAGCTGCACGGCGACACGGTGAAGACCGGCGCCGGCAAACCGCTGGTGTTCTCGCAGATCATCGGCCGGCCGCTGACGGTGGGCATCGGCATCACGCCGGACGATGCTCCCGATGTCGGCCACGAAGCCTTCATGCGCGCGCTCGACGGCAGCGATCCCAAGGGACTGTTCTCGCTGTTCAACGGCATCGTCGCGGCGTTCGCGATCGAGGCGCCCGGCGTGTACCGCGTCACGATGCGCCCCGCGGCGTGGCGCATGAGCCTCACCAACCGCTATCGGATCTTCGCGCAGAAGAGTCTGCGCGAGGTGCTGGAGCAGCTGTGCCGCGAGCACCGCGTCGAGGCGTCTTTCGACGGGCTGAAGGGCAGCACGAATATCGCGTCCACCCGGATCCAGGACTGGCTGCAGGCGGGCGAGTCGGATCTGGAATTCATGCGCAGGCTGATGACCAAGGCGCACGTCTTCTATTACTTCAGGCATTACGCCGACCGGCATGTGATGGTGTTCGACAATCAGGTCGCGTATCCGCCGGCGGTGTCGGGCAACGTGCCGCTGCGCTACACGTACACCGGCATGGACGAACTGGGCATGCACCAGGGCGACGTGGTGTCGCAGTACAACTACCAGCAGTCGATGGGGATCAGCGGCGTCGAGGGCGTGTTCACGCTGCAGAGCGAGGCCTGGGACGTGACCCAGCCGGGCGAGCCGCTGGCGACCTTCACCAGTTTCCGCGCCAACAGCCGGCCGGACCCCGGCGAGCTGCCGTTCAAGCAGTACAAGATCGTGCAGTACGGCTTCAGCGACAAGGAAGTGCGCGAGTTCGCGCAGTCCACCGAACTGGCCATGCACACCGCCAATGTGCAGTTCAGCGGCGCCAGCTTCTGCCCGGCGTTCCGCGTCGGTCATCGCTTCAGCATGGCGCCCACGCCGTCGGACTACACCGGCGACGATGTGCGCCCGGAGCTGGCGGGCGTGGAATTCGTGCTGACCCACGTGCAGCACAGCTCCAGCCTCGACGGCCAGTACACCAACCAGTTCAACGCCACGCTGGCCACCGGCCTGGTGTCGGCGGTCGGTCTGCAGGACACCCAGCAGGGCATGGTGCTGGCGCATGTCACCACGCCCGAAGGCAGCGAAGCGGTGCAGGACTGGCCGTACTACGTGCCGGACGATTTCAGCCTGGGCCGCCAGCCGCTGGTCGACAGCCAGGGCGTGCATACGCGCCTGAACGCCAAGGGCGTGCACGTGCGTTTCTCCTGCGACGGTCCCGATGCGTCGCCGGTGTGGGTGAAACTGGCCGCGCACATGCAGACGATCCCGGAAGTCGGCACCAGCGTGTGGGTGTCGCGCGCCAACGACGAATCCGAGCTGCCCGAGATCCAGAACATCGTCCAGGCCGACGGCAGCAAGACCATCACCGATTCGGGCTGGACCGCGCATACTCAGGCCGGCAACAGTTTCTCGACCAGCTACGGCGACAGCCGCAGCGTGCGCTTCGGCCAGCCCTGGAGCCGCGCCGACGTCAGCGCGGCGGTGAAGCTGGTCGAAGACGCCTACGCCACCGGACAGTTCCGCGATGCGTCGTATTCGCGCGGCGGCAATTACGGGTATTCGACGTCGGAGAACGCCGAAAAAGGCATGCTCAGCGAATCCCTGTCCTTCGGTTCGACCTACAGCCAGTCCTGGAGCCTGGAACAGAAGAGTTTCAGCGCGGCCGGTTCCAGCCATCACCAGTCGGTGGTCGGCAAGAGCGACCCCGCGGTCGTGCAGCCCGAGGCGCCCGACGCCGACGCCAAAGCGGCGGTGCAGTCCTCGCGTTCGGTGGTGTGGGGCAATACCTATTCCAACAGCGACAGTCACGGCGACACGAAATCGGTCGCCACCTATACGGGCAACGTCGAGAACGACAGCACCCACACCGGCAACGTGGTGTCCACGACCACCATCAGCGGCACGTCCAGCAATGACAGCACCCATTACGGCAAGGTCAGCAGCACATCGGCGATCCACGCGGATTCGGAGAACATCTCCACCATCACCGGCACCAGCACCAACCACAGCACCCACAACATCGTCCACAACATCACCCACGTCGTCGCCCAGACCAGCGCCACCGCGATCGGCGCGAACGACAGCAACGACGTCATCGGGGTCAGCAATTCCAATTCCGCCACCGTCGCCAGCAACCGCAATTCGCTGGTCGGCGCGAATATCGACCTGAGCCTGGTGGGTACCGGCAATACGCTGTCCATGACCGGCATGGAAAACCGGACCAGCATGACGATCATGAACAACACGCTGAGCGTGAATGGAGAATCCAACAGCGTCAGCGTGACCGGCCCCAGCACCACCGTGGAAGTGGCCGGGCCGGGCGTGCATGTCTCGGCGAAATCCGCGCAGGCCAACATCGACCTCAACGGGCCGGTGATGCAGATCCCCGTGATCGTCCTGGTGCTGTGAACGATGAAGATCATCAAGCCGCTCACGCTGGGAATCCTGCATCAGCCCTACCGCTTCCAGGGCCGGCACCGGCTGGCGATCGCCGCGCTGGGCTTCTTTGCGCTCGGCCGCAGCGACGAGCGTTTCCTGGTCGACAATCTGCAGTGGCCGCGCGTGCTGCCGCATCTGCCGGCGGGGCAGCCGCTGGATCACGTGCTACCCAAGGCGTATGCCGAAGTCATGCTCTGCGGCGCGGCGCATGCGCCGAAGCCGGTCGAATCGATGCAGGTGCGCCTGCAGTGCGGTCCAGTGGACAAGCGGCTGCGGGTGATCGGCGACCGACGCTGGGATCGCACCTGGTCGCGCGCGGTCTGCGTGCATGCGCCCATACCGTTCACCACGATGCCGCTGACGCTGGAGCGCGCCTACGGCGGCGCCGATCACGACAACCCGCTGGGCTGCGGCCATCTGCCGCCGCTGTCGTGGCTGCAGGCGCAGGGCGGCAGGATGCCCAACATCGAGTATCCGGACCGGCCGGTCGTGCCGGGTCGTCTCGATCAGCCGTACGCCGCGTATGCGCCGCAGCAGCTCGCGCACGCCAAGCGCAAGCGCGAAGCCAGCGGCACCTACGACCAGCGCTGGCTGGCCGAGGATTTCCCGGGTCTGCCGCGCGATTTCGATTTCTCGATGTACAACCTCGCGCCGCTGGACCAGCAGTTCCGCGGCCGCATCGCGGGCGGAGAGGCCTACCGGCTGGAAGGCGTGGATCCAGGCGGGGCGGTGATCGCCGGCAGCCTGCCGGCCATGCAGGCGCGTGCTTTCGTACTCAAAAAAGAAGATGTGCTGACGCAGGGGCAGGGCGCCGATGCGGCCCAGGAAGTCGCGCTGCACTGCGACACCGTATGGTTCTTCCCGGAAGTCGGCGTAGGGCTGATGGTCCATCGCGGCGAAACGCCGGTCGTCGACAGCGACGCGCTCGATATCGATACGCTGATGGTGGCCTACGACTCTGCGGAGCGCCCGCGCGACATCGGCCACTATCGCGAGGTCATGGCGCTGCGGCGCGACCCGCAGACGGCGGCGCTGCATGCTTTCAACGAATCGCAGCTGGCGCCGGTGCGCAGTCCGCAGGCGCAGGCCGAACGCGACGCCGCCCGCGCGCGGCAGGCGCTGGCGGCCCAGGCGCATCGCCAGGCGCTGCTGGACGAAACGATGGAAGAATTCTGGCAGCGCAGCGGCATGGCGAAGCCGGCGGATCATCAGCCGCCGCAGGCGCCCGCGCCGTCGCTGCCGGCGGTTTCGGCCGATGCGCTGGCCGAAGGCGACTTCGATCTGGCCGAACTGTACGCATGCGCGCAGGTGCTGGCCGATCAGGCCCGGCGCGATGGCGAGGCCAGACTCGCGGCGTTGTCGAGCCAGTTGCCCGCCGCGCCGCCATCGCCGCCGGAAAAAAGCCTTGCCGAGCAGACCGATGCCGCGCTGGCACGTGCGGCGCAGCCGGCGTACGACCTGCAGACGCCGGCCCAACAGGCGCCGCTGCCGCCCGAACTGGCCGATGCGCTGGCGCTCGCCGAACAGGCCGCGCCCGGCAGCGTGGATCAGCAGCAGCTGGCGCAGGCGCGTGCGGCGATGTCGGGATTGCCCGCGCTGCAGCGGGCGGCGCGCACCGCTGCGCCGGAGCCGACGACCCTGAAGGACGCGCTGCCCGATCCCGTCGCGCAGGCGCTCGGTGCGCGCCTGCTGGCGATGCATCGTGCCGGCGAACTGCTGGCGGGTCGCGATTTCGCCGGTGCGTGGCTGCGCGGCGCCGACCTGCGCGGCGCCGATCTGCGTCAGGTGCAACTGGAGCGCGCCGATCTGCGCGGCGCCTGTCTGGCCGGCGCGGATCTGTCTGCGGCCGCGCTCACCGCCGCGCGGCTCGATGAAGCCGATTTCACCGCTGCCTGCATGCAGGGCGCCAATCTCTGCGGCACATCGGCGCGCGCCGCGACGTTCGCGAATGCGGTGCTGAAATCCGTGCATGCCTTCGATGCCGACTGGTCCGGTGCGGACCTGCGCGGCGCGGTGCTCGACGACGCGCTGCTGATGCGCATCGATCTGAGCGATGCGCAGCTGGACGACAGCCAGCTCACCCGGACGGTGTTGATGCACGCCAGGGCGCCCCGCAGCCGCTGGGTGGGCGCGCGCTGGAGCATGTGCGTCGCGCCAACGGCGGATTTCACAGCGGCCTGCTTCGACGGCGCCCGACTGAGCCGGAGCGTGTTGATGGATGCCTCGCTCGCCGGCAGTTCATGGCAGGGCGCCAGTCTCGATACGGTCTATGCTGGCGGCAAGTCCGACTGGCGCAACAGCCGGCTGTCGCTGATGCGCGCCAATAAATGCGGCTGGCGCGGCAGCGCATTGACCGGCGCCTGCATGGACGGCGCGGTGTTGAGCAGCTGCGATTTCGGCGAGGCCGACCTGAGCGGTGCGAGCATGCGCGATGCGCAGCTGTACCGTTCGTTGTTCATGCGCAGCACGCTGCGCGGTATCGATGCGGGGAAGGCCAGCTTCTTCCAGTCGATGTGCCGCAAAGCCGACTTCAGCGATGCCGGGCTGGAAGGCGCGATGCTGGTGCAGGCCGACCTGAGCGAGGCCACGATGCAGGGCGCGAGGATGGCGGGCGCGCGCGTCGATCGGCCGGCGAGGCTGTCATGAGCGCAGCTGTTGCCTCTTCGCCCATCGTGACCTGGGACGAGATCGCCCGCCTGCTGCGCCTGTCGCGGCCGGTAAGCGGACTGTCGCTGAAAACCCTGTCGATGCGCGCACGTGCGCTGGCAGGCGGCGTGTTCCAAAAGTGCAATCTGGCGGCGGCCGACTTCAACGGCAGCGATCTCGGCCACTGCACTTTCATCGACTGCGACATGCGCGATGTCGATCTGCGTGCGGCGGGACTGTCCAACACGACCTTCGTGCGCTGCGGGCTGGCGGGTGCGCGCATGCCGATCGGCGCCCCGGCGCAGCTCGTGCTGGTGGACTGCGCCTTGACCGGTTCCGACTGGCAGGGCACGCATCTCGCCCGCAGCGCGGCCAGCGGCTGCGATCTCTCGGGCGCCGACATGCGCGGCGTGCGCTTGGAGCGCAGCGTGCTGTGGCAGGCGAAGTTGGACGGCGCCGACATGCGCGATGCGGTGCTGGATCAGGCGGCGCTCTGCGATACCGATCTGCGCACGACCGCGTTGAACGGATTGCAGGCCAGCCTGAGCGCGCTGATGAAGAACGATCTGCGCGGCCAGCAGCTGGCCGGCAGCCGATTGCTGCGCTGCCAGTTGCAGGGCAGCGACCTGCGCGGCGCTGATCTGCGCGGGGCGGACCTCGGCGAATCCGGCTGCATCCAGGTGAATTTCGAGGGCGCGAACCTGGACGGACTGCGCGCCCAGCGCGGCATGTTCCTCTCGGCGAGGCTCGCGAACTGCAGCGTGCGCGGCGCGGACCTGCACGGTGCGCTGTTCCATGCCGCGGTGCTCGACGGCGTGCGCTTCGAGCATTGCGCCATGCGCGAGGTCAGCTGGGAAAAGAGCCGCATGCGCGATATCCGCTTCAGCGACTGCGACCTGCGCGATACCCGCTTCGATCACGCCACCCTCGACGACGGCGAATTCCTGCGCGTGCAGCTGCAGAACAGCAGCTTCCACAACACCCGTCAGACCGACGTGCGCATGCGCGGCGCGAAACGCAAGGGCATGCGTGGCACCAACGCGGCCCTGCTCGACATCGAAGCTCCCACTTTGGAATTGGAGGACGTCCCATGCGCACCTTGAACGCCGACCCGACCGCACCCGTGGCGCCGGTCGCCCCGGTCGCGCTCGCCGACACGCGCGTCGCGCTACTGTTCGACGACGGCAGCTGTCTGCTCGGCAACGGCATGCGCGCCGTGCGCGCCGTCAGCTGTCTGGTGGAACCGCAGATCGGCGACCGCGTGCTCGCAGGCGCGACCGCCGACGGCCTGTGCCACGTGCTGCACATTCTCGCGCGCAGCGATGGCGAAACCGCCCATCTGAGCGTCCCCGGCGCGGCCGGCCTGGCGCTGCGCCAGTCGCATATCGCCCTGCATGCCGGCGAAAGCCTGCATCTGGGCAGCGCCGGCGAGGCCTCGCTGAGCGCGGCCGGCGGCACACTGTCGTTGAACGGCCGCAATCTGTTCGTCACCGCGGCCGATTCCATCGTCGAACAGGCCAGTCATTACGTCGGCAAGGTCGGTCAATACCTGCTCGACGTGCGCGCGCTGCTGCGCCTGCACGGCAACGACGCACTCATCACCGCCGCGCGCGACATCAAGGTTGATGCCGAACGCATCAGCATGGGCTGAGCCATGTTCGCCAACAACAATCTCGGCGTGATGAGCCTCGGATTCCCGGACGTGTGCATCGTCGGCATCATCCCGGTGCCCGAGGTGAACATCGACTTTTCGATCACCAACATCCCCACCGTGTTCAATGTCCTTTACGGCGGCGGCCTGGTCGAGAATCTGATCACGATCAGCGTGCTGAGCACGGCCGACGTCGGCATCGGCGTGGTGTCGGGCATGTGCATGGGGCAGAAGCGCTCCTTCCTGGGCAGTTTCAAGCTGCTGGTCGGGGCGATCTTCGTATCGCGGATGACCTCGATCAACGGTCAGAACGGCGTTCTTCCCAACACGATCGGCATCTGTCTGGTGCCGACCCAATTCCGCGTGCTGGTGCTGTCGTGAGCGCCCTTCGTCGCGGTCTCATCGCAATCCTGGCGCTCAGCCTGCTGGCCGGCTGCGGTTCGATCAAGAGCAAGCTCGGAATCGGACCGCCGCGTACCGACCTGCGTAACCTCACGATGATCGCGGAGCAGGGCGCCAATCAGGGCAATGCCACCCAGATCGACATCGTGGTGGTCTACGACGACAGCGTCGTCGCACGGTTGCCGAAAACCGGGCCGGACTGGTTCCGCCAGCGCGATGCGCTGCAGAAGGAGCTGGCGACGGCGATCGAAGTCGTCCCGCTGGAAGTCGATACGCCCAGCGCGGCATTCGCGGTCAAGCTTCCGAAGAAGGTCAAGAAGAGCTACGCCGTCTACGCATTCGCCAACTACGTCGCGCCGGAAGGCTGGCCGCTGATCGCGTTGGCACCGTACAAGAAAGCCACGCTACGGCTACAGTCGACCTCCATCGAACTGGAGCAGAAGTGAATGCAGAACCATGAACGCAGCGCCGAAGAAGGCAGCAAAATGAGGGGCTTCGCATGACCGAGAATCAATTTCTGCCAGACCCGGTGCAATGGTCCGAAGGCATGCTGCTGTCGCCGCAGCATTTCCAGCAGAACGATATCCAGTGGCAGGCGCTGCTGCATCAGCGCCTGCTCAGCCTGACCCCGAATGCCTGGGGCCTGCGCCATCTGCAGTTGGATGCCGCACGCCTGGCCGACGGCGTGGTCCGGGTCATCGAATGCGATGCGGTGATGCCTGACGGTCTGCCGCTGGTGTATCGGGCGAAGACCGCGGGTTTCGAGCTGAGCGTCGCGGTGGAAGCCAAGTCGGCCGCCGACGGCACGCCCGCGCCAGTGCGGGTTTATCTTGCGATCCCGCCGCGGTCCGGCGCACTGGACGTGCCCAGCACCACGATCCGCCGCTACGAGAACCTGCCCGGCAGGAAGACGTTGGACGAAGTCACCGGCATCGGCGACGTGGTCGTTGAGCGTCAACGCGCCCGCTTCGAGCTGTTCTCCGAAAAGGACCTGCCTTCCGGTTATCACGCGCTGCAACTGCTCGAAGTCATCCGCGATGCATATGGCGCCGTAGCGCTGACGGCGTATCACCCGCCGATGTTCCGTATCGGCGCATCGGCGTTCCTCGGCGCGCAGGGGCTGCAGCAGCAGTTCGCCGCGCTGCGCAACGACATGTGGGAAAAACTGCGCGAACTGGCCGGCACGGGTGTCGACGATGCGCCGGAATCCGTTGCCGTGCTGGGCGAGGAGGCGCGCATGCATCTGCGCGTCGCGCGCGAAATCGCGGCGTGTCTGCCGTTGATCGATACCATTCTGTACGACCCGCTGTCGTCGCCCGCGCAGGCGTGGTGGGCGATGGCGCAGATCGTCGGGCGCATGGCGGCGGTCGGCGGCAACCCGCGCCCGCTGGCGATGGATCCTTATCGCCATGCCGATTGTTACCCGCAGTTCCAGTCCGCACTGGCGTTCGTCAAACGCAAGCTGGCGCTGATCAATACCGACTGGGACAGCCCCGAGTTCATCCGGGTGGGCGAGGGCACCTACGAGCGCCGTCTGCCGGAGGACAGCCCGCAGACCGTTTACCTCGAACTGCGCACGCGCGAAGGACAGACCGCGACCGATCTGCAGACCTGGCTGAGCGAGGCGCGCATCGCCAGCGAGGATCTGTTGCCGGTGCTGCGCCAGCGTCGTCTGCCGGGCGCGTCGGTACGCGTGCTCAGCGCGCGCGAGGTGGCTGGACTGGGGCTGCGCGCCAACGCGCTGATCTGTGCGGTGACCAGTCAGCGTCTGGAAATGCAGCAGGGGCCTGTCGACAGTTTCCGCGCGGGCCGCGCGATGGTGGTGCAGGGTGATGCAATGAATGCGCCGGCCGCGATCATCCTCCATCACCGTAAGCATGCGGCCGCCAAGCCGCTGGCGACCGCGGCGTCGACGGCAACACCTTCGTCGCCGGCAT
Source organism: Chitinophaga pinensis (assembly GCA_943371935.1). Lineage (GTDB taxonomy): Bacteria > Pseudomonadota > Gammaproteobacteria > Xanthomonadales > Xanthomonadaceae > Lysobacter_I. The sequence continues at coordinate 36,475 of CALRWS020000016.1, read as the reverse complement.
CACCGACGGGGCCCGGACATGCCTGAGCGCATCGGCGCCCCCCTGTTCCTGCTCGCGCGCTTCGCCGAATTCTACGAGGCGGTGGCGGGCAGCAAGCTGGCGATCGCCGAGGGACGTCTCGGCGCGCAGCTCGTCGTTGGCGACGAACTGCCGTCGAGCGATTCCGGCGAACTCGCCGCGCGACTCAGCGGCAAACTCGCCGGGGTGCTGCGCGCGCAGGAAAAGGAGGTGTCCCGCAGCGGTACGCCGGCGGAAATCGACGCCCATCGCAAGGCCATGTACGTGATGGCCGCGCTGACCGATGAAGTCTTCATCCTGGAACTGGAATGGGCGGGGCGAGATGCGTGGGTCGATGTGCTGATGGAACACAAGCTGTTCCATTCGCGCAATGCGGGCATGCGTTTCTTCGACATGGCGGATGCGTTGCTGGATCCGCAGACGCCCGATCCGCTGCAGGTCGATCTTGCGGCGGTGATGGTCATGGCGCTGCAGCTCGGGTTCAAGGGTCGCTACCGCGGCGCGCGTGACGACAGCGAACTGCATGCCCTGCGTAACCGATTGTTCCGGCTGGTCGAACGCGAGCACGGCGGCCGCGCGATGGAGACCGCGTTCCCGCAGACGCTGCAGCAGTTGCAGGCGGGCGGCACGCCGGAGCGTCTAGCGCCGCTGTCGCCCTGGTATACCGGCGCGGTCGTACTGTTGATCGCGTATCTGGCGATCTCCAGCGCGATGTGGCTGCTGCTGATCGAACCTTTCCGCAGCACGGTGGGGAAAGGCTGAATGAGTCCGAAGCCCGCCAGCGACCCGGTGTCCAAGACCGCCCTCGACAAGGCCGGCGCGGAGAAGTTCAGTCTGGACAAACTCGGCCTGGACAAGATCGATCTGGGCAATCTCGACCTCTTCAAGACATCGCTTGCGGTCGTCGGCGTTCTGGTCGCGATCGTGATCGTCGCGGTGATCGTCAGGCGCCTGCGCACCCCGGCGACCCTGGTTCCCGGTGGCAAGGACGGGAAGTGCGGCATCTGCGCGCGCGTGTGGGCGTACATCAAGCGTTTTCTCGATGCGATCGATTACCTGTCCACCCGCCGCGAATGGCGCTATGCGCAACCCTGGCTGCTGGTGCTGGGCGAGCAGGGCGCGGGCAAGAGCAGCCTGATCGAATCGGTATCGGCCACGTGGCGGCATCACCCGCCGCCGCATGCCGATCAGTTGCAGGCCGATGGCATGCAGTGGTCGTATTTCCGCTACGGCGTCTTGATCGACGGCGACGGCAAGCTGGCTGCCGCCGAGCCGGGCAGCGATCAGGGCAAGCTGTGGGACAAAGGCCTCGAACAGTTGAACGCGCTGCGCCCGGAACGGGCGCTCGACGGCATCGTGCTGTGCGTATCGGCGCGCACCCTGCTGCATGCGAAACAATCGCAGCGCGTCGCGCTCGCCGAAAACGTGAATCGACAGATCAGCCTGCTGCAGGCCAGCGTCGAATTCATGCTGCCGGCCTATGTCGTGGTCACGCATTGCGACGATATCCCGGGCTTCACCGCGTTCTGGCAAAGCCAGGACTGCGCGCGTCGCGGCGAGATGGTCGGCTACTCCGCCATCGCGCAGGACCAGACCCTGCAGCCGTCGGCGTGGGCGGAGACCGCGTTCGACCGGATCGGCGCGCGCATGCGCGAAGTGCAGGTCGATGTCGCGGCGCTGAGTGAGAAGATCGACGATGTCGACGGGTTTTTCCTGTTTCCCGGGCATTTCCGCAGCCTGCGCGACCCGTTGGCGCAGTGGCTGGAAACGGTGTTCCGCACCACCGCATGGCAGAGCGGCTATCTGTTCCGCGGCATGTACTTCACCGGTTCGGTCGAGGCCAATGGCGCCAGCGAGGAAGGGCCGCGGGACGACGTGGATTTCGTCGATGCGCTGGTCTCCGAAAAATTGCTGCGCGAGCCGGCGCTGGCCAGGCCCACCCGGCAGGGCATCTGGTCGCGCAATACGCTGATCCGCCGGATGCAGATCGCGGCCGTCGCCGCCGGCATCGGCGTGTTCGTGGCGCTCGGTTTTGCGGGCTATCGGGCGTCGAAGCAGGTCGAACTGATCGTCGGCGCCATCGATTCGCTGGAGAAGATCGCGCCGCGGATCCCGGCCGCGGGCAGCGGGGAATGTCTGGCGCGCGAGGATGTCTATCCGCTGCTCGAGCATGTCTCGAAGATCGATACCCGCTCGCGCTACCTGTTCATCCCGCTGTCGTGGGTGGACGGCCGCCTCACCAGCGGCAGCGCCACGGTGATCGGCCGTTCGATGGTGGAGAAGGTGTTGATGCCGACGCTGTCGTGCGAGCTGGAGCAGCGCGCGAGCGAACTGCTGGCCTCCACGCGCGGCGTCACCAGCGCGCCGACGTCGGTCCTGTCGCAGCAGCGCGAAGATTTCCGGACGCTCGTATTCGACGCGCGCAGCCTCGAAGAGAACCTGCTGCGCTTCAAGAATCTGTCTTCGAGCAGCGGCGCCATGGAAGAGCGCGAACTGATCTCGACGCTGGACGGGCTGTTGCGCTACGCCTACGACGAAGCCTTGCCGCCCGAAGCATGGCGCAAGGGCGGCGTGCTGGACGATGCGTTCCGCGATATCGCCGATGTCCAGCCGCCGGTGATGCCCAATGGTCTGCACGCCCGTCTGGCCGCGGCGATGGATGCCCGCAGCGCAAGCCTGCGCGCGGCGCTGGCGCGCGAAGTGACGGTGGGCGACGACCTGCTGGCGCGGTTGGACGAAGGCCAGCCGCCGATCCTCGACAACACCCGGCGTATGGGGATCTGGCTGGCTTGGGTGCAGCGGTCGTGGCTGGGGTCTTCGCCGGAACGCAATCCCTGCCAGGAAATCGTCAACGCCAACAAGGCCGATGTCGATGTGCTGATCGCGTATTACGGCGATATCGCGACCACGGGGGGCATGACAATGGAGGACATGCTGCAGCGATTCAGCGCAAAGCAGTGCCATCAACCTGAAATGCAGACGCTGGCCACGATGACCCTGGCGCCGTACGGCCCGATGTTCGTCGCCGGCAAGGACGGACTGGTGATGGCGCCGGAACTGCAGGGCGAACTGTCCGGATTGCCGGCGCTGGTGGCCTTGCCCTTCATGCAGTTGACCTCGACGCGGCCGTTCGCGTGCGTGGGCGCCGCCGCGGAATGGCGCTCGAACGAAATCGCCGAGGCCGCGGGCTATCTGCAGCAATACGAGGCCTTCGCCAAGTCGCGGAAGCTACCGAAGCTGCCCGACGGCGCGCGGCCGCTGTACGACACGCTGGCGCGCGCGTCGCTGGCGCACGCGCTCGACGATGCGCTGCGTCGCGCGCAGCGGATTCCGCCCGAGTCGCAGGCCGACCTGGAGGCCGCCACGCGCACCAACGCCCAGTTGACCAAGGTCGGCGACGAACTGACGCGCGGCATGGATTCGCTGAAGACCGTGCTGAACGCCTACGTGACCTATGGTTTCTCCGATGGCGGCGCCGACGTGCGCCAATGCGCGCGCGGATTCGCCGCGGACAATCTCGGCGGCGTGGATGCATTGGCCGACAGCAGCCTGCTGTATGCGCCGACGGTCGCGGTGGGCACGGACGCCATGTTCACCTTCGGCGGCCTGCCGGTGACCAAGGACTATCTGGCCCGCCAGGTCGCGCGTGCAGAGGTGTTGGCCGGATATGCAGATCCGTTCCTGACCCTGCTCAGCGATACACCGGGCGTCGACGACGCCTGGCGCGACACGCCGCAGACCGCGGCGTTCTGGCGCAGCACGCGCGACGAACTCGATCGCTACACCAAGGGCAAGGAACCCGCGGGCCAGGTCGCCAATCTGGATGCCTATTTCCTCACCCAGCTGACCGGCATGACCTACGCGAACTGCGCCAGCGTGCTCGCGGCCTACACCTCGCCGGAATTCGGCAACGACCTGTTCTCGGACCGTCGCCGCAAGCTGGAACGCCAGGTGCAACTGCGCTGCACCGACCAGCGCCAGGCGCAGGCCGAAGCGCTGTATGGCGCGCTGGCGACGCGCTTCAATCGCGATCTCGCCGGCCGCTATCCGTTCGGCGAATCCGGCGCTCGCGATGCCGGCCTCGCCGCGACGCGGACGTTCTTCCTCGACTACGCCGAGCAGCGCGAAAGCATCGCCGCCGCGTTGAACGCGATGAACAACGATCGCTGGCGCAGCGCCAAGCGCTTCATCGCGGACCTGGACACGGCGACCGCATTCTTCGCGAACAACGTCGGTGCACCGGGCGACATCGCCGTGGTGGGTTTGACGCCGGTATTCCCGGCGGAAACGGCCAGAGCGGTCGGCAGCGATCAGATGCTGACCTGGCGCCTGGACGTGGAAGGCGCGGAATCGGTGTTCCCGAACGGTCTCAAGGCCCTGCAGTGGTATCCCGGCGACAGCGTCGCCCTGCATCTGCGCTGGGCGGCGCGGTCGCAGTGGCGTCCGCAGGCCGACCCCGCGCAGCCGGGCCTGAGCGTGCAGGACGCCAGCGCGAGCTTCGACGCCAGCGGGCCGTGGGCGCTGCTGCGCTTCATCGACACGTATCGGCTGCCCGACACCAGCAAGAAGGAACCCGACCAGATCCTGCTCGGCTTCAGCGTGCCGGTGCAGAGCCAGGTGGCGGGCGCGGACGGCAAGCCGGCGCGCAGCGAGGCGAAGGTCTTCATGACCTGGCTGCTCACGGGCATCGACCCGAAAACGCAGACGCAGAAAACGATCGCGCTGCCCGCGCAGTTCCCGCGCAGCGCACCGGTGGAGTAGGGCTGCGCCTGCGGAGGCATGCCTCCGCAGGCGCGGAATCGATAGATGGATGGCTTGAATGGAAACGTCGGCAGTGGAGATGAGCGTATGAACCGCAATGCACAGGACCCTGCATCCGAACAGGCGCACGACACGGATCGCTACTTCCAGGCGACGGTCGGGCTGACGCTGGAGGCATTGCTGGCGCCGGTCTCCATCGCCGAGCCAGAAGGCAGGCCCGCCGCGGAAGACGAAAGCTATCGCCGCATCCGCCACGAGCGCGAGGAGGAAGATGCCAGCCTGCCGCTGGGCGCCTGGGAGCGCGAGCTCAAGCGCGCCAACTGGGTGGCCGCCAGCGAACTGGCCGCGACCGCGATGGCGACGCGCAGCAAGGATCTTCAACTGGCGGCATGGCTGTTCGAAGCGCTGATCGCCCGCAGCGGTTTCCAGGCGCTGGCGCCATGCCTGGGTTTGATCGATGCGCTGTTCGTGCAGTACCGCGACAGGCTGCATCCGCAGAACACCGAGCACCGGATCAATCTGCTGGTGTGGATCGGCCAGAAGCTGCTGCCGTCGCTGCGGCGCGTAGCCATCACCGCGACCGGCAGCGGCCACGACTACGGCTGGAACGACTGGGAACAGGCGCAGCGCAACGAACAGCTGCGCGCCAGTCTGGGCAAGCAGCGCGAGGCCGAGATCGAGGGCGCGACGCTGGCCGATGTCGGCGCGGCGCTGGCGTGCACGTCGAACGAACGGATCGTGTTCCTCCAGCGCTGCCTCTGCGAGGGTCTGGCCGCGCTGCAGACACTGGAAGCGACGCTGGATGCACAGTTCGGAGACGACGCGCCCGGCTTGAGCCCCATGCGCAATCTGCTGGAGCGCATCGAAGTGGTGCTCGTAGCCGAAGCGCGCAGGCGCGGCGTCTCCACGCCGACGGCGGCGCCCAGCGACGATGTCGTGGTCGATGCCGCGGATGGTGGCGATGCGCGCATCGAGCACACCATGGTGGGGTCTCTGGACCGGCGCGAGGTCTATGCGGCGCTCGCCGATATCGCGCATGCGCTCGAAACCATCGAGCCGCACAGCCCGGTGCCGTATCTGATCCGGCGCGCCGTGGCCTGGGGCGGCCTGAATACCGCGCAGCTCTACAACGAAGTGTTCGTGCGCTGCGGCGGGCAGATCAACATCTTCGAACTGCTGGGACTGGGCGACCCGGCGGCCGGGCATCCGCCGGCAGCATGAGCCGGTGTCGAACATCGCCGCAGTCGTTCGCGATACCGCACAGGAGCAGGATCATGAGTCGACGTTCATGAGCAGCACGACACGCCAGGGCCCGGTCGCGAAGTCGCCGGCCGCAAAACCGGTCGCTGTTCTGATCGCGGCGAAGATGCGCATCGCGATACCCAAAGCCGCGCAGTCGCACGGACACGCGCCGGTAAACGTCAAACAAGCCTTGAAAAGCGCGGCCAATTCGTCGCCCGCGGCCAAGGCGGCATTCAAGCGCGCGGCCCCCGCGGTCAAGGCGGCGGCGCCGCATCTCAAGGCGCTGGCGCAGCCGAATCGCGGCCTGCTGTCTTCGCTGCGGCACGGCGTATCGGCGATGCACTCGCTGCGCCAGGTCACGCGCGAAATGGCCAAGGAAACGCCTTCGACCCTGCAGTCCGCCAAGTCGGCGTTCAAGGCAGCCGCGGCTTCGTCGCCGGCCGCTGCAGCAGCGTTCAAGAATGCCGGCCCTGCAGCGGCCAAGGCGCAGACGCATGTGGCTGCGCTCGCCAAGCTGCAGGAATCGCCCAAGCCCGGGCTGTTGTCGTCCCTTGGTCACGGGTTCCAGGCGATGCGCGCGCTGCGGCAGGTCACCAAAGAGATGCAGAAGGAATCGGCGCCGGCATCCTTGTCGCCCATGCACATGTCCGGATCCCTGCATGCATCCGTCAACCCGGGACACGATGTGCACGACGGGCCGCGCTCCGGACTGCTGTCGACCTTCGGACAAAGCGTGCAGATGCTGCGCGCTTTGCACGGCACGGCGCAGACCATCGCCCAGCATGCGATTCCGGAACATTCATCGAATACCGCATCCACCGGTCTCCAAGGCCCGGATTCGACTCCGTTCGCTCTGATGCTGATCGCACGCAGGAAAAACGGCGGGCTGTCGCCGTTCAAGGATCGCAAGTGAACGTGCATCCGCGAGACGGCATCGGCCTGCGCAGGATTCCGCGCTGCTGCGGACGCGATCGCCAGGGTGAGAGAAGCGCGGCGTGGAGCGGGGCATGGTGATCGGCCCCGATCTGCTGCCCGATCCCGGACATGGCGCCGCTACGCCGCGGCCCTTCGACGGCGCCGGCCGTCCCGCGTGGATGGCCGGCCGCGTGCGTGCGCTGCGCGAAGCGGAGGACGATGCGCAGACGGTGCTTGCGTTCCAGCACACCGGTCTGGCGACGCATGCGATCGATCCGGCCGAGGTCGTGTGGGTGATCGATCTTGCGCCCGGCGAAGGCGAACGTGCGTGGCGGGTGTTGAAGGCGCTCTCCGGTCGCGCGCCGCGCGGCGCACCGATCCGTTACATGGCCTGTTGTGTCGACAGCGGTCACCATGCGCGTCTTGCCGCGCATCCGTTGCTGAAACCGCTGGTGTCCAACGGTAGCCTGCTTCTGGAACATGCGTTCCTCGATCGTTCGTCTCCCGACAGCGAGTTCCCTGATCGCCACGGCGCGCGTATGCCGGCGTACATCGTCCGCAATCCCATCGTGGTGTTGGCGCACGAAAGCATTTCCTCGCTTTCGCAGGGCCTGTACGCCACGCGTTCCGCCGAACTGTTCGAGGCCTGGAACGATCGCCATGGCGGTCTCGACTGGCGCGCGACGGCCCCGCGCGAAGGCGTCATGCGGCTGCTCTCGACCTATCGACAGTCGATCGGCGACGCTGCCTTCACGCTTCCGCGCGGGGCGATGCGCGCGCTGTCGGTGTTGCTTCAGACCAGCGGCGGGCGATTGCTGCTGCGCGCGTCCGACCTGGGCGCCAAGGACCTCGCGCAGATCCGCAGGGGCGCGCTGGATCCTCAGCGTACCGACGCGTCCGCCGATGGCCGCGGCGCCGCGCTGCGCGTGAATTTCGAGGCGCTGGCGCGCTGGCATCGCGCACAGGGCGCCAGCGTGCATCAATCGCAGCGCGACGACGATGGACGCGTGCTGCATATCGCATTGCACGATATCGCCGGCGGTCGACTGCAGGAATGTCTTCCGGAGGTGTTGGGCCTTCCGCATCCGGACGATCACGTGCAGTTGCTGCTGGCGATGGAGGCGCTGTCGACGGTCTCGCCCCCGCAATGCCTGGCCCTGCTGCATGCGCAGGCAGGCGACCCGCGTACCTTGCTGGCACTGTCGCGACACATGAGGCAAGCCGCACCCGGGCTTGCAGGCGCAGCCCTGGATCAATGGCGCGACATGCTGGCCCATTGCCGTTCGCGGCATTACCCGCAGTGCGATGGCGTCGGCGAAGACGACGGGCTCCCCGCGCTGTTCGCCGATCTTGCGGCCGATCTGCATGCGCGATCGCCGGAGCCCGCGGCGGTCGATGCGCATCCACCGCGTCCGAAGGGAGGCACGCCGTCATGAATCTCGACCGGCCTTCCACGATGTCGTCCACGTCTCTGAAGAAGCGCAGCCACGACGAGATGATGGCGCCGCCGCCGATTCTGCCGAGTGGACGCCTGCATCCCGAATTCGGATTTCCGATGGCATCCCCGGAAGTCTTGGCGCAGCGCAGGATGGTCCGGGTGTCCAGGCCGACACTGTCGCCGATGCAGCCTCCGTACGGCGGTATGGGCAATCCGTTCAATTTCGGGCCACAGTCGACGCAGTCGACATCGACGCCGTTCTCGCCATTCCAACCGCAGCCGCTGTCGATCATGCCTCCGCCGACGATCCAGCCATCGTTCGATTTCGGCAGCCTGAACCTCAAACAGAGCGTCAACGAGACCGGGCTGTGGCAGATGGGAGGCCAGCGCCTCACCAGTCTGGACAAGCAGTTGCCCACCTTCCTCGGGACGACTTCGCCGAAATCCACCGACATCCGCATCAAGGCCGTCACCCAGAGCAGCGAGAACTGGGGCATCAGCGCCGACGAGAACGTGCGCACGGAGTTCCAGCGCACCAAGCGCAGCAAGATGGGCACGGAGGAGGCGGAGACCGCGTTCAATCAGCGCAGCCATCAGGGCGCGCTGATCTGGAAGACCGGTTCGCAGAGCCTGAGCCAGTACGGCGACAAGACCGACACCTCACAGCCGCTCAGCGGACATACGCCCGGCATCAAGAGCCAGAACGTCGGCGGCACCACCGGCGCACTGACCAAGGAACACGGCACGCGCGATCCCCGCCGCGAACAGATCCTGGCCAAGACCTTCGGCGATCCGCAGCGCGGGGAGCACGACTTGGCGATCATGTCGAAGCTGGCGACCGTGCAATTGTTCATGTCGCCCAAGGAAGAGCTGGAGACCGTGCGCACCCAGGTCAGCCAATCCAAGACGCCCATCTACTCGCAGTTCAAGGATATCGGCGATATCTCGGGCACGAACACCAGCAGTTTCGATACGTTCGTCGAACGCGTGCAGACGGTGCGCGAGACCGACAAGATGCACACCGCGAAGAATCTGCTGATCAGCGGATACCACAATCTCGTGCCAGAGACGCACCGGGATCTGCTGGTGCAGGCCAAGGGCGACGTCGGCGAAGCGATGAAGCTGCTGCAGCAGGAAAGCAGCAACCCGAAGTCGACCGTCACATTCAATACCGCCACCCATTCGCAGACGCCAAGACTGGATCTGCAGAGCCTGCACGAGATGTCTCAGGACACGACGCTGCCGCAGAGGCCGCTCAGCCCGGTGCGGCGGGTGAAGGATCCCCACTTCAAATTCTGAGAGGAGATGACGCATGAATTCCGGTAGAAAAGACGATCCACCGCCGAACAGGGTCAAAGCCATGCTCGGGCCGATATTGCAGACTGCGACCGCGAGTACATTGGTCGCAGAAAGCATGCTTCACAGAATGGGCAGCGCAGCAAAACCATTCGCACAGATCGGCATCGGCCATGTCCAGCGCTCCATCGGATTCGGCGGTGCCTTTTACTATGGACACAAAGCGATACAAGGAGGCGATGCGAGCGATGCGACCAAAGCGGTTGCTTACACTGGATTCGCCGCCCATGGTTATGCGCGGATGCTGGAGGCCACGCGCCCTCATCCTCAGTGGACACCGGGCTTAGGATTGGGGGCTGCAATACTCAAGGGAGCTGCTTCGGGGCCGTCGGCCGCTCCCGGTTTCATCGCCGATGCTGTGGCCAATGCGACCGAGCTTATGCACGCCAAGCACCCTGGCCCAGGCGCTTCGCCATTGTCGCAGGCGGTTAGCCACGCAGCCCACAACATCAAACCGATGACGATCATGAAAACGCAGCGGTTGGGCGCAGCGTTCATGCTTGCGGATGCGATCTATCAGGGCTACAAGAAATTGTAAAGAACGTATTGAAGCGCCTGCGCACAAGCCGTTTAAAGTTTCATGTCAAGCACGATTCCATGTTTCCGAGATGCCGGCAACGCGTCGGTCACATCGCCGTTGATAGCCCGACGGACTTCGGGCGGAACGCGATAGGACAGGATGGTCTGGGTACGCGTCGGCAGCGGTTCGTCGATGGTGGCGGGCGGTTCGGCGCGCGTGACGTGCTCGACTCGGGCCCAATCGCCGGCAATGGACGCCCGTCGGTCGTCTTCGTTCGGGTGCGCGGTGCCGAGCTCGGGCCGGGTGCTGTCGACGCGATGGATGACGCTGACGCGTTCGCGGCCGTTACGCAGATTGAGCAGGATATCCAGCAGCATGGTTCGCATCCGTTCGCTACGATAAGCCGAGTATGCAAGCCGCCATCGCCCCGGGCAAGTCGCACCCGGGCAAGTCAGGAAGGGGAAATGAATGGCGAGGGTGTACCAGACCGCAAGCATGGGCGAGGCGCATGTCCGCGTGGCCATCGTCACCGCGCAGGGTCAGGCGGATCTGCTGGTACATCGGGTGGGCAGTTGGGGGCTGGCGCATGGCGACGGCCTGTGGTTCATCACCCGCGACAAACAGGACGCCACCGTCTGGATCTATCCGTGCAGCATCGGCATGGCCGAGGTCTGCGTGTATTTCGTCGACAACTATGCGGAAGCCGGGTGGGTCAAACCGCATCGTCTGCAGGGCCGGTTCTCGCGCTGAGCGCTTGCGGCGGTTGCGACGATCGAAGAGAGCCGCCTGTCGAACGATCCCGTTCGACAGGCGGCATCACCATCAGCTCAGCTCTGGACTGCTTTCTTGAGCTCGCGCATCTGGTCATGGCATGCACGCACCTGCGGCATGTGCACCTGGAGCACGTTCTTCACCGACGGATCGTCGATCTTTTCGAGGGCATCCTCGAAATGGTGCAGCAGTCGATCTTCGGACTCCTCCAACTGGGAGACGTAGACCTTGGCGTCATCCTTGGTGAGCGAGGCGCGCAGATCGGCATAGCCCTGCCTGAACTTTCCGGCGATCGTGCCGTCTTCCGGTACGTCCTCGTCGTTCACGCGCAGCGTCGACGACAGCGACTGGATCAGATCCCGCTTGTGCTTCGCCATATCCGAGAAGATGGATTTCAGTCGCGGGTCGTCGATCTTCTGGATCGAGTCTTCGTAGAACATCGCGCCGTCGCGGGCGATCTGCACGAGTTCTTTCAGGGTGTCGGCTTTTTGCATGGGATATCTCCTTGGGGGATTCTGGAAGGATTCAACGGAACAACGGTGCGGCGGCGCTTTGCGGGCCGTGCGAGAAGCATTGGTGGAAGTGCATTGCTTACCGTTGGTGTGAATGCATCAAGGATCGTGCCAATGACAGGAATCGACACATGCGAAGATTCAGCATCGTCGGGAGCGCGCCGGTCATTCGGGATCCGCGCACGCGGCACGACTTCGCGATGCAACGGGCGCCCTGTGCGCTACAGCTGCGAACGGATCGGCAGCACGATGGTTTCCATGAATCGCTGCTTCCACGGACGCCGCTGCCATTTCTTCAGGCCATATGGGCTGGAAGCGACGAGATCCTGTTCGAAGACGAGGGTCATGCGCTCCGCGAACGCCCGGTCGTAGATGTTCAGGCTGGCCTCGTCGTTGAGGCGGAACGAACGGATATCGAAATTCGTCGAGCCGACCGACACCATCTCGCGATCCACGATCAGCATCTTGCTGTGCATCATCGTCGGCCGGTATTCATGGATCTCGATGCCGGCCGCCAGCAACTCGCCCCACGACGCCCGCGACGCGTGGCGCACAGTGTCCGAATCGATATGCGCGCCCGGCAGGAGAATGCGGATGCGGACGTTGCGCTTGCGTGCGGCCAGCAGCGCCTGGACGATCAGATCGTCGGGCACGAAGTACGCCGCCGCGAGATCGATGCTCTTTTCTGCCGACGACAGGGCTAGAAGATACATCGCATGCATGCTTTCGCTGCCGCCGGCGGGCGAGCTGATGAACAGGTGGGCCTTCGCGTCGCCGGCATGCGCCTGCGTCGGAAAGTAGCGGTCGCCATGCAGCATCCTGCCTGTGGTCTTGATCCAGTTGTCGTTGAAGGCGGCCTGGAACTGCGGAACCACGGGGCCTTCGATGCGGAAGTGGATGTCGCGCCAGTGCCCCGGGCTGCTGGCGTTGCCGCTCCAACCGTCGGCGATGCCCACGCCACCGGTGAATGCGATGCGCCCATCGATCACGAGCAGCTTCCGATGCGTCCGGTTGTTGATCCTGCCCAGGGTGTACCAGCGCAGCGGGCGATATCGTTCGACGCGCACGCCGGCTTTCTGCATACGTTCGATCAGTGCGTCGTCCATCTTCGCGCTGCCAGCCCAGTCGATCAGGACATTGACCGCGACCCCGGCGGCTGCGCGCTCGGAAAGCAATTCGGCGAAGCGCTCGCCGACGGTGCCGGACCAGTAGATATAGGTCTCGAAGGTGATGCTCTGCCGGGCCGAGGCGATGGCTTCGAGCATCGCAGGGAAGATCTCGTCGCCGTTCTGCAGATCCACGATGCGGTTGCCGTCCACGATCGATGGCCCGAGCAGTACGCCCATTTCCCGCTGGAACTGCGGATCGCCGATGCCATGCCGGTGCAATGGTGCGTGCTCCAGCTTCTTCTCCGGCGTGGAGAAATTCATCGCGAGCACGAATGCCAACAACGACAGCAATACAGTGGCGACGATAAGACGCAGCTTGCCGTAGGATCGCTTCACGGCTGCGTTCCATCGACGTCTTTCGCGCCTTGCGGCGCGTTTCTACCGGACAGTCGCCGATCCATCCACTGCAGAAGACCGAGCACCAGCAAGGTCAGCAGGGCTGCGCCCGCGGCGATGACGTAATAGCGGAATCCGACGGATATGCCGACGATCGCGACCATCAACAGCGATGCCGCCGTCGTGATGCCCACGACCGCCGCTTCGCCGCGTTGCGCGAAGATCGTGCCTGCGCCGATGAAGGCGACGCCCGCGACCACCGCTTCGACCATGCGCAGCGGATCCATCGTGACTTCATCCCCGGTGTTGAACCTGGGGTCGGCGAGTATGAGCTGCCCGATGCACGCCAGCAGCGCCGCGGCGCCCGCCACCAGCATATGCGTGCGGAATCCGGCGGGCCGGTCCTTGAGTTCGCGTTCGAGGCCGATGGCGCCGCCGAGCGCCATCGCCAATGCGACGTCGAGGATCATGCGTAGTGAAATGGCGATATCCATCCGCGAATGCTAGAACATTGCGATCCTGCAGGCATCGCGATTGCGACGCCATCCAGGGAGGCGTGTTTCATTGCGCAGATTGCACGATGCCATGCGTCGATATCGGGCATCGCGCAATGGCGACATCGCATATCACCTCGATTCCGTACCCGCTATCCAGTCTTCGTCGGTGTGCCGGAACGGGCTGCGCGCGACGGGAAGGACGCGACGACTTCGCTGTCCACGCAGGCTACGAAATCCTCATTCTTCGCGATCTCGATCGGCATGCCGCCGGTGAACAGTGAGAACGCGGGCAGCACCGTCTGCTGCGGCCTGAGCCAGAACACCGGCCAGCGTCCGGGAAGCATCGGCAGACGCGTCGCCGGATGCAGATGTCCGCAGACGACGTGATGCGACGCGACGATTTCCGGGGCGTGCCGGAACGCGAGGCCGGCGTCGTCCACGGCAGGCCCCAGCATCTCCACCGCCAGAGAGGCAGCGCGCAGCGCGGCATCGTGATTGCCGGTCAGCACGCGGATCTGAAGCGCCGCGTGCGAGTCACGCCATGCCTGCCATTGCATGCGCCAGGACTGCGGTTCGATCGCGCCGTGCAGGAAATCGCCCAGCACCCAGACTTCGCGCGCGCCGGTCGAAGCGGCCAGGGCCGACAACCGTTCGAGGTCGAGCGTGGTGCCGCCGGCCGGAAGCGCCATGCCGTGGCGGCGGAAGGTGTCGGCCTTGCCCAGATGAAGATCCGAGAGGATGAGTCGCGAGCGCGCCGGCCAGAACAGCGCGCGTTGCGCGAACGCCAGCATCGGATGACCGCCGATCATCAGTTCGATGCTATCGGGCATGGCGTTTTTCCAGCTGCTGCGCCGCGCGCCGCACGCGCGCCTGCCAGTCCTCGGTGCTCAGACGCCCGCGGAAACCGTCGGTCCACAACGGGAACGACAGCGGCGTGAAACCGGGCGGCGAATGCAGCGCGATGCTGCGTCGCGCGCAGTCGATGAGCGCCGCTTCGATATGGCGCAGATCGAGCTGCGCGTGCAGCACCTCGCGTTCGGCCTGCGCCAGCAGCACGTGGTCAGGATCGAAGCGGCGAAGCACGTCGAAGATCAGGCCGCTCGACGCCTGCACCGCGCGCAGCGATTTGGGCGCGCCGCCGGGCAGCGAGGGCACCAGCAGGCCGGCGATGCGCGCGATCTCGCGGAACTGGCGGCGCGACAGTTCGCCGAGGTTCATGCCTTCGCGAAGGTCGTCCAGCAGATGGTCCGGCGACAGCATCGCGCGTAGATCCTCGATTCCGATTGCGATGGGATCGGCTGGCGACAGCATGAAACCGTAATCGTTGGCGGTGTAACGGAAGCTGTTCTTCCGAAGTTTTCCCCAGCGCAGCGAACACAGCGCCGCCAGCCCTTCGTGCACGATGCGGCCGGCGAACGGATAAACGAAGAGATGCATGCCGTCGCGCGCATGGACGCATTCGACCAGCAGGCGATCCGGGCCGGGCAGGGCGGACAGGCGCTGCTGCAGCGCGAGCAGTCGCGAGATCGCGTCCAGTTCCGGTGGACGCGGCGCATCGCCCTGCGCCGCGTCGAACAGGCGCTCGGCTTCGTGTCCGAGTTCGCTGGACATCGGCATCCGGCCGCCCTGCCACTGCGGCACATCGCCACCCGCGCCCTTGGCGATCTTCACGAAGGCGGTCATGTCTTCGAGCCGGAACAGCTCGAGCATGCGGCCGGCGAACTGGAAACGATCGCCGGGGCGCATGCGTCCGACGAAGCTCTCCTCGACCGAACCCAGCCGCGCGCCGCGCAGCAGCTTCACCGAGACCGACCCGTCGCTGGTGATCGTGCCGATCGACAGCCGATGGCGCAGGGCGATGCGGCGATCGTGCACGCGATGGATGCCGTCGTCGTCGAGCACCACGCGCTGGAAGTCCGGATAAGCAGTAAGCGCCTGGCCGCCGCGGACGATGAAGTCGAGCACCGCCTGCCATCGATCGGCGTCGAGCGCCGCATAGGCATGGGTGCCGCGGACTTCGGCGTACAGCGCATCCGCAGAGAAACCACCGCCCAATGCGAGCGTGACGCAGTGCTGCGCCAACACGTCTTCGCACAACACGGGCGGCCGCCGCGGCTCGACGTCGCCGCGCGCCAGCGCGATGCGCGCCGCGGCATATTCGACCAGTTCCAGTGCGTGGGTGGGCACGCAGATCACATGGCCGGACTCGCCGGGACGATGTCGCGAACGTCCCGCGCGCTGCCGCAGCCGTGCGATGCCCTTCGGGCTGCCGATCTGGAACACCTGATCGACCGCCGGATAATCCACGCCCAGATCCAGGCTGGAGGTCGCGACGACGCAGCGGACGCGACCGTCGCGCAGCCCCTGTTCCGCAGCGGCGCGCAGCCCGGCATCGAGCGAACCGTGATGCAGGGCCAGCGTCGCCGGATCTTCCGGCCACACCGCGGTCAAGGCCTGATGCCACAGCTCGGCTTGCGCCCGCGTATTGGTGAACAGCAGGCTCGAGCGCACCGCGAAGATGCGTTCGATCACCTTCGGCAGTTGTCCCAGACCTAGATGCCCGGACCAGACGAAACGCTCGCCGGCGTGCGGCAGCAGCGTTTCGACTTCGACCGGGCGCGGCAGCGGCGACGAGACGATCGCGCTGTCGGGCGCATGCGGCAGCAGTACGTCGCGGGTTTCATGAAGATTGCCCAAAGTTGCCGATAAACCCCACAAGCGAAGCGTCGGCGACAGCGCGCGCAACCGCGCCAGCCCCAACTGCAGCAGCACGCCACGCTTGTTGCCGACCAGTTCGTGCCATTCGTCGACGATGACCGATCGCAGGTACGCGAAGTTTTCGGCCGCCTCCGGATAGGACAGCAGCAGCGCGAGGGATTCGGGCGTGGTCACCAGCACCTCGACCTTGCCGCTTCTGGCCAGACGCTTGTCGCGGGCGCCAGCATCGCCGGTGCGCAACGCAACTTGCCAGTCCAGACGCAGGTCGTCGATGGGTTCGCGCAGGGCGCGCACGGTGTCCACCGCGAGCGCGCGCAGCGGCGTGATCCACAGCACGGTCAGGTGCCGCTGCGTCGGCGGCTTTTTTCCTGTCTTGGGCGCAGACTTTTTCGCGGCGGCGACGCGACGCGAAGCGAGCCGCTGCGTTTTCTGCTGCAGCCGCAGCGCTTCGATCAACGGACCGCCGATCGCCGCCAGCGTCTTGCCGCTGCCGGTGGGCGTATGCACCAGTCCCGATTCGCCCGCTGCGTAGCGCCGCCACACCTCGCGCTGGAAGCGCGCGGGCGTCCAACCGCGGGATTTGAACCATGTGGTCAGTGCGCTGCCAGCGCTGTTCCTTGCGGCGATGGGCAGATCGCCGTCGCTCACTGCGCCAGTGCCTGCAGGGTTTCGAGTCGATCCGCCTCGGCCGCCGGCTTGTCGTGGCGCCAGCGCAGGATCCGCGGAAAGCGCACCGCGATTCCGGACTTGTGGCGACCGCTACGGTTCACGCCCTCGAAACCCAGTTCGAAGACCTGATGCGCGCGCACCGAACGCACCGGACCGAAGCGTTCGAGCGTGTTCGCGCGGATCCATTTGTCCAAAGCGAGGATTTCCTTGTCGTCCAGGCCGGAATAGGCTTTCGCGACCGGCACCAGCGCATCGCCGTCCCAGACCGCGAAGGTGTAGTCGGTGTACAGGGTGCTGCGCCGGCCGTGGCCGGACTGGGCGTAGATCATCACCGCGTCGATGGTCAACGGATCGACCTTCCATTTCCACCAGTCGCCGCGCCGCCGGCCGGATTGATATGGCGACGACAGGCGTTTGAGCATCAGCCCCTCGACGCCGCGCGCACGCGCTTCGAGACGCAGGCGGGCCGCGGATGCCCAGTCGTCGGCAGCGAGTGTCGGCGAAAGGCGGATCCGGTGGTCGGTGCGTTCGCTCAGTAGTGCTTCCAATGCCGCACGTCGTTCCGCAAGCGGACGCAACCGCCAGTCCTCGCCCTCCAGTTCCAGCAGGTCGTAGGCCAGCATGCGCGCCGGCGTGTCGGCGAGGGTTTTCGGCCCCGGCTTGCGGCGCTGGATGCGCGTCTGCAGGGCGGTGAACGGCATCGGCGCATCGCCGTCGCGCCACGCCAGCAGTTCGCCGTCGATCACGCAGTCGCGGGGGAGGGCGGCGACGGCGGCTTCGATCTCCGGGAAACGCCCATCGAGCCGTTCCTCGCCCCGCGACCACAGCGCGATCTCGCCGCCGCGCCGGATCGACTGCAGGCGGATGCCGTCCCACTTCCATTCCAGCGCCCAATCCTCGATCCCGCCGAGCGTGTCGACGTCCGCTTCGAGCGGGGAGGCGAGGAAGAACGGGTAGGGCTGCTGGCGGTCGCTTTCCAGCGCATCCGGATTCAGCAGATCGGCGAGGAACGATGGCGTGGGCGTCCAGGCGCCGAGCATGCGCTGCGCGATCCGCGCGATATCGATGCCTGACATCTCCGCGAGCGCCTGCTGGACCAGACGCTGCGAGACGCCCACGCGCAGGGCGCCGGTCAGCAGCTTGTTGAACAGCAGGCGCTCATCGAAACGAAGCCGTCGCCATGCGTCGACGATGCTCGCACGCCGCACCTCGACCGGCGTGCCGGCCAAGGGCAGCAGGCGCGTTTCGATCCAGTCGGACAGCGGCAGCGCTTCGGCGTCCTCATCCTCATGATCGTCCAGCAGCAGCGCAAGGGTCTCGGCGAGGTCGCCGACCTGGTCGTAGCTGTCGTCGACCAGCCAATCGGGATTGCCGCTTTCCTCCGCGATCCATCGCCGCAGTTCGCGCGTGTCGGCGATCTTGCCGGCCTTGCCGCCGCTGATCTTGCCGCCCGACAGCAGCCACAGCGCCCAGGCGGCGTCGCGCGGCGGCGCCTCGCGGAAATACCCGACCAGCGCGGCGCGCTTGTCGAGCGTCGCGGTGCTGCGATCGAGGTCGCGATACAGCGCAGCGAATCGTTTCATGCGTCGTCATCGCCGAACTGCGTCGAAAACGCTTCGGCGGCGATGCCTTGTTCGTTCAGCACGCGGATCAGGGCGTCGGTATTGCCGTGGGTCGCGATCACCCGCGACGCACCGGTGGCGGTGATCGTGCGCAGCAGATCGGGCCAGTCGGCGTGATCGGAAATCACGAACCCGCGGTCATAGCTGCGCCGTCGCCGGTTGCCGCGCAGGCGCATCCAGCCGGATGCGAAACCCAACTGCGCGCGCTTGAACCGGCGCAGCCATGGACTGCCCGCGGCGGACGGCGGTGCAAGGATCAACTGGCCGGCGAAATCCGAGCCCGGCGCCGAATCCGCGACCGGCCGCGTCTCCAGCATCGCGATTCCTTGTCTGCGGTAGACATCCACGCCCGCGGCGATCGCGCCGTGCACGAACGCCGGCTGGTCGGTGAGGGCGCCCAGTTCGGCCAGCACCCGCTGCGCCTTGCCCAGCGCGTAGCACAGCAGCACCGCAGCATCGCCTTCGCGTGCGCAGTGATCGCGCCATTCGAGGATCTCCCGCGCGACATCGGCCGTCGCCGGCCAGCGGTAGATCGGCAGGCCGAAGGTCGCCTCGGTGATGAAGGTGTCGCAAGCCACGACCTCGAACGGCGCGCAGGTCGGATCCGGCTGGCGCTTGTAATCGCCCGACGCCACCCAGACCTCGCTGTCGACTTCGATACGGACCTGCGCCGAACCCAGCACATGTCCGGCCGGATGCATCGACACCGTCGCGTCGCCGAGCGTGAAGCGCTCGCCGTAGTCGTACGTGTGGAAGTTCTGTTCGCCGAGCCGCCACTGCAGGATCGGCAGTCCGGCCTGCGTGCCGTGATATTCGCCCATGCCGCTACGCGCGTGGTCGCCGTGTCCATGCGTGATCACCGCGCGTTTCACGGGCGTCCAGGGATCGATATGGAAATCGCCGGCGGGACAGTACAGACCCTCGCGCCGGAGCACGATCAGGTCGGATCGATGTGCGGATGGATGCATCGAACGAGTATAGCCACGCGGTTTTTGAGCGGCAGCCATGGCCCGCGTTTTCCTGCGAAGCAGGCTTTACGACATGGTGCGTCGTGCATATCGCTCGACACATCCTTCACTTCACGGATTCCTACAGCGCGAGTGATACAAATAGAACACAGGGTCAAGTGTGTGTGTGCGTCTGGAGCAACATCATGCGAAAAGTGCAGGGCACGCTCGTATTCAGTTATTACCCCGGCCAACCGCAGATCCTTATCGAGGGCCATGCCGATGTCTACCGGTTCGACGACGGGCTCGAGTTCGATGGATCGATCGAATCCGGCTCCCTGGTGACTCTGACCCTGATCACCGTACCCGGACCGAACCCTGCGAACAGCGCGAAGGCGCAATTCGACGTCGAACGCATCGCCGCGGTCCATGTCGATCGACCGGCGAACTCAGGCCTGCTGTCGCTGCCGGCGAAATTGAAGCTGGTGGGCTAAGGATCCGCATCAGCGCAAGCCAGTATGCAATGCCGAGCGACTGCGGCATTCACTGCTTCCGCGCCAGAACGGTCGCCGCGAAACGTTGCAACGCATCGCGATGCGCCTCGGGCGCGAAACCGGGTGTTCCAGTTCGGCAGTCGTAGTGTGCGGGATCTCGCACTGGCGGTTCGATCGGAGGTTCGCGTCGGCGCAAAGCGTCGAACAACGCGCTCATCACCCTCGAGAATCCACGGCGTTGGCGAGGTTCGCGGATTTCGTCGATATCCACGCTGAGCGTAATGACCTATATATATGAGCCTTTCAAAGCATTACATAATATGCATTATGCGAAATAGAGTATGGCGGCCCGGGTCGTGTCCGCGAAACTGTGCGAAAGGAAGTCAGCGAACGTTTGGCGTTTGCTTGCAGGCTTCGTAGACCTTGTCGTCCAGGCGGCGCAAAAGGTCATACGTCCGTTTGAGCCCTACCCTCTGCAATGTCTCATCCCGCTCACGTCGAGCGGCACGGCATCTCAGAACCTCAGGGCGCTCCTGTCCCGGTCTGCCGAACGAATAGGACCCCGCAGCCGCGTTTTCTGCCTTGCGCCGCTGGACCGCGCGTTCATCGTCCGCCACTTTTCGAGCCAGGTCCGGGTTGTAGCCCGGATCCGTGTAGACGCGCGTCGATCGCGTGGCATGGGTGGCTGGGCAAGGCTCATTCTGGAACGTGACATTCCGGGATCGATCAATGCACTTGTAGATAACGCCATCGGCGGCGAGAACTACAGTTGAAAACAATACAGATAGTGCGAAAGACACAAGGACTCTCATGCGGCCTCCGTGCTGGCGAGAAGGCGCAGTCTGCCCGAATCGCTGCGCCGCTGCGCACTACTGACGCACCGTTCGTTGGGCGGCCTCCGCGATGGTGGACCGCTGGATGGGCTCACACTGGCACCTGCACGGCTACGCCGGGATGGTCCGGGGTCGTCGATCGCAGGAAGAGGCTGCGAACCGATCTGCTATGGACCATTCGCGCCCCGCATTCTTGCGTTCTGTCAGTCCTTGGCATCCGCGAAAAGGCACTACAGGTCTCTGCGCCCGGACCGCATCGTGGAGGTCTGCCCGTCGTGGACCTGGTAGTGCAGGCGCGCGCTGCCGTCGGGCTTGTGCCGGATCATGACGAAGGCCTGCTGCCCACCCGGGTAGTCGCGACGACCGAAGGTCGGGCCCTGCCCGCCCAGCGCATCATGCAGCGCGGTGCTGTCCCCCTGCGGCCGGATGTGCGTGAACGCGCCACCTTGCCGACCCACCGAACAGCCGCTGAGCTGGGTGGTGACGACGATCGACTCCGCACGCTGGCTCAGGGTATTGGCGGGAAGGCGGCCCTGCGAAAAGCCGGTGACGCGGGTGTCGTTCGGCGTGCCGTGCGGCTGCGCGCCGGCATCCATGCGGTCGTTGATCGACTGCACCATCGGCAGGAAGGCCGCGGTGAAATCGTGCCCCATCTGTCGGCTGTCGTGGGCATCGCGGTGCCCCTGCGCATCGCCGGATTCGATCAGGCTGAGGTGCGCAAGCGGCCGGCGCGTCCTGCCGGAGGCATCGGTGATCCGGTCGAACTGCGGGAAGCTGGACGTGCGGCTGGTGACGTTGCGGAACTGGTACTGCGTCGCCGTGTTCGATGCGCCCCCTGGAGCGTCGGCGTCCTGCACTCTGCTCTGCACGGCGTAGGTCCGCAGGAAGGCTGCGGGATGTTGCTGGAACAACTGTTCCGGCGACAGGTGGCCGTACTGCATGCGGCGCCCTTTCTCGATCAGGTTCGGCCGATCCAGCAGCTTGCCGGTGCGCTTGATCGCGCGGCCGACGTCTTCGCTCCCCGTGGTTTCGAGCAGCTTGCCGGCGCCCATCATCGCCATCGTCCGCAGCGGCGCGGTCGGCAGGGTGTACAGCGCCGCGCCCCCTACCGCCATTCGCACCGCGCCCTTGGCCATGCCGGTCCACGTGCCGCCCTGGCCGCTGTTGCGGTAAAGCTCGCTGGCGCCATCGACCACCTGCGACGCGCCGGTGGCGTGGTAGGCCATGGTCGCCGTGGTCTTCAGCGTCGAGGCGATCCTGTCGAAGTAACTCATGGCCTTTCTCCGAAGACGATATCAGGGCGGTGATGTCAGAAGAACCTGCGATGGTGGTCGACGGTGTCGTCGCTCACCTGTCGGCTGCTCGAGAGCCGGGAGCCCTTCTGGTTGGTCGTGAAGAGGCCGGCAGTGTTGCGCTTGCCGATCTTGTCGTCCTTCATCATGTCCTGGTAACCGAAGGTGTCGTAGGCCTTGAGCAGGCGTTCGCCGCGCTGGGTCGGCTGCAGCTTGCTGTCCAGCGGCATGTCGAAGCCGGTGCTGACGCGCGAGTTGCCGGAGCCGTGCCCCAGTCTGAGATTGCCGGTCGAATCGAAGGTGTGCTTCATGTACTGCTTGTAGGCGTTGATATTTCCGCCTTCGAACGCCTTGAGCAGGTCCTTCGACATCGCATTGCGCTTGGCCACGAACGCCTGCTGCGGGCTCATGTTGCTCGTGTCGACGACCTTGCCGTAGCCCTCGCCCCCGGTCTCCTCGCGCATGATTTCGCGCGCGAAACCGCGCATGCGCCCGATCGCAGCCGCCTGGTGCATCGGGCTCGCGGTCGACGCGAACTCCAGCGTCGCCCGGTTCAAGGCATGCTGCCCGGTGCCGCTGGCGATGATGTGGTTGATCGATGTCGGCCCCGGGTCCCGGCCCTTCTGCACGTCGCGTTCCTGCACGGTCAGGCCGCGCCCAATGCCGACGGCGGCCTGCACGTAGGTGTTGCGGTTCGAGTCGTACTGGGTGTAGCGCGAAGTGACCTTCTTCTCGTTGTAGTGGTTGTGCAGGATGCCGCGTTCGATCGGACTGAAGCCGATGCCTGGCCCGTACTTCACCTGGTGACTCAGCTGGCCGCCGGTCGGTCGACCGGTGTCGTAGTGGAAAGGCGATGTCGATGACGTTTGGCCGACGCTGGTCATCTGCACCTTGTTGCCGACGCGCGGACTGGATTGATCGTCGTCGTTACGCTTGCGCTTGTTGTTCATGCTGAAAAAGTCCCCTGCCTGCTGGTGTCATCCTGCGTCTGCGACGCGCCGATGGCGTGGTACCCATGGCGACCTCGGTCGTTTCCGCGGATCAATCGTTCTTGTTCCTTTTGGCCGCACGATCTCTTCAACACTGGGTTTCGACGACTCCAGCGTCCCCGGATATCGTGTCGCCCTCGGGCAGACTGCACAGGTGATGATTCGAGTCGTGCGGAAACGTTACGCCGTTGTCCGGGTCACCGGAGATGGCCGCGCGCCTCAGCCGCGATTCTCCACGTCGTGCGCGAACTGGGTGTTCTCCGCACGTCTGGCCAGATGATTGGATGCGATCGTGGCGACGCTGCCCAGGGTCCACGCCGCAGCGGACGCATAGCCGTAGTACGCAGCCGTCGGGTCGTTCGAATCAGCCGATTGCCGCTGTGCCGCCACCGCGCCGAACCCGGCGCCCGCGATGTTGAGCAAGCCGCCGGCGACCTGCAGGCCACTGGCGACTTTGCTTCTGCCGGACTGGAACAGGTTGTAGACGCCCTGACCGGTGCCGATGGCGCCTGCCACCCCCCAGAACGCATTGCTCGCGTAGGCCGTGGCCGTGGATGCCGTGGCCGCCCAACCCGGCGACGTGCCGAAATAGCTGAGCACCGAACTCGTGGCATCGCTGGCGCCAGCGACGAAACTGGATCCATCCGCGACGCGGTTCAACACGCCGTTCGCGCCGGTACCTTCGCCCCGCGCGTGGCGCTCGCGCACGTCCTGCTGGTTGTTGTAGGCGCTGAAACCGGAGGACGTCGACCACAGCGCCCCTGACGCGAACCCGCGGACCGCATTGAGCGTGGTGCCTGGAACCGGCGTGCTGGAGATCGCAGCGGCGAGATCGAGGTACTGTGCAGCCACTCTCGACCCGGGCAGGCCGCCGGGAGCCACGCGCTGCAGGCCGGAGTCGTCTTGGGCGCTCCGCCGGGGCGGTGGCTGCTGCACGGACAGCAGCGGCGTGCGCGCCGTGGAGTCCCGCTGCGGAATGGCAGGCAATACGGGCACGCTTGGGTGGCGCGGAGGCAGGGATGGCGATTGGGCATCGACGGCCAGCGCGACCGTCTGGTTCAGCGCCTGGGCCAGCGGCTGCGAGGCCAACGGCCGCGGCGAAGGCGGCGGTGTCACGCGCGCAACCCGCTGCTGTTCGGGCGACGGCGGCGGGGTGCCGCCCTGAGGGTCGCGTGCATGACTCATCGACGTGGCTCTCCTGATATGTCGGCGTGCAGGCACCGGCATGCGGCGGTGTCGGCCGCATCCGGGCACGGAACGTCCCGGTCTGCGCAAACGGCGCGCTTCCGGACTCCATCTCAAGTCGCTAGCAATCCACGTGCCATCCGTGGATTGCTTGCAAGCCCTTGTTTCTGCACGCATGCGCCGGCGTGCGGCCGGTCGACTGGGTGAAATTCCACCCAGTCGACGCAGCGCCCACTCCGGCTACAGCCAAGCCGTCCCGGGACGTTAAGCTGCGCTGATGCCCACCCCGCCCGCCATCGAAGGCGTCTCCGCCAGCCGTCTGCAGTTGCCGCCGGGTCCTTGGTCGACGGTGCTGGAGGCGCTGTGCGCGCGGTTTCCCGCAATCGATCGCGACATCTGGCGCAGCCGTTTCGCCCGCGGTCGGGTGCTCGATGCTGGCGGCCTGCCGCTGGACGAACATGCGGCATTCCAGGTCGGCGCCGAGATCCACTACTACCGCGAGGTGCCGGCCGAGACGCGCCTGGCGGCCGAGGAAACCATCCTCCACGTCGATGAGCACCTGATCGTGGTCGACAAGCCGCATTTCCTGCCGGTGATCGCGGGCGGTGGCTACGTGGCCGAGACACTGCTGGCGCGGCTGGTGCGGCGGTTTGGCGACATCGGGATCGCGCCGCTGCACCGGCTGGATCGGTTGACGGCGGGCGTCATGCTGTTTTCCGCGAACCCGGCGACGCGTGCGCGCTACCAGTCGCTGTTCCGCACCCATGCGATCGACAAACGCTACGAGGCGATCGCACCACCCCTGCCCGCCGTGGTCTGGCCGCTGGAGCGCCGTTCGCGGCTGGTGCGCGGCGATCCGTTCTTCCTGACCCGCGAAATCGAAGGCGAGCCGAACGCGTTCACCCGGATCGATGCGATCGAACGCGGCCCCGAAACCTGGCGTTACGCACTGGAACCGGTCACCGGACGCAAACATCAGTTGAGGGTTCACATGGCCGCGCTGGGCGCGCCGATCCTCAACGACCCGCTCTATCCGGTGCTGGCCGCCCTGGCGCCCGACGATCCGGCGCGCCCGCTGAAGCTGTTGGCGCAGTCGCTGTCGTTCGTGGATCCGCTGGATGGCTCGGTGCGGACGTTCGAGAGCGCGCTCAGGCTGTGAATGCCGATCTTCAGTTCGGCGCTTCGAGTCGGCGCGTCGCTTTGACTTCCACCGTGCGCGACAGACCGGCGTAAGCCGCGTGGACCGCTTCGCTGCCGTAGACCTGTTCGAGCCTGCGGATTATGAAATGCCCGCGCGCCATGTCCTGATAGTGCTGGGCGAACAGCGCGTTGACCGCGGCGCCGCTGGCCGCGCCGATCACCGGCACCAGCTGCGCAGCGAACTTGTGGGTGATGACCACTCCGAAACGCGAGGCCACGGCCTCGATCATCTTGGCCAGCCAGACGCCGGCCTTGCCCGCCGCGACCGCCGAGGCGCCCTGCTGGCCGGCGCTGGCGGCCGCGCCCTTGGTCAGTGCGGCCGCGGTCTGCTTCAGCACTTCGTTCAACATGGCGCGGGTGGCGTAGTAGCCGGTTTCCGACGCATCGTCCCCGCGGCCCGGGCCGCCCAGCGCGAACACCGCCACGCAGTCCTGAGCGACCGTCGGGTCCTGCAGCGAGAACCCTTCGCTGCGGGCGATATCGGCAATCGAGCGCAGCATGATGGTGGTGGTGACCGGCAGTTCGACCAGCAGCCCGGTGAAGCCGAAGAAGCCGCCCGCCGCGCCGCTGGCCGCCGACAGGACCGTGTGCGAGCGCGTCGACGCCGAGGCGCTGGGGGTGTCGCGCAGGCTCCTCAGCGCCACCCGCACCGATTTCGACAGGGCGCCCTGCACTGCCGAATGCACCCGGCGGCCGGCGCTGTCCGGGAGCTTGTCCAGCGCCGATTCCAACGGTTTGCCGACGATGTTGGTCAGTTTGGCGACGATCGACGGGGATTCGAGGAGGGCGAAAGCGCGCTGAAGCGCTGCGATGTCGTCGGGGTGCTGTTCGATGGGATCCATTACGGGCCATGCTACCTCGCCGCCCCTGCTTTCGTGCCCCACGCATCCGGCCGCCCGGCAGTTCCGGATAATTGGCGATAATGCCCGGCCAGTCAGGGCGTCGCCCCGTCGTCCCGGAGTATCGCGATTTGAGTGCTTCACCAGCGGAGACCGCCCTGTTCTCCGTGCTTCCCCAGGGACTGTTCGGACCGCTGGCGTCGCCCAACCGCATGCATTACTGGCGGCTGCTGTGCCGGCTGTTCGGCGAATTCTTCGGCCCGGACGCGCCCATGCCGCCCAGCATCGGTTTCCAGCGCCGCGAAATCACCTCTGCCATCGAGCGCTATCTGCTGACCGACGACCCGTGGGAAGACGACGACGGCGACGCCCCGGACACGCCGCTGGCGATCCGCGCCGGCACGGTCTACGAACGTTTCCGCCAGGCCGGCTGGCTGCGCCAGGAGCGCATCGGCGCCCGCGACATGGTGTCGATGACCCATCCGGTCTCACGGATGCTGACCCTGCTGATCGATTTCGCCGAGCGCGGCCCGACGTTCTTCGGCGCCAAGGTCCGTTCGATCGAACTGCAGCTCAGCCAGATCATCGCCGGCAAGGCCATGGGCGACACCCTGGACGAGGCCGCCGACCAGTCGCGGCAGCTGTTGTCGAACGTCGCGTCGATCAGCGTGCAGGTCCGCGACCTCATGCCCGAGCTGAGCAAGGCCGAAAGCACCGCGCAGTTCGCCCGCAAGCTGTTCGAGCGCTACGTCGGCGAACTGTTCGTCGGCGACTATGCCGAACTTCACAACGCCGATCACCCGCTGGCGCGGCGCACCTCGATCCTTGCGATGGTGAGGGAGATCGAATTCGGCCCGCTGCGCGCGGATCTACTGGCCTGGTACGCCGAGCGCGCGCCCGGCGGCGACCTCGCGGTGGCCGAGCACCGGCTGCAGCGCAGTCTGCGCCGGCTCTACGAAATCGACCGGATCGACGAATATCTCGGCCGATTGGACGACGATATCCGCCAGGCCAACCGCCGCGCCCTCGCCTTCCTCGACTACCGCCTGCGTGCGCCGGACCAGCTCGACACCCTGCTCCGCCGCGCCTGTCGCGGCGTGCTGGCGGCGCCGGAAGACGCGCTGCGGCTGCCGGTCGCGCCCGGCGGGCTGATGGACGAACAGCGCCTGCGCGCGCCGCAGCGGCGCCCGCAGCCGATCGCGCGCACCGCCAACACCAGCCCCGAACCCACGCCCGAGCAACTGGCGCGGCTGAATCTGCTGCGGCAGATGAAGCGGGTGCGGCTGGTGCTGCCCGAAGACCTGGCGCGCTACCTCGACCGGCATTGGGACGATGCGGGCGTGCTCGATTCGCAGGCGCTGCAGATCGCGACCATCGAGGACTTCCGCGCCTACCAGACGCTGGTCACGCTCGCCCTGCGCAGTCAGCGCAAGGGCGGGCTGCGCCGCGAAGACCCGCTGCACCGGCTGCTGCGCGGGTTCCGGGTCGAACTCGCGACCGGCGAAGCCGCCGACGCCTCCGTCGATCAAGCCAATCCTTATCTGCATTCGCCGCGCTTCGTCCTGCGCCGCACCGGAACCCACGCCCCGATGAAAGCCACACGCACGAAAGACATCACCGCATGAAGGGGCTCCGATGAAACGTTCCTGGACCCAACTGAGCCAGCTGTCCGGCGGCACCTACATCGCCCAGGACTTCGAGCGCGCCGCCTACCGGCTGGTGACCGAGCAGGTGCTGTACAGCAGCGATCGCACGTCCCGCAACGCCTATCACCTGGTCGAGACGTACTTCGCCGACTTCGGCGCGGCGCTGGAGCCGCTGGGCATCCGCCTCGAACGCAACGCGCACTATCGTTACGTCGTCGCCCTGCCCTCGCACGGCGAAGGCACCGCGGTGTCGCTGGAGCAGACCTTATTGATACTGGTGCTGCGCCATCGCTACGACGCGGCGATGCGCCAGGGCCAGATCGAGGATCACGGCGAGGTGATCGTGGAGCTGCCGGAACTGCAGGAGGCGTATCAGGCGCTGACCGGCCGGCCGATGCCCGAACTCGGCCCGCTGCGCGATGCGCTGCGGATGCTGCGGCGCTGGTCGGTGTGCAAGGTCGTCGATTGCGAAGCCGACGACCCGCAGCCGTTCCGCATCCTGGTACGCCCGGCCATCGTCGAGATCGTCGGCGCGCAGTGGCTGCAACGTCTCGATCAGCACAACCGCGATGACGATGGCGAGAATGACGACCGCGAAGCCGACATCGACGGCGCGACCGCCGCCGCAGGCACCGACACCACGGATACCGACGATGCATCAGCTTAAACGCGCCCATCTGGTGCAGTTCTTCCTGTTCCAGGCCGAAACCCTGGAACTGGACGCCACCACCGCGATCATCGCGCCCAACGGCGCGGGTAAAAGTGCATTGCTGGACGCCCTGCAGATCGTGATGCTGGGCGCGGACCGCAACCAGATCCGCTTCAACGCCCAGGCAGGCGGCAGCCACCGCGCCCGCAGCATCCGCGACTACTGCCTGGGCGTGTACCGCGCCGGCGACGACGGCCGCGTGCGCGAGACCGCGACGACCTACATCAGCCTGGTCTTCGAGGACACCATCAGCGGCGAAACGCTGACCGCCGGCATCGCGCTGGGCGCTGCCGCCGACGAACCCGACCACCGCGTCCACGGCCTGTACCTGCTGCCGGGCGTGGCGCTGACGCTGGACGATCATCTGGAAACGGTGAAAGGCGAGCAGCTGCCGCTGGCGTGGGCGCAGTTCCGCACCGCCATCGTCGCCCGCTGCAAGGCCGCCGGCACCAAGGCCGAACTGCACCAGACCAGCGACCGCTTCCTGCGCGATCTTCTGCAGCAACTGCGGCCCGCCGGCAATGTCCAGATCGACCCGGCCGCCTACCGCAAGGCGTTCCAGAACGCGCTGAACCTGCAGCGGGTCAACGATGTCGACCTGTTCGTACGCACCCTGGTCGCCGAAGAGCGGCCGACCGACATCGGCAAGTTCCGCGCGCTGCTCGAAGGCTTCCGGCTGATCAAGGAAAAGATCGAACAGGTCGCGACCCGCATCGACGCGGCCGAA
Source organism: Chitinophaga pinensis (assembly GCA_943371935.1). Classification (GTDB taxonomy): domain Bacteria; phylum Pseudomonadota; class Gammaproteobacteria; order Xanthomonadales; family Xanthomonadaceae; genus Lysobacter_I. The sequence continues at coordinate 7,070 of CALRWS020000016.1, read as the reverse complement.
ACCGTCGAGACGCAGTACCGCAAGGTCGCCAGCCAGGCCACGCGTGCGGCCTCGTATCGCGCGCTCGGCGCCGAATACCGCCGCGACGCCCACGGCGAACAGGTCGATGCGGCCGAGGACACGCTGACCTCCGCGGTCGATGCGAAACAGCGGACGTCGCGCGCACTGGAACAGGCGCGCAGCGACCGCTCGACCGCGCGCCAGCAGGCGGAAGACGCGCAGCGGCGGCTGCAGGGCACCCGCGGCTACAGCGAGCAGGCGTCGTTCGACCAGATCGCCGGCCGCGACCGCGACGAACTGGCGCAGCTGAAGCGCGAGCTGATGCGCAGCGCCGGCTTCGTCCGCGACCAGCTGGGCGCGGTGTCGAAGCTCGATCTGCCCGGGCTGGACATCGATGCCCTGACGCTGGCGATGGCGCCGTGGGGCGCACTGTTCCACCAGGTGTCGATGCTGCCCGCCGATGCCGACATCGACCTGCCGCCGGAGGCCTTGCATACCCAACTGCAGGCGGCGATGGCGCAGGCCGTGCCGACGATGACGCTGGTCTCGGCACGCACCCATGAACTGCGCAGCGAATTGGATGCCGCGCGCCAGCGCGCGAAAAGCGCGCGCCAGAACCAGACCCGCCTGCACGCCGGCCAGGCCGAGCTGCGCAGCGACGTGATCCGGCTGATGAGCTATTTCGAGGAAGCCGGCATTCCCTGCCGCCCGGTCTGCGATCTGGTGCAGGTGACCGAACCTGCGTGGCAGGGCGCGATCGAAGCCTATCTGCGCAGCCATGTCGAAGCCTTGCTGATCCCCGTCGAACATGAGGAGCGCGCGGTGAAGCTGTATCGCGCGCTGCAGGGCGGGCGCTCGGTCTACGGCGTGAAGATCGCGCTGACCAGCCAGGCGCGGCAGTCGCGCGGCGACGCGCGCATCGCCGCGGGACAGGTGTCCGCCCTGCTCCGCGGCGACGACGATGCTCTCGCCTATCTGCGCCGCCAGCTCGGCGAACTGCGCTGCATCGAGACCGAAGCCGAGGTCGTGCGCGCGAAACAGGGGCTGAGCCGCGACGGCCTGGTGGTGAAAGGCGGCGGCGTCGAACGCCTGCGCCTGCCGGCCGCCACCGAGCTGAAGATCGGGGCATCCGACAACCGCGAGCGCCTGAAGCTGCTGCGCGAAGATCTGGAACGGGCCGAACACGACATCCACCGGCTCGAAACCGCATGGCAGGCGCTCGACGCCCGCGTCGCCGACTGGGCGCGGATCGGCAGTCCGGACCACGCGGCGCAGGCGATCCACGGCCTGCTGCTCAAGCACCGCGAAGCCGCCGCACGCTACCGGACGCTGCGCGACAGCCATGCCTCGCTCGCCGACCCGGATCTGATCCACCTCAGCGAACAGGCGCAGGCGCTGGCGGAGCGCCGCGACGCGCTGGAAGCGCTGGTCGAACGACTGGTCGGCGAGGAAGCCGTCGCCCAGGGCAAGGCGACCGACGCGCAGACCCAGCTCGACCGCCTCAACGCCGAGAGCGAGCGCATCGCCCGCGCCGCCGTCGACGCGTTCCGGCACGCCGATGTCGATCCGAACCTGGTCGAGCAGCATCGCGACGAGCTCGACGAAAAGTATCCCGAGCTGCCCGAGCGCATCGCCCGCTGCCTGCATCGCGCCGACGACGCCGAAAAGTCGCTCAACGCGGTGCTGCCCGAGGCCTGGTCCGGGCTGGCGCAGTACGCCAAGGATCACGGCATCGCGCTCGATGTGGAGCCGCAGGACTGGCGCAGGGCCGACGCGCTGCTGCGCGGCGAGATCGCGCATCTCAAGGACACCGAGCTGGTGCAGCACCAGGCCATGGCCGACGAGGCCTACGCCACCGCGGTCGAAACCTTCCGCAGCAACGTCGCCTCGGCGCTGTACGACAACTTCACCCGGTTGAAGCACCAGATCCAGATCCTCAACCGGACGCTGATGGGCAGCCCGGCGTTCTCGAACAACGAGCGCTACCAGTTCCGCTACGAAATAGCGCCTGAATTCAAGGACCTGCACCGCTTTATTCACAAAGTGGCTGATGTCGGCGAGACCGACACTTTGTTCGGCAGCGCCGGCGAAGTGCCGGAGGCGTTCCGCGAGATCATCGAGGACAGGATCGGCGGCCGCGGCAACGCGCCCTCGCCGCTGGACGACTACCGCCGCTTCTTCAGCTTCGAGGTGAACATCCAGCAGGACGGCCGCGTCATCGGCACGCTCAGCGAACGCATGCGTTCCGGCTCCGGCGGCGAGCACCGCGCGCCGATGTACGTGATCGCCGGCGCCGCGCTGGCGGCCGCCTACGGCAAGCGCGACGGCCAGCAGGGCGGCCTCGGCCTGATCATGCTCGACGAGTTCGGCGACAAGATCGACGCCCAGAACGCGCGCGCCACCACCCAGTACCTTCGCTCGCTCGGCCTGCAGTTGATCCTGGCCGCGCCCGACACCGCCCAGGGCACGCTCACCGGCGTGCTCGACAGCTATATCGAACTGTTCCGGGACGGTCCGCTGCTGCAGGTCGAACGCGTGCAGGTCACTGACGCAGGCCGCGCCCTGCTGCACAGCGACCAGTTCGCGCTGCATCCGGAGCTGCTGGAGGCGGAGATCGCGCGGATCGAGGCGGAGCGGGCTTCGGCATAAGCGTCTGTCGACACTCCCGATTCCGTAACTCGAATCCGGAAAGGGCTGTCATCCCGAACGCCCGCGCAGCGGGTGGAGGGATCTGCTTGTCGCTGGCCGTGATCAAACAGCAGATCCCTCCGCCCGCTGCGCGGGCGTTCGGGATGACAGAAGGTGGGTCAGTTTGGGGTTGAGCATTACGCTGCTACACGACTGGCTGCTGGTCCGGCTCTGAAGGACTTTGAGCAGACGCCAAGGCCGCTTCAAAAGCCCTTGCACACGTCCCAGACCTCCGAGTCCAATCGGCTCAGCAGGTCGAAGTTCCGCTTCAGGCCGACCCGCTTCAGGGTGGCCTCGCGCTTGGCCTTCGCGGCCTGGCACGGGGTTGGGCCAGCAGGGCGCCGGGTGGCGGTGCGGACCACGGTCGCCTTGCCGCTGGGGCGGTTGCGGCGGTCCATCTCCTGCTGGATCGCAGCGCTGCGTGCGGCCACCGCCGGATCTTCGGGCTTGGCTTCGTAACTGCGAACCGACGCCGTGCGCTGGCCCGGATCGCAGGGCAGGTTCTGATAGCTCCTGATGCCTTTGGCATCGATGCAGGTGTGGATTTCCTGCGCCGTTGCCTGCGATGTGGGCAATAGGATGAAAACAAGAAAAATCAATCGGATGCGTGAACGAATTGGCATGGGACATGTCCTCGGCGAATGCCTTGTCTGGCGAGGACATCAAGGTAGTCAGCGTGCTGGCGGCAGTCCGTCGGTCGTTTCCGCAGGATCGCGTCGGCGGATTCCGCTGATAAGGGTCAGGGAATTCTTCGTAGGAGGGCCTTCAGGCCCGATCTTTTACGCCGCAAACCCGATCAAAAAAGCTGCTCGGGGCTAAAGCCCCTCCTACACAAGCACAGCCGTCGTTGGCGGACGCGGCCGGGTCAGGACATCCTGAAGCCCGACGCGACCCGCGCGCCCAGCCAGACCAGCGCCAGCCCGGCGACAAGGGTGATCGCGAGATAGCCGAACATCAGCCCGCTGCGCTGGGATTTGGCGTACAGCAGGCACTCCAGCATCAGCGCCGAATAGGTGGTCAGCGCGCCGAGCACGCCGACGATCAGGAACGCGCGCCAGTACAGCGCGGACGGGCCACGGCCCTCCAGCCAGATCGCGATGAAGCCGGCGGCGAACGAACCGATGAGATTCACCGCTAGCGTGCCCCACGGAAAGCCGCTGCCGAGGTGTCGCAGCAGCACGCCGCCCAGCCAGAATCGGCCGACCGCGCCCAGGGCTCCGCCCGCCCCGACCAGCAACAGTTGCTGCCACCACAGCGCGGCCATCAGCGGTAAGCCCGCCGAGTGAATTCAGGATTATCTTTTTTATTCATTGACTTGAACGATATTCTTGATGTCGGATATCACTCGGAAGCAGCGTCCCGCCCGGGCTTGGCGCGACGCGCGCGCTCGCGGTCCGCACGCAGGCGGTCGAGCTTCTCCTTGAGCTTGAGTTCCATGCCCCGCTCCACCGGCTGGTAATACACCCGCTCGCCCATCGCATCCGGGAAACCGGTCTGCTCCAGCGCCACCCCGCCCTCGGCGTCATGGTCGTAGCGGTAATCCTTGCCGTAGCCGATCGACTTCATCAGCTTGGTCGGCGCGTTGCGCAGGTGCAGCGGGACCTCCTGGGTGCCGTATTCGGCGACATCGCGCTTTGCAGCTTTGAAGGCCACGTACGCAGCGTTGGACTTGGCGGTGCTGGCCAGATAGATCACCAGTTGCGCGAACGCCAGTTCGCCCTCGGGGCTGCCGAGCCGGTCGTAGGTCTCCCAGGCGTCGATCGCCATCGACAGCGCGCGCGGGTCGGCCAGGCCGATGTCCTCCACCGCCATCCGGGTCAGCCGCCGCGCCAGATAGCTCGGGTCGCAGCCGCCGTCCAGCATCCGCGTCAGCCAGTACAGCGCCGCATCGGGGTTCGAACTGCGCACGGATTTGTGCAGCGCCGAGATCTGGTCGTAGAACTGCTCGCCGCCCTTGTCGAAGCGCCGGGTGCGGTCGGCCAGCACCTGTTCGAGGATGGCGTCGGTGATCGTTCCCGGCTCCCTCGTGCCCGGCTCGCTTTCCTCCCCGTCCGCGCCGCTGTCGCCGGCCAGCTCGGCCGCGATCTCCAGCAGGGTGAGTCCGCGGCGGACGTCGCCATCGGCCGCGGTGGCGATCAGCTGCAACTGCTCCGGGGCGATCCGCAGACCGCGGCCGCCAAGCCCGTGTTCGGCATCGTCCAGCGCCCGCTGCAGGGCGATGGCGATATCGTCCGCCGACACCGCTTCCATCACGTGCACCCGGCAGCGCGACAGCAGCGCCGAGTTCAGCTCGAAGGATGGGTTCTCGGTGGTGGCGCCCACGAACAGGATGGTGCCGCGCTCGATGTGCGGCAGGAACGCATCCTGCTGGCCCTTGTTGAAACGATGCACCTCATCGACGAACAGCACCGTACGCCGGCCTTCGGCGAAACGGTGGCCGGCTTCGGCCAGCACCTGACGGACTTCGGGCAGGCCGGACAGCACTGCGGAGATCGCCCGGAAATCGGCGTCGGCGTATTTGGCCAGCAGCAGCGCCAGCGTGGTCTTGCCGCAGCCCGGTGGACCCCAGAGGATCATCGAATGCACGCGCCCGGATTCGATCGACTGGCGCAGCGCGGTGTTCGGCGCCAGCAGTCGGCGCTGGCCGACCATCTCGTCCAGGGTCCGTGGGCGGATGCGCTCGGCGAGCGGGCGCAGCGCGTCGCGATCGACCGCGAGCAGGTCGCGGTCGTCGAGCAGGCTGGAATTCACGCCGGATGTCGGGGGATTGCCTTGCCGGGCCAATGGTGCGGAGTTCGTGATGGCTGGCCCGTCACCTTATCAGGCGCGAGCGCTGCGGGCCGTCTCAGCGGCTGCCGACCGGCGTCGACGATGACGCGGGCGGCGCGGCGTCGAGCGTGTAGGTGACCCGCAGCCAGGCATTCTGTTCGCGGTCGTACAGCGCTTCGACCCGCGTCGGCGCGGTGCCGTCGAGGCCGAAATCGGCGATGCCTTGGGCGTCGATACGCAGATAGCGGGCGCCGGCTTCGACCGTATCGATCCTGTCGAGCTGCAACCGCACCTGCTGATAGCCGAATTCCTGACCCAGCATGCCGACCACGCGGTCGTCGAGTTCGCGCACCAGTTTTGAATCGTTGGGCAGCGTGCGGCCACCCGGGCCCACAGTACCGATGCTCAGTTCCGGATAGCCAGCGCTTTCGAAGATGGCGTCGTAGAGCGTACTGAAGCGGAAACCGATCCAGTCCTGCGAGGCCTCGATCTGCATCTCGCCCTGGCCACTGACCAGACGGTCGCGCAGGCTCATGGTCTGCACATCGATCTGTTTGAGTCTGATCTTGACCGCGCGCCCACCCAATTGTTCGGAGAGTGCGCCGACCAGCGAGGCGGCGACCACGCCGTCCAGGGTCTCCCGCTCCATCGCGATCGCCGCGCGCGCCTGGGCGGTGCTGGCGGCGGTCGGTTTCGGCGGCGCCGCCGAGGCTGCGGCTGGACCGATGCAGAGCGTCGCCGCCAGGCTCCAGGCAAGACAACGCGGGGCGCGGCGCGGGGACATGGCTCGGATGGTTGTGATCATGCCGCGATCAACGCGGAAAACGCCGATCCGCGGCCCATCGCAGGCCACTCGGGCGCAGCCGCTGCGATTACTGTTCGCCGATGACATCGATGCCCTTGGGCGGCGTGAAGCGGAAGGTCTTCGCCGCGAACGTGGGGTTGCGCTTCCAGCCGCTGAAGGTGATGTCGGTGCGTTGACCCAGTGCATCGACGATCAGCATCCGCGCCAGACCGGTGGCGTTGAAGCCGAGGCGCGCGTTCTGGAAGCCGGCGCCCTCCTCCTGTTTCGGCGTGAGTTCCAGCCATTCCAGGCCGCCCTGGTTGCCGGTGTCCTTGAGATTGAAATCGCGACTGAGTTTCTGCGGATCGATCAGCGCCGTCAGCGGGCTGTTCTGTTCTTCCGCACCCTGCGGGCGGACCGTGACCTGTTTCAGGTCGGGGTCGTGGACCCAGACCTTGGTGCCGTCGGCGACGATCAACTGCGGATGGGGCTTGAGGTATTCCCAGCGGAACAGGCGCGGTGCCGACAGTGCCACCCGGCCCGACGAGGCTTCCTTGCGCTTGCCCTTGCTGTCGAAGACCTGCTGGCTGAATTGGCCGTCGAGGCCTTTCAGGCCTTTGGTGAAGGTGTCGAGGGATTCGCGACCGCCTGCCTGGACGGTACCGGCGGCGAGCAGTGCGGCGATGACTAAGATGCGGGGGATCAAGGTCACGGTAGGGGCTCGGTGGTCGGGGTCGACTGGGATGGCGGGAGTCTGAACAGCTCAAGCTGAACAGGAATCGGCTATGGTCTGCGCTCGGTAGGAGGGGCGTCAGGCCCGAGCTCTGCG
>CALRWS020000015.1:0-102974 GCA_943371935.1 Chitinophaga pinensis | reverse complement strand
GGCGTCCAGCGCTTCGAGCGCGGCGCGCTCCTGCGCCAGCGCCTGGCGCAGATTCAGCGCGCCCGGGCTGTCGATGCCGTCGAGCACGCCGGCGGCGAGCGCATAGGCGTGGCGTGCGCCGTCGAGGTCGGCCGCCAGCTGCAGGCGCTGCTGGCCGAGGGTGAGCAGCAGTTCGGCTTCGTCCAGGCGCAGCGCCTGCGCGCCGTGGCGGTTGGCGTCGGCCAGTTTGGCGACGTTGCCTTCCAGCAGGGTCGCGCGCTGGCCCATGCCCAGCAGTTCGTCGCGCAGTACGCGGTTGGTGGCGTCGGCCTGTTGCAGGCGCTGGCTGTGGCCGCGCACGTCGCCGCGCAGGCGGTCGAGGCGCGCTTCGAGTGCCTGTACCCGCTGTGTGGCTTCGATGTCGGCGGCGCGCTCGCGTTCCGTGCGCTGGTGGTCGCTGTACCAGAGCCAGCCGCCGGTCGCGGCGAACGCCAGCAACACGGCCAGCCACGCCCAACCACCACGCCGGACGGGGCGCTGCGGGTGCGTGGGTGCGGGTTCGCCGGTGATGGCGGGCGTGGCGCTTTCGGTCATGGTGGGGGTGGCCGGCGGCATCGGATGCGGCATGTGCGTCATGGTAGCCGGGATGTCGGCCGGATGTTGTCGCTGCGATGCCGCGCGATGCTGAACGCGGCGCCGCGAGGCGTCACGCGTCCGCGAAGGCGGCCGCGAGCAATTGCGCCGGTCGCGGTCCGGCGGCGATGCGCACATCGGTGCAGCCGCCGTCGCGCGCAAGCGCAGCCAGACGTTCGCTGGCCGCCAGTACGCTCGCGCCGCGCAGACGCTTGGCGATATCGTCGGGGGCGGCGGTGATCGCCGCGATCAGCGCCTCGCCGCTGCTGACCGGCAGCAGCAGCGGGCCGGCGAATGCGCGCAGCCGGGCGATCGATGCGGACGACAGTGCGATGGCTTGACGAACATAGACATCGGCGCGACGCACCCGCGCGCCGCGCGCCTGCAGATCCGGGCCGATCCGGTTGCGGCCGCCGGGCGCGGTGATCAGGCCGATGTCGAGGCCGCTCACATCGCGCAGTGCCGGCAGTGCCAGCAGACCTTCGCTGTCCATGCGCATGGGTACGCAAATGTCGTCGATCTCCATACGCCGAAGTGTAGTGGCGGTGCCGCCGCCGATCGCGTAAAACACCTGCCCGCGCCGTGCCCGCAGCGGCGCCAGCATGGCTGCGGCGCGGGCCGCAGCGGGGCTGGTGACGATCACGATGTCTGCCGTCAGCGCTGCGTGCAGCGCGTCGCGGGTCGCGGTGTCGTCGCGTGCCGCGATCCGCCACGGCGACAGCGCGACCACGCGCAGGCCGTACGCGGCCGCGGCGCGACGCATCGCGGTGTGATCGTTCGCGGGTCGCAACGAAACCACAATGGGCGCGGTGTAGTCTTCGCGTCGCTCGCTGTGGGGTGTCGTCGGGCCGGTTCTGCGCATCTGCCCAGCTTGGCTATTCGTATCTTCACCCGCAAGCAGGCTTCAGCACCCAGATGCCGGCAGCGGACAGGCCCCGATTTTCCCCCGAGCATTGTCGATGACCGAACTGTTCCCCTGCACCCAAACGCCAGCCGCCCGCGCGATCCGACTGTCGCCCCGGCGCGCGCTCGAAGCCGAACTGATGGCGATGCCACCGGTGGTGGCGATGGGACTTCGCATCGTCGAGGCGACCGGCGAACGCCTGCGCCTGCATGCGCCGCTGGCGCCCAACATCAACGACAAGGGCTGCGCCTTCGGCGGCAGTCTCACCTCGCTGATGACGCTCGCCGGCTGGGCCCTGATCACCCTGCGGCTGGCCGAAGCCGGGATCGAGGCCGATGTCTTCGTCGCCGACAGCGAAATCCGCTACCGCGCACCGCTGTACGCGGACCTGGAAGCCACCGCCGCGCTGGTCGACGGCGAATCCTGGCAGGTCTTCCTCGAGACCCTGCGCAGCCGCGGTCGCGCCCGGCTGGGCGTGCTGGCCGAAGTGGCCTTACCTGAAGGCGGCGTGGCGACCGAGTGCCGGTCGCGTTACGCGGTGAAGCTGAGGGGTTAGCATGCCGGCTGTTGCCGCAGAATGCCCCGGAGCCACGATGCAGACCCCTGTTCCGACCCACGCTCCGACCCGCGCGGCCATCCGCACCCGGATCCGTACGATCGCGACGCTGCTGATCGCCCTGCTGCTGGCGTCCACCGCCGGCGTGGCGATGGCGGGCAAGAAGGAAGCCCTTCTCGAAAAGAACAAGTACGCCTATTCCGCGGCGATCCGCTGGGGCGATTTCGAGGGCGCCTGGACCATGGTCGACCCCAAGCTGCGCAAGGCCAAGCCGATGAGCGCGGTCGAGTTCTCGCGCTACGAGCAGATCCAGATCTCCGGCTATCGCGACCTGGCCAGCATGCCCGGCGACGACGGCAGCGAGATGCGCGAGGTGCAGATCGACGTGATCAACCGCAACACCATGCAGCAGCGCAGGCTCCGTTACACCGAGGTCTGGCGCTACGACCCCGAAGCCAAGAACTGGTGGATCGACAGCCTGCCGGACTTCTGGCAAGGCCAGTAACGGCCCCGGACGGATGCGCGTCCGGGCCGCCCACCCGGGCGGGATTTTGCCAGCAGCCCCGCGGCAGGCGACAATTCCGCCGCTGCGCGCGCTTCCCGCGCCATTCGGACCCGTTCCCCCGTGAATTTCGAAGAACTGTCGGCCTTCGCCGGCCGCAACCCGGTCTACAGCCTCGCGCTGGTCGGCCTGACCGCCGCCATCATCGGCAACGAGCTGTCGCGGTTTTTCCGCGGATACAAATCGCTGCGCCCGGCGGAAGTAACCGCCCTCATCAACCAGGACAATGCCCTGGTGGTGGACCTGCGCCCCACCGCCGATTTCCAGAAAGGCCACATCGCCGGCTCCAAGAACGTGCTGATGGCCCAGTTCGACCCCGAAAGCAAGCAGCTGGCCCCGGCCAAAGCCCTGCCGATCGTGCTCGTCTGCCAGAGCGGCAACACGGTCGTCGCCGCCGCAAAACGCCTGAAGCAGGCGGGTTTCGAGCGGGTCCACATCCTGGATGGCGGCATCGCCGCTTGGCAGCAGGCGGAACTGCCGCTGATCAAGGGCAAGCACTGAGTTTTCGCCTGCGTCATCGGGCGGTCTGATCGGATCACCCCGATTGGAGCCGCCCGGCGTGCCTTGCAGAAGCTGCGCCTTGTAAAAGCGGACGCCGGCTCCCAGATCAGATGACCCGTGGCGACATGGGTGGGCACCGACTTCCCGACGGCGCTTGCCCCGCGCGGCGCCATGCGATAATCGCCCTCTTTTCCGCTTTCCCTTTCAGGAGCTCTGCCATGTCCGAACCCGTCGCCAACGGCGCCGCAGCCGAAGCCAACGGCCCGACCTTCTCGGTCGAGAAGATCTATGTCAAGGATGTCTCGTTCGAGGCCCCCGGTGTGCCGCAGGTGTTCAATGAGCAGGGCCAGCCCGCGCTGGAAATGAACCTGAACCAGCGCGTCCAGCGCGTCGCCGACAACCTCTTTGAAGTGGAACTGGGCGTGACCCTGACCTGCAAGCTCGTCGACAAGACCGTGTACCTGGTCGAAGTGCGTCAGGCCGGCCTGTTCGGTCTGGGCGGTTTCGACGACCAGACCCTCGACGCGATGCTGGGCGTGCATTGCCCGAACATCCTGTATCCGTATGCCCGCCAGACCGTCAGCGATCTGATCACGGCCGGCGGCTTCCCGCCGTTCCTGCTGCAGCCGATCAATTTCGAAGGCCTGTACGCCGAAGGCCTGCGCCAGCGCGCCGAGCAGGGCACCCTGGCCGGTGCCGAGACCGCCGGCAACGCCTGACGCGACGTCCGTTTCGTGACGTTGGCTTTGAGCATGTCGTCCGAGCATCCGGACGCGACCGCCGCGAAACCCGCCGTCGCCGTCCTCGGCGCCGGCTCCTGGGGTACGGCCCTGGCGGCGCTGATCGCCCGCCATGGCCACCCTACGGTCCTGTGGGGGCGCGACGCCGCGACGATCGCGGCAATCGACGGCCGCCACGAGAATCCCCGGTATCTGCCGGGGATTCCGCTTCCCGAGAACCTGCGGGCCACCCCCGATCTGGCCGCCGCCATGGCCGGCTGCGATCTGGTGCTGGTGGTCGTGCCCTCGCACGCATTCGCCGAAACCCTGCGCGCACTGGCGCCGCTGCGCCCGGCGCATGCGGGTGTAGCCTGGGCGACCAAGGGCTTCGAGCCCGGCTCCGGGCGTTTCCTGCACGAAGTCGCCGATGAACTGCTGCCGCCGGGCGTACCGTTGGCGGTGGTCACCGGCCCGTCCTTCGCCAAGGAAGTCGCTGCCGGTCTGCCGACCGCGCTCACGGTGCATTCGGATACCCCGGACTTCGCCCAGCAGGTCGCCGATGCCCTGCACGGGCCTGCGTTCCGCGCCTACACCGGCGAGGACATGCTGGGTGCCGAATTGGGCGGGGCGATGAAGAACGTGCTGGCGGTCGCCACCGGCGTCGCCGACGGTATGAATCTGGGTCTGAACGCCCGCGCGGGCCTGATCACCCGCGGCCTCAACGAAATGCTGCGCCTCAATCTCGCCATCGGCGGCAAGGCCGAGACCCTGATGGGCCTCGCCGGCCTCGGCGATCTGGTGCTGACCTGTACCGGCGATCTGTCGCGCAACCGTCGTCTGGGTCTGGCGCTGGGGCGCGGACAGTCGATCGAGGACGCGGTCCGCGAGATCGGCCAGGTGGTCGAATCGATCCAGACCGCGGAAGAAGTGATGCGCCAGGCCGGCCGCCACGGCATCGAGCTGCCGATCTCCAGCACCGTCCGCGACGTGCTGAAGGGCGAGATCACCCCGGGCGAAGGCCTGAAGCGGCTGATGGCCCGCGAACAGAAGCCGGAATATCCCGAGGGCCTGTTCGGCGATTGAAGGTTCCACCTTCGGGATACAGCAAGAAAAAAGCCCGGCAATGCTGGGCTTTTTTCGTTTCGACGCGGAGCGATCAGAAACTGGCGCGAACGCCCAGCATGTACTGCGAGGTCACGTCGCCGGCTTCGACTTCGCCCACGATGCCCCAGGTTTCGTTGATCACGAACTGCGCGCCCAGCGTGCCGCTGAACTCGCCGTCGTAGTCGCTGCCGTCCACGTAATTGGCCTTCACCCAGCCTTCGAAGCTGTTGCCGAGCGCGCCGCGCAGGCCCACCGACAGACGGGCGCCGTCGATGTTTTCCTCGAGGCCGTCGGCATCGAGTTCGGTGTGCTGGAAGCCGAGCTCGGCGATCAGATCGGCGTTGTCGAACACGGTATGGCGGTAGCCGATGCCGGCGTGGATCTGCTGCGCATCGATGTCGACGGCGAAATCGTCGTTGCGCGACCAGGCGTAACCGCCGTAGAGGTAGATGTTGTCGCCCAGCTCGACCGAGGTGCGAATGCCCACGCCGTCGAAATCGAGGCTGTCGTTGCCCACCGAGTCCAGATCCACGCTGACGCGCTGAACGCCGCCTTCGACATAGGTGAAACTGCCCAGACTGTCCCGGGCCGAGGCCGCGAACGGCAGGCAGGCCAGCACGAGTGCGGCCGCAAGTTGCTTCTTCATGAATCTCCCCATTTACCGGTGAACGCTGTGGATGTCCTGTCCGCGTCGGGCGCGGCCTGGCAGTTTACCCAAGCCTGCGCCGGTTTTGCGCCGCCCCACAAGAAAGCCCGGCAGTTGCCGGGCTTCCAGGTCGCGACACGGAGGGGAGGCCGCTCGCGAATGGGCGTATTCAGGGGCTTACGCCAACCCTGCACGGGTGAAGCAATGCGAATACCGGTGCTGTGCCGCGCTTACCAGCTGAGGCGCGGACCGACGAACCACTGGGTGTCGCCGTCGGCGAACTTGACGTCGCCGCTCAGGCCCCAGTTCTGGTTGAACTTCACCTGGGCGCCGACGCGGCCGTAGAAATCGCCGTCGAACTGCTCGTAGTCCTCGTAGCCGGCCATGGCATAGCCTTCGAATTTGCTGCCGAGGGCGCCGCGCACGCCGACTTCGGCGCTGTAGCCGTCGAAATCGAAGCCGCTGCCGGCGTCGAGCTTCTCATAGGCGACGCGGGTGACCAGATCGGCCTTGTCGTTGATGCCGTAGTTGTAGCCGACGCCCAGCTTCCACTGGTCGATGTCGATATTGGTGTTGTCGACTTCCTGCTGGTTGTAGCCGCCGAACAGGTGGAAGTTCGGGTGCACCGCGACCGAGCCGTCGATACCGAAGCCGTCGGCGTCGCCATCGCCGTTGGTGGCGACATAGCCGCCCTGGACATAATTGTAGGAAACGCCTTCGGCCGCGGAAGCGGCGAACGGAAGGGCGGCCAGCAGGGTCAGGGCAAGGAGAGAACGCTTCATGGGGTTGACCTCATTGATTGTTATTGGACCGAAAACAGGCTGCGGAGAGAGTGCGGATCCCGCTTCGGTGGAGGGCATTCTCAGGATTGCCGCATAACAAAACCTTAATATTGAACTGGCGAGTTCGGGAACTTTCGCGAAGTGTTCAGGCGAGGGCGTCGATCCGACGCCTGCGATCCGACCGTTGCCTGTCCACGCGTGAGCGCGCGGTTTCATGCCCATCGCTTACGCGACGCCAGCCACCAGGCGGCTGCGGACAGCACGATCATGGCTGCGAGGGTGATCCAGAACCCCCTTTCGGACCCGAAGAATGCCATCTCGAAGTTCATGCCCAGCACGCCGGTCGTAACCGCCAGCGTGCCGATCAGGACCGTCAGGAAGGTGAGCGTGCGCATCGTGCGGTTGGTATCGAGCGCAGTGCGGCTGCTGAACAATTCGAAACAGTCCACGACCAGATCGCGGCTGTCTTCCACGACATCCATCGTGCGTTCGTATTTCCCGTCCAGCGCCGCGAAGTGCTTGCGCCGATCGCCCTCGTCGGCGGGGCTGAAGTCGGGCCTGGCCAGCGTGGAGAACACAACGCGATGCCGCGCGAGACGCCTGCGGAGCCGGGCGGTGGCGCGCAATAGCCGCCGGAGTTCGTCCGAGCAATCCATCGGCTCGGGATCGAGGATGGTCTGGTCGAGTCGTTCGACATGGTCTTCGATTTCCGCGACCGCATCGAAGTACGTCGTGAGCAGGCGGTGCAGGATCGCCGCGACGAAACTGGCCGCATCGAGACGGCCGAGCGCGGTGTCGCAGTCGGGCATCGGCATCAGTGCTTTCGCGTCGATGGCGTTCGAACGTCGGATCGTGATCACCACGTTCCGCCCGGCGACGATATCCAACGCAGAATCGCTGATCTGCACTGACGCATCGATGGACACGCTGGACACGCGGATCCAGAAATACTCCGTCGTATTGAACACGGCAGGGCGTTCATCCGGTGCGCGGGTCGCATTCGCCAGAACGTCCGGAATTCCCAGACGCGCCCGGACGGCATCGAACGCTTCGATGTCTGCGCAATCGATCCACAGGATCTGTGTCGCCTGCAATTGCTCCACATCGATGTCGGACAGGGCGACATCGGTGCGATCCGTTCCGTTCGCATCGAATAGCACGACAGACATTTTCAGGCGCTCCGTGCTGCCGACCTGTGTGCATTGGTGGGGCCGCATCACATCATCTTGTCGCGTGCCTGTTCGGCCCGGGACGCGCCGATCGCGGTTTCGACCTTCTTGATCTCTTCCGGTGGCGGCAGAACGGCGGGTAGGCCCAGACTCTGGATCCACAGTTCCCGGCACCAGCCCTTGGTGTGGTAGTAGTGGTGATCCTCGTCCTGCTCCACCGCATCGTGCGCGGTCTTGAGCACCTTGGCGTGCGGACCGCCCGCATCGGCGACGCGGCCGATCAATTCCCAGTTCTGATGATCCTTGGTCTCGGCCAGTACCACGCACTCGGCGGCCACGAGTTCCGCCGCGGCCGGCTCGGCGTTCGCCATCGCCATTTCGATGGCGGCGACCAGCGAGGCGCCATGGTGAGCCACCACCTCGCGGCCGGGGCTTGCGGCCTCCGTGTCCAGACCCAGTTCGGCGAATACGTTGGTCAACACTTCTTCATGCCGATGGGTCTCTTCCAGATATTCGGTCCACTCCTTGCGAAGATCATCGTTGACTGCGGCCTGGATGGCCGCCGTGTAGATCTGGATGCCGCCGCGCTCGGTTTCCAGCGCCTGCAGCAGGAGTTCGGTGACTTGATCGTTGTTGGGCTTTGCGCGTGCCATGGTGGCTACCTTCCGATAATAGAAGTAGGTGTATGACGTTCGTGTGCGTGTTCGTGTCGATGAAGATCGAACGGAAGATCGAACGCCGGACAGAGAGCCGCACGCCCCCTATTAACGGGGCGCGCGGCATTAGGCATCAACGGCCCTGATTCTGCCGCCCGCTCTGGTCCTGACGACCCTGCTGATTGTCGTCCTGCGGCTTCTGACCGCCCGGCTGACCAGGCTGACCGGTTTTCTGCTGGTCGTCCGTCTGCCGCTGGCCGTCCTTCTGATTCTGGTTCTGGCCGTTGTCGTTGGGATTGGTCTGATTCTGCGTCATGGCAATGTTCTCTTTGGGGGATACCGGCGAAGCGCCGGTTCTTGAGAATTCGCAAACGCCGTGCCAATGTCCCAACGACGGATTTCAACGCTTCGAGCGATGCGCGAAATCCCGGCAGAATTGGTGCATTCGCGCGCATTTTTCAGCGTGAAATGCAGATGAATCGACGATGGTTCCTGCGTTGGATGCGAAGCGGATACAGATCCATGGGATTGGCGAACACAGTGCAAAGCTGCAGTTCACCCATTGCAAAGCGCATGCTCTTTCCCGCAATTTTAATCTGCATTAAAATCGCCAAAAACGTGTCTTCGGTACGCATGAGGCGTCGCGTGAAACTTGCATTCTGCATGCGTGTTCAGCATGCATGCGCGATCAGCCATTACCTTTCCCGCTCCGGCATCGCGCTGCTCATCGTCGACATGATCAGTCGCTTCGACTCGATGGTTGCGATGAAATGTAACAGTGCGCATTCATTCAAGATCGCGGCGACGGTCCATCGGCTTCGGGATTGTTTCGATGCGGCCCGGCGTCCGAGGATTTACAACAATGATTCATGCTGGCGCCCGCTTGCCGCCAGTGCATCGATGCCCCGGAAAAGCATCGGCATATCGCGTCGTGCCGCCCGATCACCAGATCAGGTCGTCCGGCACCTTGAACCGCGCGTAGTAGGCATCTTCTTCCGGGCTTGCGGCGGATGGGGCGGCGCCTTCTTCCTGACCATGATCGACCACGATCATGTCGGCATCGCGTTCCCGCACCTTGTCGGCGGCCGCTCGCGGCAACAGCTCGTAGCGTTGGTCCAGGCGGACGATCACCAGCGCGCCGGAAGACAACTTCTTGCGCAGGTCCGCATCGATCAACAGGGTGCGGATGGCGCCGTCGGCGGTGAAGCGGTATTCGCTCTCGCCAGTGCGGGGCACTTTCCTGTCCTGGATGATCTGTCGCGCCTGCGCGCGAAGTTCAGCCGCGTGCGCCTGCGCTTTGCGCTCGGCGGCGAGGGCGCGATCCCGCTCGATCTTCTCGGCGCGTGCCCGCTCCGCTTCCAGCTGGATCTCGCTGGGCTGCGACGGGCCCTTGCCGTGCCGGGCCTTGTTCTGCTCGCGCGCCACCTCGGCCACCTTGGACTTCTTGACCAGGCCCGCTTTGAGCAGTTGTTCCTGAAGCGGATTCGCCTTCGCCATGTCGCGGTTTCCTGCTGGGGAATTCGGCCATCATACCTGCGGTCCCCATCGTCCGCTTCTTGTCCGTGGCTGGATGCGTTGACGTACCGCGTGGCGAGCGGGCATGCGGTCCGTAGCGGATAGAAGCCGCTCAGGATTTCAGTTTCCACCCGGTCCTGAAGATCCACCACACCGCCACCAGGCACAGCGCCAGGAAGCCGATGATCGCGGCCAGGCTCACGCCGACATTCACGTCCGACACACCGTAGAAGCTCCAGCGGAATCCGCTGATCAGATAGACCACCGGATTGAACAGCGCGATCTTCTGCCAGACCGGCGGCAGCATGTTGATCGAATAGAACGCGCCGCCCAGGAAGGTCAGCGGTGTCACCACCATCAGCGGAATCACCTGCAGTTTCTGGAAATCGTCGGCCCACAGGCCGATGATGAAACCGAACAGGCTGAAGGTCACTGCGGTCAGCAGCAGGAAGCAGAGCATCCAGAACGGATGGGCGATTTCGTAGGGCACGAAGATGCGCGCGGTGATCAGGATGAGGATGCCTAGGATCAATGATTTGCTGGCAGCTGCACCCACATAGCCCATCACCACTTCGACGTAAGATACCGGTGCCGACAGCAGTTCGTAGATGGTGCCCGCCCATTTCGGCATGTAGATGCCGAACGAAGCGTTGGAGATGCTCTCGTTCAGCAGCGACAGCATGATCAGCCCGGGGATGATGAAGGCGCCGTAGCTGATGCCGTCGATATCGCCCATGCGCGAACCGATGGCCGCACCGAACACCACGAAATACAGCGAGGTTGACAGCACCGGCGAAGCGATGGACTGGGTGATGGTGCGGAAGGTGCGTGCCATCTCGAAGCGGTAGATCGCGCGGACCGCGTGCCAGTTCAGGAGCTGACTCATGCGCGCGCCTCCTTGCCTGCCACGTCGCCGCGGGCGCTGCCATGCACCAGATCGACGAAGATGTCCTCCAGCGAACTTTCGCTGGAATGCAGATCCTTGAAGTCGATGCCCAGTTCGCCCAGCCGCTTGAGCAGCGCGGCGATCCCCGTTTCCTCGGTCTGCGTATCGAAGGTGTAGACCAGCCCGCGTCCCTCGTCGGTCAGTTCCAGCGGCAGCGCCGAGAGTGCTTCCGGAATGCGCTGCAGCGGGTTCTGCAGTTGCAGGGTCAGCTGTTTCTTGCCGAGTTTGCGCATCAGCACGTGCTTGTCTTCGACCAGGATCAGTTCGCCCTTGCTGATCACACCGATGCGGTCGGCCATTTCCTCGGCTTCCTCGATGTAATGCGTGGTCAGGATGATGGTCGTGCCGCTTTCGCGCAGCTTGCGCACCATCTGCCACATGTCGCGGCGCAGCTCGACGTCGACACCGGCGGTGGGTTCGTCGAGGAACAGGATCGTCGGCTCGTGCGAGAGCGCCTTGGCGATCAGCACCCTGCGCTTCATGCCGCCGGAGAGGGTCATGATCTTGCTGTCCTTCTTGTCCCACAGCGACAGATCGCGCAACACCTTCTCCAGATACGCCGGATCCGGCGGCTTGCCGAACAGGCCGCGGCTGAACTTCACCGTCGCCCACACGGTCTCGAATGCGTCGGTCGACAGCTCCTGCGGCACCAGCCCGATCTTGCCGCGCGCGGCGCGGTAATCCCGCGCGATGTCGTGGCCATCCGCGGTCACCGTGCCGCTGCTCGCGTTGACGATCCCGCAGACGATGCTGATCAGCGTGGTCTTGCCGGCGCCATTGGGACCCAGCAGCGCCAGGATCTCGCCCTTGCGGATCTCCAGATCCACCGATTTGAGCGCCTGGAAGCCGGAAGCGTAGGTCTTGCTTAGCTTGCGGATGGAAATGATGGAAGACATGCGGCCAACGTCGAAAGGAGTGCGAGACCGGATCGTACCGGAGTCGCGCCTGTTCCATTGTCCCGTATCAGGGAAATTCAATCCCTGACACATTCCGGGAAGCTGCCCTGCGCTTAGTTCGCGAAGAACATCGACATGAAGCGCTGGGCGATCACCGGATCGAGATCGTAGCGCGCGGGGTCGATGGCCATGCGCTGTGCGATGTGCGCGACCTGGGCGAACTCGTCGGGATTCTGCGCGCAGTGCTGCAGCAGATTGCGCGTCTGCTGTTCCAGCTCGGAGCTGGCCGCGAGCCAGCGCGGATCGAAGCGCGGCATCCGCGAGAACGCCTCCGCCGGCAGCCCGTCGGGCTGCCACTGCAGGCGCAGTCCGCTGCCGTTGTGGTGCGCGACCAGCGGCAGTGTCTGGCCGGCGGTGACGCGCGCTTCGGGCAGGAACTGCAGCCCCTGTTTCCAGTGCAGGCCGTCGCCGCCTTCGGGCGCGTTCGACAATACGGTGTCGGCGTCCAGGCGCAGATCGAACCAGAACAGGATCGCGCCCACGCTGCCATCGGCGATTGCGGGTACATCGATCGCAAGTTCCTGCGCAGCGGGGCCGGCGGTGGCGAAATCGAAGTCGAACAGGTCGAACGGCGCGCTGAGTGCACGATAGTCGAGCGTGCGCGCATCGACGTTGATGAAGTTGGGCGAAGCGCGGTAGGGATTGAGCAGCGTGGCGTCGACGTCGAGAATGCGGTCGATCCGGTATTCCACCGCCATTGCCCGCAGTCGCGCGCCGGCCGGCAGATAACGCGCATCGGCGGCGAGCAGATGTTCGCGCGCATATGCGAGGAAATGCAGCACGCCTTCGCCGATGAGACTGCAATCGAACAGCTCGAAGATCGCGAGATCCGCGCGAGCGGGCAGGTCGTCGGGCACAGTGAGCGCGCGACATTCCTTCGCGATCAGGGAAATGCGGTCGGACCAGCCATTGGCGGCGGCGACTTCGCGCCCGATCCCGGCAATGACGGGGTGCTGTTCGCAACCGATCACGCGTGCGGCGCCGGCTTGCGCGGCGAACATCGAGAGCAGACCGAAGCCGGCGCCGATATCCAGCGCCAGTTGCGAGGGTGCGGCCGCCAGCGCGCTGTGCAGCGCTTTGCGATATCCGATGTTGCGCCGCACATCGCCGAGCATCGGAACGTACCAGGTCGGCAGAGCGTGTGCGCGCGGCTGCGAGGGAGGCGGCGATGGGCGCACATGCAGTCGGGTTTCCTGCGCTTCGATGCGCAGCGCCAGCGATTCGCCGCGACGCAGCGGCGTCGGGTCTGTGTAGTACACCGCAGGGCGGATGCAGCGCAGATCGCTGTCTGGCGCGCTGCTGATGCGCGCTTCGCCCAGCTCCGCTTCGAACCAGACCAGGACCGCATCGACGTGACCGTCGGCAATCGCAGGCAGGGAAAGATCCCACGTGACCTCGGTGAAATTCGCGAAATCGAGCGCACCGATTTCCACCGGTGCGGTCAGCGCGGTCCAGAATTCAGCCTCCAATTCCAGAGGCTGCGGATATGCGCTCCAGCGCAGACGGTTGATGGCGTCCAGCGCGAGCGCGCTCCCTGCCGACAGATCGGCCGCATCGGGATAATCCCACCGCACCGCCACCGCATACAGCGTGGCCCGTGCAGGCAGCACACGTGGTGCGGCGCGCCCATCGCCGCAGTAGGCGCGCACCGCGCCTACGATGCCGGTGCCCAGCAGGGTGTGATCGATCTGCGGAAAGACCAGGACGTCGCATTGCGGAATCGCGGCGTCTTCGCCGTTGCCGCTGATGTCGATCGCGGCTGCGAAGGTCTCGAACGAAGCGCGGCGCTCGTCCTCGCTCCAGTGCTGGATCGCATCGCCGTGCATTGCGTGCCAGGGCGCGAGGAAATGCTTCTGGACCATGCCGGTTGCGATGCGCGCGTCCTGCGGATAGCGCTCGGCGCACAGCGCATGCATCGCGCCGTGATGCAGCGCGCGAAGGGCGAGCACGCCCAGTTCGCTGCCGACGAAGCGCATGCGCGCGCCGGTACTGCCGACCAGCGCCGTATCCCATGCGCTGCACCAGACCGGATCGGCCAGGCGTTGTATCGCATTGCGCGCCGACGATTGTGCGCTGTAGCGCCACAGATGACGCGTGATGCCTTCGATGCGTAATGCATTGCTTCCGGCCGGCATCGAGGGATCATCGAACAGTGCAGGGTCGAAACGCACTTCAGGCGGTGGCGGCAGCTCGATCCGCAGCGGCTCCTGCGCAGCCTCCGGATCCAGCGCGTGACGCAGCACCGCAGCTTTGCGTATGTCTTCGTCCAGGGTGCTTACGCGAGCAGCCAAAGCGTCGTCGGGCGCGCAGTGCAGAGCGCGTCGATACGCAGCCAGTGCCTGTGCGACATCGTCCAGACCTTCATGCGCCTCGCCGGCCAATCGATGACCAAGCGCGTTGTCCGGCGATATCGTCGACAGATGCTGTGCATCCTCAAGCGCTTCCGCGTAGCGCTGCAGATCCAGTCGCAGGCGCGCGCGCGCAGCGAGCAGGCTGTTGCCGCGGGTGCTGCCTGCAGGCACGGCATCGACCAGTCGATCGCGATAGAAAAGGGCTTCCTCCACCCGGCCTTCGTGCTCGCTGGTCTCCGCCATGTGTTCCAGCACCGGGACTATTTGCCGCATCGCTTCGGGCGGAACCTGCGACAGCATCGCGCGCATGTGCCCGGCATCGCCGGAGTCCAGCGCAGCGCCCAAATCCTTGCTCCAATCCGTCATGGTCGTTCCGTCGTAACGCGTTCTTGTTCAGGTCGTGGCCAACAGCGCGTCGAGATTGCGCCGATCGTGGCCGTAGGGCGTCAGCACCGCCTGCGCGGTGGAAGCGGAACTTTCCGGCAGCGCGTATTTCACGAACGTCGCCATCGTGCCGGAGGGGCCGACATCGATATAGCGGTACGTGCCCTGGCGTTCGAGCTGGGCGATCGTGTCGCGAAAACGGATCGGCCGCCGTACGACGCTCCAGAAGAATTCGTCGGGCAGTGTCGGCCCCAGTGTCGTCGCGCGGTCGCAACACACCACCGGACGCGTTGCCTGCTTCAGCGGCAGGGTGCGCATGAAGGCGCAGAACTTGGTCTGCGCATTGTCGATCCATCGCGAATGGAACGCGAACGACACCGCAAGCCGCTGATGGGTGACGCCGCGCCGCTTCAGTTCGGCTTCGATCGCGTCCAGATCCGATTGCCCCGCAGCCACCGCGAAATGCTTGTCGAAATTGACTCCGGCCATTTCGCTGTGCGCATGCAGGAACGGTTCTTCTTCGTAGAATGCCGGTTCCGCGAGGATCGCGATGATGCCGCCGCGTTCGCAGGAATCCTCGAAGGATTTCGCCTGTGCGATCACCGCGGCCATCGCGTCTTCTTCGCTCATGCAGCCGGCGACGGTTGCGGCTGCGAACGAGCCGAGGCTCGCGCCGAGCGTGAGGTCGGGTTCGATGCCGGCATCGATCAGACGCAGCGCCAATGCATATTCGGTCATGAAGATCGCCGGATGCGTCAGCAGGGTGCGATCGAACGCGTCGGCCTTGCTGCCGGCATGGATCGCTTCCAGTACACGCTTTCCACTGAGTTTTTGCGCCAAAGTGTCCAGGCGCAGCATGTGTCCGCGGAAGATATCGTCGCCATCGAACAGAGGTTTGCCCATCTGGTAGTACTGCGATCCCTGCCCGGAGAACATGAAAACGGTTTTTGCTGCCGACATCGACGACTCCATATCAATGCGAAGAGCGCGGATGTTAACACTCGACCAATCCTGCGTCGTTGTTGTCCGTATGCCGCACCTCGGCGCTCATGCCGGTTGTCGGGTTTTCGTACGCAAAAGACTGCGTGACGGATCCGGCGTCCGGCGCTCAGCGCTCAGCGTTTCACGTCCAGGCGATCGTTGCGCATCAACGCCAGCACGTCGTCGCGATCGGCCAGATTGAAGTCGCCCGGAATGCTGTGCTTAAGACAGGCCGCGGCCAGCCCGAAATGCAGGCTCTCGGCATCGGCCATGCCGCCGAGGATGCCGTGCAGCACGCCTGCGGCGAAGGCGTCGCCGGCGCCGATCCGATCGACGATGCCGTGCAGGGCATGGGTCGGCGCGACGTGCAGCGCACCGTCGCGGGTGGCCATCAGCGCGCTCATGTTGTGATCGTCGACGCTGTGCTGCAGCCGCACCGTGGTGGCGATGCGCCGCAGCCGCGGAAACGCCGCGAATGCGCGCCCGGCCGCCCCCGCGAAACGCGCAGCGGGGTCGTCGTGATCGGCGGCGTTGTCGGCTTCGCCGAGAACCACGGCGATGTCGCGATGATCGGCGAAGGCGAGGTCGGCTTCAGTGATCAGTTCGTGCAGGATCGCGCGCGGGTCGCCGTCCCAGGCCGCCCACAGTTTAGGGCGGAAGTTGCCGTCGAAAGACACCAGCGCGCCGGCCGCATGCGCCGCGCGTGCGGCCGCCAGCGCGGCATCGGCGGTGGCCTGGCCGAGTGCGGGCGTCACGCCCGAGACGTGCAGCAGTGCAGTATCCGTCAACAGCCGCGGCCAGTCGTACGCCGCGCTGCCGGTGAGGGCGAATGTCGACCCGGCGCGGTCGTACAGCACTTCGCTGGGCCGCAGGCCCGCGCCGGTGGCGAGGAAGTAGAGGCCCATGCGGCCCTCGCGACGGAGGACGCCTTCGACATCGACACCGTGCCGGCGCAGCTCACCCAGCGCGGCATCGCCGAGCGGGTTGTCGGCGACCGCGCCGACCATCGCCGCGGCGTGTCCCAGTCGCGCCAGCGACACGGCGACGTTGGCTTCCGCGCCGCCGATCTGCACATCGAGCCGCGGCGTCTGCAGCAGGCGTTCGCGGCCCGGGGCGGCGAGGCGGAGCAGGACTTCGCCGAAACAGACGATCCGACCGGGACCTGCGGGCTGATCAGACATGTAACCTCCGGATGAGGGATGGGCCCCGCGCAGCGGCTGGAACGGATGGCTGCCGGCCAGGGCTGCTGCGTTGCAGCATGCTTTGCGGGACGTCTTTTGCTACGTTTGGCCAGCGGTGTCATTTTTCGCGGCCTCGTCGGACATCATAACCGGCTCCCCGCCGGACTGTCCCGCGGCAAACTCGCCTTATATTTCCGGGAGGGGGAATAGATGAATAATCAGCTTGGCAACAAAAAGACACCGGTTACCATACTCGCCGCGTCGATCGGTCTGGCCATCCAGTTGGTCGCGATGACGGCTGCGGCGCAGCAGACGCCCGCAAACCCGCCCGCCGATGACGCGGAACCCGCGGCGCTGGACAAGATCGAAGTGGTCGGTTTCCGCGCCAGCCTGATCAAGGCGCTGGACGAAAAGCGCGATTCGGCCGAACAGATCGACGCGATCGTGGCCGAGGACATCGGCAAATTCCCCGACCAGAACCTCGCCGAATCCCTGCAGCGCGTGCCGGGCGTGTCCATCGACCGCGATGCGGGCGAGGGCCGTTCGATCACCGTGCGCGGCCTCGGCCCGGACTTCACCCGCGTCCGCCTCAACGGCATGGAGGCGCTGTCCACCACCGGCGGCACCGACAGTTCGGGCGGCGCCAATCGCGGCCGCGGTTTCGACTTCAACGTCTTCGCATCGGAGTTGTTCAACAACCTCACCGTGCGCAAGACCCAGTCGGCGGAAGTCGACGAGGGCTCGCTTGGCGCCACCGTCGATCTACGCACCGGCCGGCCCTTCGACTATCGCAAGTTCACCGCGACGGTGAGCGGGCAGATGAGCTACAACGATCTGTCCGACTCATGGGATCCGCGTTTCGCTGCCCTGATCAGCAACACCTGGGCCGATGGCCGCGTCGGCGCCGCGCTGTCGCTGGCGCACAGCAAGCGCAACGCACTGGAGGAAGGCTTCAGCGCGGTGCGCTGGGAGCCCAGCAGCGCATCGGGCGGTTTCTGCAGCCCGGTCGGGGTGACGCCCGCGTCCACCGGCGCGGGTTCGTCGGCCGCCAACTGCGCCGCCGGCATTCCGCGCCCGGCCAACACCGCGTCGAACGTCAACGCGTACAACACCGCGATGGCGCCCGGCACCTTCCATCCGCGCTTGCCGCGCTACGGTCGCCTGACCCACGAACAGGAGCGCACCGGTATCACCGGCGCATTCCAGTTCCGCATCAACGACGACACCACGGTGGCGATCGATGCGCTGTACTCGAAGCTGGAAGCCACGCGCCAGGAAGATTTCCTGGAAACCATTTCCTTCAGCCGCACCGCGGCGCAGGGCGGCAAGCCGCAAACCGAAGTGGTCGCGGCCGAAGTCGATGCCCGCGGCAATCTGGTCTACGGCGTGTTCAACAATGTCGACGTGCGTTCCGAATCGCGCTACGACGAACTGGAAACCACGTTCACCCAGGTCGGTTTCGACTTCCAGACGCGCTTCACCGACAAGCTGAGCTTCAACGCCCAGGCGGGCCTGTCGAAGTCCGAGTTCCGCAACCCGGTGCAGACCACGGTCACCCTCGATATCCAGAACGTCGACGGCTATTCGTGGGATTTCCGCGGCAACGATCGCGAGCCGGTCATCACCTATCCGTTCGACGTGAACAGCCCGACCGCGTGGCAGTGGGTCAGCAGCCCAGTGGCGAATTCGACCGGCTCGGAAATCCGCATCCGTCCGCTCGGGGCCGACAACAAGTTCCAGAACGCACGCTTCAATCTGATCTACGACGTGAACTCGACGATCGCGCTGAAGGCCGGCCTGGGCTGGAAGGAATACGGTTTCGAGACCTTCGAATCGCGGCGCACCAACGAAACCCGCGTGCCGGGCCTGCCGGCCGGCGTGACGCTGGCCGACATCACCCGCACGTTCAGCGGTTTCGGCTCCGGCAGCCACAACGGCTGGCTGATTCCCGATCTCAACGCCATCGCTCGCTTGTTCAACATCTACTGCAACTGCGATCCGACCCCGGGCACGGTCGGCGACGGCGACGATTTCCGGCTCGGCGGCATCACCGTCGGCAACGCGCGCGGCAACAACTTCGCGGTGCGCGAAACCGATCAGGGCGGTTATCTGCAGATGGATTTCGACACCGAATTCGTCGGCCGCCGACTGCGCGGCAACCTCGGCGCTCGTTATGCCTCCACCGAAGTGACCGCGACCGGTTATCTCGCCACCGGCGGCGGCAGCGAAGTGGTGGTGAAGAAC
Source organism: Chitinophaga pinensis (assembly GCA_943371935.1). Taxonomy (GTDB): domain Bacteria; phylum Pseudomonadota; class Gammaproteobacteria; order Xanthomonadales; family Xanthomonadaceae; genus Lysobacter_I. The sequence goes on along the minus strand of CALRWS020000015.1, from coordinate 84,205 downwards.
AGCTACGACGACTGGCTGCCGTCGCTGAACCTCGCCTGGGATGTCGCCGACAAGTTCGTGGTCCGCTTCGGCGCGGCCAAGGTGATGGCGCGGCCGCAGTTGCCCAGCCTCAACCCCGGCGGCACGGTCAACACCACACTGCGCACCATCACCACCGGCAACCCGCTGCTGCAGCCGTTCCGCGCGACCACCTACGATCTGTCGGCGGAATGGTATTTCGCCGAGAATTCGCTGCTGAGCGTCGCGCTGTTCTACAAGGACATCGACACCTACATCCAGACGCTGCGCGAAACCCGTCCGTTCAACACCACCGGTCTGCCGCTGGAACTGCTGACCCCGGTAGGCCTGCCGGCGGACACGCCGTTCGACATCACCTCGCCGATCAACACCCCCGGCGGTCCGCTGAGGGGTTTCGAGGTGAACTACCAGCAGCCGTTCTCGTTCCTGCCCGGCGTGTGGAGCGGCTTCGGTCTGCTGCTGAACTACACGCACGTCGAGTCCGAGATCGACTATGCGATCTCGCCGACCAGCAGTCTGTTCGTGACGACCGATCTGGTGAACCTCTCGCCGGACGCCTACAACGCCACGCTCTACTACGAGAACAAGCGCTTCAGCGCGCGCGTCTCCGGTTCGTATCGCGACCGCTACCTGCAGACGGTGCCCGGCCGCAACGAGAACAACTTTGAAGGCAAGAACGAAACCTTCAACGTCGACGCCAACCTGACCTACAACGTCAACGACAAGCTGACGCTGACGCTCGAAGGCATCAATCTGACCGACGAGTACAACGATCAGTTCGTCGACACCGTGGGCAATCGCGCCTCGGTCTATCACCACACCGGCAGGCAGTACTTCGTCGGTGCACGCTATTCGTTCTGAAGATTCACGGTGTATCCCCGTTGGCGGCGTCATCCGGGTTGGGATGGCGCCGCTCTTTTTTTGACGGAATCGGAAACAGCGATCAGAACGTGCCGCGCTGCACGAACGGCGCGCGTTCGTAGAGCTGGCGCTCGCCGCCGCGCGGGTCGTCGGCGATCGTCGAGCGTGTATCGAACAGCATCGTCGCGCGTCGGTTGAGTTCGTATTGTGGCCAATGCGGAAGTCCCGCATGGTTGGGATCCCCGGTCCGCGCGAACGCGAGCAGTGCGTCGCTCATTGCATCCGCCACGGCCTGCGCCGCTTCGCCATCGCCGGTGCGAGAGCCCGGCTGACGGATGTTGTCGAAGACCAGCGGGATGTCCAGCGTGTGCATCGCGCCGAATTTGCCGCCGTCGAGGGGCGACGGGAAGTTCAGCTGGTAAACCCAGGTCGGCGCAATCTGGTGCGCCCGCGCCTCGGCTTCGAGCACCGCGCCGCGCCATGAGCGACCGGCGGTGGTCGCCGCGAAGAACACATCGCTGGCGGTGTAGTTTGGATACAGCCGGCGGTATTCGGCGACGACCGCATCCGGCGGCAGATCGATGTATTGATGCCTGCGCAGCTTGTCCGGCAATTGCTCCCAGCTCAGCGCGTGGTTGGCCGGATCGTTGCCGAGGAACGCGCGGGTTTCGTCGCGGGTGTTGCCGATGATCATCGGGATGCGCGCGGACTGCGGCGGCGCGTCGGGGTGGAAGGGGTGTCGCGGAAGATGGTGGCCGTCGAGCACGGGGCCGAAGTAGAGGCTCATGTCTTCGACCTGCGACGGATCGCGTACGCGGGCGGCCTTGAGCAGCGTTTCGATGGGCAACGCGCGCAGCGCGTCGAGGCGATCCGGCGCGATGCCGAGCGTGTCGAGAAAGATTCTCGCGCGTTGCGCTGCCGCGCGCGGGCCGGCGGCGGTCACCTGCTGTCCGCTCATGGTCATCGCGCGATGGAACAGGCCCGCGGCTTTCGGCATCGCCATCAGCGTCGCGATCTTCGCACCGCCGCCGGACTGGCCGAACACGGTGACGTTATCGGCATCGCCGCCGAATTCGGTCGCGTGTTCGCGTACCCATTCGAGCGCCGCGATCAGATCGAGCTGGCCGACGTTGCCGGACGCGGCGTACTGCTCGTCGAACTCGCCGAGATACAGATAGCCGAACAGATTCAGGCGGTGATTGACCGTCACCACGACGGCATCGCCGCGCCGGCACAGACGCGTGCCGTCGTACAGCGGATCGCTGCCCGAGCCGGTGTTGTAGGCGCCGCCGTGGATGTACACCAGCACCGGCCGTTTGCCGCCGTCGCGCAGCGCGGGTGTCCACACGTTCAGCGCGAGACAGTCCTCGCTGCCCGGGCCGGATTCGCCGCTCTGCGGCGCCGATGCCGCGTAATGCAGGGCGTCGCGCACGCCGCGCCAAGGCATTTCGCGATCCGGCGGTAGGAACCGCGTCGTTGCGGTGTCGGCGCCGTAGGGAATGCCTTTGAACGACAGGATGTCCCGCGAATCTGCAGCCGCGTCGCGCAGCCCGCGCACGCGACCGCTGCGCGTGCGTGCGACCGGCGCATTGCGACCTGCGTAGACGCCGTGAGGCAGCAGCGCACCGACGGCGAGCGCGAGCCCGGTCTGCAGCGTGCGTCGGCGGCTGCGATCCATGGCGTTGCCCGGTGCGCGATCAGCGCAGCGGATCGCGGCGCGGCAGCGGTTTCAGCGGTTCCATGGTGTCGAGATCCCAGTCCGCCGGCACGAAGGCCTGGCGCGTTTCCGCGTGCTTCGGGTAACCGCCGACGTCCTGCTCGCTGTCGATGACTTCGCCGCGGCCCTCGATGGTGTCGGCGAGGATCCGCCGGTCGATGTCGTCGCGATCCCACGGCCGTGCGCCGGCATTCGCGATCACCGCGTCCTGCACTTTGGCGGCGGGTAATGGCCTCACGCCGAACGGCAGCGCGGGCAAGGTCTTCAGCATGCGCACGCCGGCCGGCGCGGTGCTGTAGCGGCCCTGCATCGGCAAGGGTTCGCCGATGCGGTCGACCGCGACGTTGTCGTGCAGATACAGGTCCAGCGGCCCGGAGCCGCCGAACATGAAGAACGCCGAATCCTTCGGCGTATCCGGGCCGCCGCGCATTACGTTGCCGATCAGCGCGAGGCGCCCGTCCTCATAGGCGCGGCCGTCCCATTCGGCGGCGACCAGGTTGTAGTGCACGGCGCGCTGGCCCGGGTTGTAGATCAGATTGTTGATCACCAATCCCTGCGCGCCGCCCTTGAACATTGGGTTGCGCTCGCGGTTGTGCGCGTAAAGATTGCCGATGATCAGGATGTCGCGCGCGTTGTCGTGGATCAGCGACCCTTTGGAGTGTTCGCCCTTGCCGTGGCTGGAATACGCCAGCCCTTCGGCGATGAGGTTGTGGCTGAAGGTGATGCGGTGCGAGGTGTTGTCGCGCCACTGCTGCGGCGTGTCGCCGCCGAAGCGCGGGCCGGAGGCCGACAGATTCTCGTCGGTGGCCCAGGTCAGCGAGCAGTGATCGACGATGATGTCGCGGCCGCCAACGGTGGAGATGGCGTCGAAATCCACGCCGCTGCGCTTCGGCTGGCCCGCTTCGCCGGGACGCACGCGGATGTGGCGCACGATCACATCGTGGGTCGCGATGTCGATGCCGCCGCGGATCAGGGTGATGCCGGGCTGCGGCGCGGTCTGGCCAGCGATGGTGAGGAAGGGTTCGCGGATCTTCACCGTCTTCAGGCCCAGATCGATCACGCCGCCGACTTCAAAGACCACGATGCGCGGGCCTTTCGCGCTCACCGCTTCCAGGAACGACCCCGGACCCTCGGTGGCCAGGGTTGTCACGCGGACGATCCTGCCGCCGCGTCCGCCGGGCGTGTGCGCGGCCCAGCCCTGTGCGCCGGGGAATGCCGGCCTGGTCTCCGCATCGGGTGCGGCAGCGACGGTCTGCGTCAGGGACAGCAGCAGGGCGGCGAGGGTGGACAGCAACAGCGGACGGGTCATGCCGGCATCTCCGGAAGGTGGCTTATCGTGCACTGCAGATTGTCAATGACACCGGTTTCCTATACAACTCCTTTCAACACATCAGGGGACGAATCCGGGAATGAACGAGACGGTAGGCGGCGGTGTGGTGGGCGACGACTCCGAGAGCTGGGAAATCGCGCGGCGTCTGGTCCGTGCGCGCCTGCAGGCAACCGCGCTGCCGGACTATCCGGGCGCGCTGCCGCCATCGCTGGACGCGGGTTACGCCAGTCAGGATGCGGCGATCGCGATGTGGCCGACGCGCGTGGCCGGCTGGAAGGTCGGCAAGATTCCCGACGCCTGGCTGGCGCGGATGGGCGAGGAACGTCTGGTCGGCCCGATCTTCGAGGATGCGGTGCAGCAGGCGCTGTCGGGCGAGGCCGCCGGTTTTGCGTTGATCGCCGGCGGCTTCGCTGCGGTCGAAGCCGAATTCGTGTTCCGGCTCGGCGCCGATGCGCCGGTGGGCAAGACGGCGTGGACCGACGACGAGGCGCTCGCGCTGGTCGATGCCCTGCTGGTCGGTGCCGAACTGGCCGGCAGCCCGCTGCCGCGCATCAACGATCTGGGCCCGGCGGTGGTGGTTTCCGACTTCGGTAACAATGCCGGTCTGATTCTCGGCCCGCCGGTACCGGAGTGGCGACGCATGTTGGGGACGTTGGAACAGGATCTGCGCTGCGAAACCGCGATCGACGGCGAGGTCGTCGGCAGCGGTCGCGCCAGCGATATCGCCGGTGGCCTGGTCGCCGCGCTGCGCTTCGCGCTGGCGCGCTGCGCGCGTCGAGGCATGCCGCTGCGCGCCGGGCAACTGGTATCCACCGGGGCCGCCACCGGCATCCACGACATCCGCGCCGGACAGCAGGCGCGGGTGAGCTTCGACGGCATCGGCGAGATCGCGATCGTCGCGGTGCTGGCGATGCCGAGGCGCGACGCGTGAACGGGCGCAGGCGCGTGCTGCGGGGCCTGTGCGCCGCGGGTGCGGGCGCGATCTTCGGCGTGGGCGCGAGCGATCGTCGCTCCGCCGGTGTGCTCACCGCCACCGATGTGCATCCGAAGGATTATCCGACCGTCGCCGCGGTGCGCTGGATCGGCGACACCCTCGAACGCGAAACCGGCGGCCGCCTGCGCGTTCGCATGTATCACGCCGGCCAGCTCGGCCGCGAGTCGGACACGCTGGAGATGGCGCGTCACGGCGCGATCGATTTCACCCGCGTCTACACCGGCGCGCTCAATAACGCGTTCCCGCTGACGAAAGCGCTGTGCATGCCGTTCGCGTTCGATTCGGTCGCGCATCAACGGCATGTCCACGATGGCGCCGTCGGCGCGACGGTGTTGCGCGGGTTCGAGGCGCGCGACGTCGTCGGCCTGGCGTTGTACGACAGCGGCGCGCGATGTTTCTACAACACCCGCAGACCATTGCATAAGCCGGCCGATCTCGTCGGGTTGAAACTGCGGGTCCCGCCCTCCGATATCTTCATCGCATTGATCCGATTGCTCGGTGGCAATCCGACGCCGCTGCCTTATGGCCAGGTGTTCTCGTCGCTGGAAACGCATCTGATCGATGGCGCGGAGAATAATCTGCGCAGCTTCCACGCCAGCCGTCATTTCGAAACCGCGCGCTACTGGTCGCAGAGCGCGCATTCCTACGCACCCGATGCGCTGCTGGTCTCGAAACGCACGCTCGACGCGATGACGCCATCGGATCGCGCGCTGCTGACCGACACCGCGCGCGCATCGGTGAAGATCATGCGCGATCTGTGGGACACGTCGGAAGCCGAATCCCGGCGCGCGCTGGAAACCGCGGGCGTGAAGATGAACGCGGTCGACGCCGACGCCTTCCGCAAGGCCGCGGAACCGCTGGTGCGCGAGCTGTTGCGCGATCCGCAGCTGCGCCCGCTGCACGACGCGATACGAGCCGCGGCCTGATGGAGACCACGACCGATGCATGAGAACAATGGAACGAAGACGCGCCTCGATCGCATGGCCGACGCGGTGGTCGCACTCGCGGCGCTGGCGCTGGTCGGGCTGGTCGCGGTGCAGGGCTGGCAGGTGTTCGCGCGCTATGTGCTGAACGATTCGCCGAGCTGGACCGAGCCGGTGACGCTGGCGCTGCTGACCTCGGCGATGGCGTTCGGCGCCGCCGCGGGCGTGCACAACGACCGCCATTTCGCGTTCACGCTGCTGGCTGACATTGCGCCGCCTGCGCTGCGGCGCGCGCTGTTCGTCTTCGCGAAACTCATCATCGCGCTGCTCGGCGCGGTGCTGGCCTGGTGGTCGTTCGCGCTGTTCGCGAGCGGGATGGATGTCCGCACCGCCGGCGCTCCGTTCCCGGAAACGCTGCCGTATGCGCCTGTGGCGCTGGGTGGCGTACTGATCACGATCTTCGCTCTGGCGCGCTGTTTCCGCGCGCCGGGAAAAACAGCATCCGAAGCGCGCGCGGAGGCGGAGTAGACATGGAAATCCTGATCCTCTTCGGCGTCTTCGCGCTGCTGCTGATGATGGGCGTGCCGGTGGGCTTCTCGTTGGCCGCCGCGTCGCTGGCGACCCTGGCCTACATCGGTCTGCCGCCGTTGATCCTGGCGCAGCAGGTGACCGCGGGCGCGGGTTCGGCCTCGCTGGTGGCGATCCCGCTGTTCATCCTTGCCGGCGAGATCATGATGCGCGGCGGCATTTCCGAACGCCTGATCGGCCTCGCCAGCGCGATGGTCGGGCGCATGCGCGGCGGCTTGGGACAGGTCAGCATCGTCTCCTCGTTGTTCTTCGGCGGCGTGTCGGGCTCGGCCATCGCCGACGTTTCGGCGGTCGGCGGCGCGATGATCCCGCAGATGGTGCAGCGCGGTTACGCCAAGGACTACGCGGTGAACGTCAGCATCAACGCCGCGCTGGTCGCCTTGCTGGTGCCGCCTTCGCACAATCTGATCCTGTTTTCCGCCGCAGCGGGCGGTGGTGTGTCGATCATCGATCTGTTCGCCGCGGGCATGCTGCCGGCGCTGCTGATGACCGCGGCGATGATGGTCACCGCCTATGTGCTGGCGCGTCGCGCCGGTTACGGCACCGAGGCGTTCCCGGGGTTCGCCGCGCTGCTGCAGCGCTTCGTCGCGGCGCTGCCGGGGCTGATGCTGGTCGCACTGATCTTTTTCGGCATCCGCGCCGGCATCTTCACCGCGGTGGAAAGCGCGGCGATCGCAGTGCTCTATGCGCTGCTGGTCGCCTGCGTGGTGCATCGCAGGCTCGGCTGGTCCGCATTCCTCGACACCCTCACCCAAGCCGCGCGCACCACCGGCGCGATCCTGTTCGTGATCGCCGCCGCCGCCGCGTTCGGCTGGTTGCTGGCGTATCTGGAAGTGCCCGCGGCTACGGTCGAAGCGATGCGCGCGATCGCACACAGCAAGCTGACGATCCTGCTGCTGATCGTGGTGGTGCTGCTGTTGCTGGGCACTTTCATGGATCTGGCGCCGATGATCCTGATCTGCACGCCGATCTTCCTTCCGGTGGCCAAGGCCTACGGCATCGACCCGCTGCAGTTCGGTGTGGTGCTGATCCTTGCCGGCGGCATCGGGTTGGTGACGCCGCCGGTGGGCTCGGTGCTGTTCGTCGGCACGGCCATCGGCCGGATCAGCGTCGGCGAGGCACTGAAGACGATCTGGCCGTTCTGGCTGGCCGCCTTCGCGGTGCTGCTGGCGGTGGCGTTCGTGCCGGCGCTTTCTCTGTGGCTGCCGGTCGCGTTGAAATGATCGGGCGGCATTGAGCGCGGCGAATCGGGAATCTTGATGTCCCCGGGACATCCGCTGCGCGATTGGGTCCATAATCGCCACATGACCGCCAAAACCCCCGTTTCCTCGACATCGCGGCCCACGCCGTCCGCCGCTTCCGGCAAGGCCACGATCAACGATATCGCCCGCCTCGCCGGGGTGTCGAAGAAAACCGTGTCCCGGGTCATCAACGACTCGCCGCTGGTCAAGCCCGATACCCGTACCAAGGTCCACGCGCTGATGCGCGAGTACGGCTACGTGCCCGATCCGCAGGCGCGCGGACTGGCGTTCCGGCGTTCGTTCCTGATCGGGCTGGTGTTCGACAATCCCACCGCGCAGTACATCGTCAACATCCAGTACGGCGTGCTCGACGCGCTGCGCGATTCGGGCTACGAACTGGTCGTGCATCCCTGCGACAGCAAGAGCGAGGGCTACATCGACGGCATCCGCCGTTTCGTGCGCCAGCAGAAACTGCACGGCGTGATCCTGATTCCGCGCGTGTCCGAGGATCAGGCGCTGGCCGAAACCCTGCGCGAGATCGATTGCCGCTACGTGCGCATCGCGTCGATCCCGCTGGACGATCCCGGCAAGATGCTGGTCACCCACGACCGCATCGCTGGCGCCGAAGCGGCGAACTATCTCGAATCGCTCGGCCATCGCCGCGTCGGCCTGATCACCGGCCCGCGCAGCTATCGTTCATCGATCGAACGCGGCGAAGGTTTCGTCGATGCGCTGGCGCGGCGCGGGATCCAGGTGCCGGCCGAGCGCATCTACGAGGGCGGATACACCTTCGAGTCCGGCGTCGCCGGCGCCGAGCAACTGCTGGCCCGCCCCGACCGCCCGACCGCGATCTTCGCCTGCAACGACGAAATGGCCGCAGGCGTCTACAAGGCCGCGCTGCGCATGGGCATCTCCATCCCCGCAGAATTGTCGGTGGTCGGCTACGACGACAGCCCGCTGGCTTCGCAACTGTGGCCTGCGCTGAGCACCATCCGCCTGCCGGTCCGCGATGTCGGCCGCCAGGCCGCGGCGTTGTTGCTGGCCCAGGACGGCGCAGCATCGACGGTGACGACCGCCGTCACCCCGCATCTGGTCGCCCGGGATTCCTGCATGCCGCCGATGGCGGAGTGACCGCGCTTCGGAAGTCCGCAAACCGTTCTGTGTGCCTTGGTTGCACGCGTTCGCCGAACGTCCGCGGCGTGCATGACCGCGGTCCCTCGGGAGACGCAACTTGAACGGGCGGGTTTGATCGGTATGCCGCAAGTCGGTTGATGTGATTCCTGCTGCCATCGATGCGCCACGCTTGCGGAAGGGTAGGAATAATCCGACACGCGAATGCGGACAAATCCGAGTGTTCATCCGGTTGAACGGACATATCCTGAGTACCCTCTGAAGTCCGACGTTGCGCACCATTGGCCGCGTCAAGACGGTACGCATTTGATTTACATCATTGACAAATATATGTTTGTATCGGAACGTAAGCGCGGGCACTTCCGCTCGACTGGGACGGGACAGGTCCGGACTGGCATGCTTGGGATGGGATCGATCCTGATGGGTCGGAAAGGCATTCACGCCGGGAACCTGATGAATGCAGGTCGGTGGCATACGACGAGTGCGCTGTCTTATACCGTGCAATCGCAGGAATGATGCAGCAGGAGATCTGGCTGGCAGCGGGGAAGCGCATCAGGGTCTACCCGGGCTGGTTCCTCCGCCTCGTCATGAATGCGGCGCGTGGCCTGATGCTCGTGGTGCTGCTGGTATTCTGTTGATACAGCCGGCGACCTATCATGAATGCGAAGTCGGACGTGATTGAATAAGGAGTGTGAATGAAAAGATTCATCCATCTGTTGCTGCTGTCGACGGCACTGTTCCTGCAGACGGGGTGCCTGCTGTCCGCGCCGTCGCCGGCCGCGAAGTCGGCGCACACGCGCAGCCTCGAAAACTGGTATCCCGACAAGGGGGCGCAGGCGCTTGCGGTGGCCGCCGAGTTCGGCGACGCCGCCGAAGTGCGCCGTCTGATGAAAGAGGAGGGCGTGAACCCAGACAAGCATTTTTCCCCGGAAGGCATGCCGTTGATCGCGTGGCCTGTCTTCACGAAGAATCCGGCGGGCCTCAAGGCGATGCTGGAGAATGGTGCGGATCCGAATGCAGCCATTTTGCACCCTGCGCAGGAAACAGAGCGCTTTAGAGGACGTTACGAAAATAATGCGATGGTTTGGGCAGCCAAGCAGGAGGATCCGATCTACTTGCGCTTTCTCTTAGATCATGGCGGTAATCCTAATACTCGAAATTCCAATAACGAAACACTGGTGTTCCAAGCTTTCATATGGCAGAACCAATGGCAGAACGTGCAACTGCTTATTCAGAGAGGTGCAAATATCAATGAGCCGCACTCGGGCGGCATCAGCGGACCTGTTGTCGAACTTTATGCGACCAGTGGGGGTTTCGAAAGAGTTCATTGGCTGCTCGAACGCGGTGCGGACCCTGGCCTGGAGTATCACGGCGATCTGGCGACTCCCCCTTTCTCCAGCCACACCGCGTCCCCGACGATCAGAGCTATTTTCTGGAAGCCCATGAAAGCAGGCGTTGGCCGAGATTGGCAGGCCAAATGCCAACGCTGGGTGCTCGCCAAGGGCTTCTCCCGCCCCCCCATACCTAAAAACTATCGCAAGGATCGCGAGGCATTCGGTTACGAAATAGATGAATCGAAGGTTCCGCTGCCCGAGGCGCAGGAGATCGTGCCATGAGCCGGCTCGAAGAGTTGGAACAGCGCCGTGCATGGCGCGAACATTTGCACAGCTTGGGCACGCCCCACGCCGCTGCTGACTTGGAACGATTGAAATTGATGCACCATGCGGTTGAGAGTTCTAGATTGGGCCAGGATGTGTACGCATCCGCTGCGGGTAAGGGACAGCCTCCGCTAGGCTGGCGCCGAGGCAGCGAGAATCTCGGAGAACTCAGGCGACAAATCCCGGAAATGGCAGGATTGTCTGATATTGCAATTTATGACTACCTAAAACCAGATAAATCAGGCTTTCGCGCCGAAATATATCTGCCCGATCCGGAGATCCTCGGCCCAGGCTACAAGCCGATCATCGCGTTCAAGGGCTCCTCCGGTCCGATAGAACTCGCGAACGGGAAGACGCGCGAGACGTTCATCGAAGACTTCGCTGGCGTCAATGGCCCGCAGGCGATTGGCCTGCAGACCGATTACTACGACCGCGCAATGAGAATGGCCTTTGATTTTCAGAAGCTGGGCATCGATGTCGACTACACCGGTCACTCCCTCGGCGGCGGGATAGCGACGGCCGCTGTTGCCGTCAGCGGCGAGCACGCGGTGACCATCAATGCCGCACCGCTGCACCCGATGACAGCGCAGCGCTTCGCGAGCCAGAACCCGGGTGTCGAGCTTCACGACCCCAATCCGCGCATCACCGCTTACCAGGTGCAGGGCGAACTGCTGAGCGATGGCGTGGTCCACAACATCGATCGGTTGGACGCCTTCCACAACCGGCAGTTGGCAGAGGTGATGCGTCACACGTCAACCATCCTCGTCAACGTGCCCGAGGATGCGCGGGATGCGGTGGTCGCGCAGATCGGCGAGCAGATGCCGGCGCATGCCCGCGTGTCGTTCGGCGCGTTCGTGGACCAGATGGCGACCGGCGACATCGAAAGCCACTTGCGAGACATGCCACTGGCGGCCGGGCGCGTGGTGCCCATGCAGGCGATGAAACGCAGCGACCCCGATGACCCCGAAAGCGCGCCGATCCCGCGCGCGGATGTTCCCAGCCTGTCCGGGGCGTCGAGCTTCGCCGGGCCGCTGCTGGAATTGGCGCATCGGGAAGCGAAGGCCGCGCGCGCAGGCAATGAGATCGGCGAATGGGTGGAGATCGGCGGCAAGTATCAGGCGAAGACGCTGGACAATACGGGCGATGCCGTGAGCGGCATGGCCGGGGTTGCGGCCGATGCCCAGAGCGGCGTGACCCGCACCATGGGCCAGACGGCAGCGACTGGTCTTCGCGTGAGCGGTGAGGCATCAGCCGAGGTTCGCGAGTTCGCAGGGAAGGCGGAGGCGACACTCGATTTCGTGCAGGGGGAAGTTCAAGCGCGCGGCGCATCCGCAGGCGCGGCTGTCCTTCGCCGGATTGGCGATATCGATCTTCTGCCCGATGGCGTGCAGCGCTGGGCCAACCGCGAAGCCGCCGAACTGCAGCAGGCGGGCACTGCCGCCCGCGAACGCAATATGGGCGAAGCGGCAGACGCCCTGCGCGATGCCGGCCAAGAAGCGCGCCAGATCCGCGAGAACTCGCAGATTGTCGCGCAGACCTTGGATGCGGTGGTCGTGCGACATAGCCAGAACCAGCACGACGCGATTGCTTACGCCGGCAAGTCGGTTGACCAGGTACTGGATATTGCCGGCGACAAGTTGGCGAAGGTGAGCGGTTATGCGCCTACGGCCGGCGCTGTGGCCCTTGCGGGCGCTTCGTTGAACGCCAACGCCCTGATGACCCATGACGATCCCGTGAGCATCGGCAAGTCGGTGATATTCAGTGGGCTTGTATTGCCTTCAGGCAGCGAAAGCTTCAACCGTCATCTCAACGATACCGCCGTCCCCAGCATGGAAGCGAAGCTGGATGCGTTCGAGTCGAGTCTGCTGGTCAAATATCCTTCCCTGCCGACGCAGAAGAACGCACGCGATGACGACCCGTTGCGTCAATCCGAAGGGCAACAGCATGGCAATCGTCCCGCTCTACCGCTGATGACCGAGCCCGCGCACCCGGCGCACCACATGTATCTGCAAGCGCACAGCCAGATCGCCCGGGTCGAAGCCGCCCCCGGCATGGGTCTATCGCAGCATCAAAAGGAAACGCTGGGCGCATCCGCCGTTGCCGAGGCGTTGTCCACCAAGGGCTGGCACTTCACCAGTATCGATCATGTAGTGCCGAGCAATCGCATCGAACCGCAGACTGGCCGAGCGGAAGCGGTCTTCGTCGTTCAAGGCGAATTGAACGACCCGGCGCATCGCCGGGTCGCCGTCAACATGGAGCAAGCCCTGTCCCAGACCATCGAGCAATCGTCGACGGTGGCGCAGACCGTGCAGCAGACCCGTCAACAGACGATGGAACTGGAACAGTCGCGCGCCGAGGCGATGGACATGGACGGACCGAGAGGTCCGGTCATGCGGATGGGCGCACGTACGATGTCGTCGCAGAACAGCGACATGGGTGACGGCGGTGGTGGAGGCGGCGGCTGACACGGCGCGGGCAGGGGATCGCTCCCTGTGCCTGCGAATCCGATGGGCTGCTGTCGCTGTACCGATACCGGCGTCGCTGCCGAAGGCGCAGGCTCCCGTGGCGATTTTTAGCCTCAAAGCATTCTGCTCTTGGTAACCGGTGTCAAATCTCCCGAAACCCGGCTATGATTCGACCGGACCAAGGCATCCCAGCGAGAAAGCGATGTTCCAGAAGACCTATCACGCCTGTCATCCCGATTCGATGGACGGCGCCAGCAACGATCAGCTGCGCGAGCGCTATCTGATCGATGGCCTGTTCGTCGCGGATGCCGTGCAGTTGAACTACACCCATTACGAACGCATCGTCGTCGGCGGCGCCGCGCCGGTGCGTCAAACCCTTTCGTTGCCCGTGCAAACCCAGCCGGCCTCCGCGGCCGGCAAACCCTTTCTGGAACGCCGCGAACTGGGCGTGGTGAACGTCGCCGATGGCGACGGCACCGTGACCGTCGATGGCGTCGCCTACACGCTCAAGCCGCGCGACGCGCTGTACGTCGCGATGGGCAGTGCCGAAGTGACGTTCGCGTCCGTCGATGCCGCCAACCCCGCGCGCTTCTATCTGTTCTCCACGCCCGCGCATGCACGTTACGAAACCAAACACATCTCGATCGACCAGGCGGTGCCGCTGGAGCGCGGTGCGCTGGAAACCTCGAACGAGCGCACGATCTACCAGTACATCGTCCCGGCTACATGCACCTCATGCCAACTGCTGCTCGGGCTGACCCTGCTCAAGCCGGGGAGCGTGTGGAACACGATGCCGCCGCATCTGCACGACCGCCGCTCCGAGGTGTATTTCTACTTCGGTCTGGGCAGCGATCAGAAGGTCATGCATTTCATGGGCGATCCGGCCGATATGCGCCACATCGTCATCGGCAACGAGGAAGCCATCGTATCGCCGCCGTGGTCGATCCACATGGGCTCGGGGACGCGCAACTATGGCTTCATCTGGGCGATGGGCGGCGAGAACCTCGACTACACCGACATGCAGCAGCTCGACATCTGCCAACTGAAGTGAGGCGCACATGAGCAGCGATCTGTTCGATCTGGGCGGCAAGGTCGCGCTGGTCACCGGCGGCAACGCCGGGTTGGGGCAGGGCATCGCACTGGCGCTGGCGAAGGCCGGCGCGGACATCGCGATCGCCAGCCGGCAACCGGCCAGCGAGACCGCAGCCCTGGCGCGCGCGCTGGGCCGCCGCTGCGTCGAACTCCGCGCCGATCTGACGTCGATCGAACCGATCCCGGGCATGATCGAGACCACGCTGTCGGAACTCGGCCGGCTCGATATCCTGGTCAACAACGCCGGCACCATCCGCCGCGCCGATTCGGTCGATTTCAGCGAGCAGGACTGGGACGACGTCATGAACGTGAATCTCAAGTCCGCGTTCTTCCTGTGCCAGGCCGCCGGCCGGCATTTCATCGCCAACGGCGGCGGCAAGATCATCAACATCGCGTCGATGCTGTCCTTCCAGGGCGGCATCCGCGTGCCGTCGTACACCGCCAGCAAGTCGGGCATCGCCGGCATCACCCGTCTGCTCGCCAACGAGTGGGGCGACAAGGGCGTGAACGTCAATGCGATCGCGCCCGGCTATATGGTCACCGACAACACCGCACCGCTGCGCGCCGACGCCGACCGCAGCAAGGCCATTCTCGACCGCATCCCGGCCGGGCGCTGGGGCGAAGCCTCGGACCTCGACGGCGCCGCTGTCTTCCTCGCCAGCCGCGCGTCGGATTACGTCAACGGCGCGATCATCCCGGTCGACGGCGGTTGGCTCGCGCGGTAGCGCCGGCATGCGCAGGTTCGCGGTGATGCTGTCGATGCTCGCGTTCGCAGCGTCCGCCATCGCTGCAGAACCCATGCCGCGCCGCATCTTCATCGCCGGCGATTCCACCGCCAGCGAGTATGGCCCGGAGCGCGCGCCGCGACAGGGTTGGGGCCAGCAACTTCAGAGTTTTCTCGATCCCGCCGCCTGGCAAGTCCGCAACCACGCCCAGGCGGGCCGCAGCTCCCGTAGTTTCATCGAGCAGGGCTGGCTGGACGGCATCGACAGCGAGCTGCGTCGCGGCGATGTGCTGCTGATCCAGTTCGGCCACAACGACGCGAAACTCGAAGACCCGAGTCGTTACAACGAACCGCGCGATGCGTTCCCCCTGTGGCTGATGCGCTACGTGACCCTGGCGCGCGAACGCGGCGCGACGCCGCTGCTGATCACCCCTGTGGCGCGGCGCAAGTTCGATCGCGGCCAACTGCTCGACACCCATGGCCTCTACGCGCAGGCGGTGCGCGATCTCGCCGCGCGCGAGCAGCTTGGGCTGATCGATCTCAACGCCAGCAGCTCCGACTGGCTGCGCGCGCTCGGCGACGAGTCGTCGAAACTGTTCTTCATGCATGTGCCCGAAGCGCGCACGCCCGATGTGGCGCAGGCCGACGATACCCATTTCCAGGAGCGCGGCGCGGTCGCCGTGGCGTGCCTGGTGGTGGATGCCTGGAAGCGCATCGATCCGGCGCTGTCGACGCACGTGATCCGCGACACCGACTGCGGCGCGCGTCCTTCCGCGTTGGCCGATCGCGCCGCGCAGCCGCATCCGTCATCGGTCATCCACAGCGCCGACTTCGCGCGCACGCAGCCCGGTCCGCACGGCGGAGCCGGTGCCACCACCGCGTACCCGATGTTCGCCGATGCGCCCGACATGCCGTTCCAGTTCCGGAAACGCGCGCTGCACAAGGGCGCCGGCATCGGCCTGCATCAGCACGATCACGACGAGATCTACTATGTCCTCAGCGGCCACGGCCGCTACATCCTTGATGGCGTCGTGCATGACGTGACCGCAGGCGATGCGCTGTTGACGCGCACCGGCAGCACCCATTCGATCCAGCAGACCGGCGACGAGGATCTGGTGCTGTTGATCGTGTATCTCTCCGTAGAGCGGCCTTCAGGCCGCTGATGACGGGCAACCGGCGACACCCCTGATGTGGTGAGGTTTGTGACCTCATCAGCATACGCATCCGCCGAAGCGTGCGTAGGATGGAGCAAGCGCAGCGTCTGCCGCAGCCTACGCGCTCATCCCGTTGCGGGAACCCACCCCGCTATCCGTAGTCCCGACATCGTATTGACACACCATGCCGGGACACTCTGCACGATTCATCCATGCTATGGAGGCATTATGAAACGCTGCATCGTCGCAATCCTCGGTTTATGCATCCTCCTGTTCGGCGCCCAGGTGTCGGCACAGTCGTATCTCCGTGTGGTCTCCTGGAACATGCTGCATGCCGGCTGGAGCGGGCAGCAGGATTGGAACGCGTATGCGGGGCAGATATGGAACAACTACGGCAGCTCGGCCGGAGCCGCGAACGGGGCGGATCTCGTGTTCGCTCAGGAAGTGATGTATGCCGAATCCGCATCCAGTCTCGCTGCTGCGTTGACCGCGGTCAGCGGGTTCGCCTGGGATTATCGTGTCACCGCTGCCATCGGCCGCAGCAGCTACAAAGAACGTTACGCGGTGTTCTTCCGCACCGATCGGGTGCAGTTGCTGTCCGCCACCGTATGGGCCGACAGCGGCGACAAATTCGAGCGCGAACCGCAGATCGTGAAGGTCCGTCACACGCAGACCGGTGCCGACTACACCTTCATCAATTGGCATACCGTCTTCGGCACGACCGCCGAGCGGCAGGCCGAGGTGCAGTTGATCGGCGCGGTGTTCAAATCGATCCAGGACGGCAGCAGCAGCGATCAGGACGTGATTCTGGTGGGCGATCACAATCGCGAGGCGACTTCGCCCTGGTGGGTCAACCTGACCTCGCTTGCGCCGGCGGTCGGCTATCGCGTCAACGAACTGACGTCGATCAACGCCAGCTGCGCGTTCGCCAGTCGCTACGACCATTTCTGGATGCAGGACAGCTACGTCACCGAGTACTCCGCTTCCGGGCGCGACTACATCGCCAATATGTGCACGTTCCGCAACGGTGTGTCGGATCACGCGCCGATCTATCTCTCGCTGTATTCGACCGCGGACACGGATTGATCCGACCGAACGATCGCAATATCGATGACAGCGCCCACGACCAACCGGCCTCATCGTTCCGCATGGATCCTCGGCGCCTGCCTTGCAGCAGGTGCCGTTGTTTTTGGCGTTTTCTGGTGGTCTCCGCGCAGCGCGATCAACGCGATTCCATCGGCCGACACGGCAGCGCTTCGCACCGCTGCGCATGATGCGGACGCATCCGCGCTGACCTTCGGCACGCGCCTCCTGCCCGATGGCGACATATCGGCGTCGCCGGGTTCGGTCCGGGTCGGCCTGGCGTATGTGTCGCCGGATGAAGCGGCTGCGTACCGGGCCTGGCTGCGCGGAGGCGGTGAAGGCGCCGGGCCGCGCGATCTCGATAGCCTGGCGTCGGTGACGCGATGGTTGAACCTGCCGGCGACATTGAACGCGCAGGGTGTGGTGGTGGTGACGCCAACGCGACTGCCTGCGGCGGATCGCTACGTGCTGCAGGCACGTGCGGACGATGGCCTGCGTTTCTATGAGGCATCGTTCACCCGCGACGACGTACCGACGCAGATCGGACCGCGCGTTGCGGCGGGTCTGCGGTTGCGTGCGCCTGCACGGACGCCAGGCAGTACGCGCGTGCTGTTCAGGCGTGTCGATGGTTCGCAGGATGCCGCGTGGCAATCGCTGATGCGGCGCGAAGCGCCCGCGGTGCTCGACGCCTACGACGAACGCGCGCTGCGGGTCACTGCCGCAGACGTCCTCGTTGCGCCGCTGCCGCCCGGGCCGCTGGACGTGGTCGCGGTTGTCGGCGGCATCGAGACCGAGCGCCGCCGGGTCACACTCTCGGCCGGGCGCATTACGACGTTCGATCTCGATGCCGATGCCTCTGAACTGGGCGCGGCGTTGTCGGTAACCGCCGCGGTGCGGCTTGTCGAAAAAGGCAGCGGCGCGCCGGTCAAGGACGCCACCGTCGTCTGGTCGTCGCCGCGCGGCGAACACAGCCTGCGCACCGATGCATCGGCCATGTTGCGTATTCCGGACATCGACCCGCTGCGGCCGCTATCGATCGACATCCGTATCGCACCGTCCAGAACGCCGTCTTTTCTCGTCGAGGTCCTGCCGTCGTGGCCGGAACGGCTGCCGATGACCCTCGATCTCGCCGACGATCCCGTCGTCGCGGGCGTCATCGCGAAGACAGTCGAACTGGAACCGCTGCGCTGGTTGATCGTGGACACGCCCGGCATCGATATTCCACGACGACCGCGCATGGACGATCCTTTCCCGGTCTTCGTGCTGCAGCATCGGCAAGGCGCGACCTGGCGTGAATCGTCGGCGGACTATTTTCGTCCGGTCGCGGAAGGGCTGGCGGTATCGCTGAACCGGGCCGGCAGCGTCCGCGTGGCGGCAGTATTGACGCCATGGACGGTGCACTTCAGCGATGCGGTGGAGATCGGCGAGGCATCATCCGATGCCCGCTACCGCGCGCGCATCTCCAGCACGGGCGGGCGTCGCGTACGTCTGCGCATCGACGCCGACGCGAAGCCGCTCGCGTTCGCGCCGGTGCACCTGCTGTCGCCGCTGCGCGGCGTGCCGACGAAGACACTCACCGCCGATCGCGCGGGGCAGGTGGTCCTGGACAACGTCACTGAAACGGATGTGCTGGTGGAAGTGCCCGGCTTCGAACAGGTCCGGGTCCTGCTGGACAGCGCGTTCGTGCCCGTCGCGCTGCGCCGCAGTCGCGACTGATTCGATCGACGGGGTGCGCGTCATCGTCGTGGTCGAATCGAAGCGCCGCGGATCCGCAGCACAGGTCAGCGAGCGTAGGGTGGGGTAAGCGCAGCGCACCCCACCATCCCGCCATATCCGCAACGATACCCATCAAACGAAATCGGCCGCCTCATGGACGGCCGACGATATTGCAGGCCGCGTCCACGGATCAAGCACCGCGACGCCCACGCCCACGCCGCCGATCCAGCCACTCCATCACCTGCCGCGCGCTGATGCCATGCAGCAGGATCGACAGCAGCACCACCAGGCACACCATCGACCACAGCGCCCGCGTGCCCGGAAAATTCGCCTGGTTCAGCGCGAACGCCAGGTAATACAGCGAGCCGATGCCGCGCACGCCGAACACCGCGATGGTCCATCGGTCGCGCTGCTGCAGTCCGGTGCCGATGGTGCCGATCCATCCGGCCAGCGGCCGCACCAGCAGCACGAAGATCAGCGCGAACAGGATTTCCTGCACCGACAGCGCGCCCAGGATGCCGCTCGCCACCGCGCCGCCCAGCAAGATCAGCAGCAGCGCCATCAGCAGCTTTTCGCATTGCTCGGCGAACAGCGACAGCGTGGTGTGATATTCGTGGTCGCGCTCGTGCTGTCGCACCACCACCGCGGCCACGAACACCGCCAGGAACCCGTAGCCGTGGCACAGCTCGGCCACGCCATAGACGAACAGGGTGATGGCGAGCGCGATCATGCCGTCGCTGGTGGTCGCCAGCGAGGTCTCGCGTTCCACCCGGAAGATCAGGTGCATCAGCCCGTAGCCGACGCCCCAGCCGATCAACACGCCCGCGCCCACGCGCCACGCCACGTCCAGCGCCAGCCAGCGTCCCCAGTCCATCGGCTCGCCGGCACCCGCCAACGCCAGCGCCACCGCCAGCCACACGAACGGGAACGCCAGACCGTCGTTCAGCCCGGCCTCGGACGTCAGCCCGAAACGCACCGGGTCCTCGCCGCCTTCGCCCGGCCCATGCACCTGCACGTCCGAGGCCAGCACCGGATCGGTCGGCGCCAGCACCGCGCCCAGCAGCATCGCCGTGGCCAGGCCGTAACCCAGCAGATGCTGGCCCAGCAGCACGCCGCCCAGGATGGTCAGCGGCATGGTGATGCCGAGCAGCCGCCAGGTCAGCCGCCAGCGCCGCCAGCTGAAACGCGTGTCGATCCGCAGCCCCGCGCCCACCAGCGCCACCAGCACCGCCAGCTCGGTCAGGTGCTCGGCCACCACCGGGAACCGCACCGGATCGGCCCGCGGCAGATCGATGGGCAGCGAATACACCAGATACCCGATCGCCACGTAGAACATCGGCAGGGTCAGCGGATAGCGCTTGAGCAACTGCGGCATCCACGCCGCACTGAGCAGCGCCAGCCCGACCAGCGTCACGGCAACCTTGTACGGATCCATAAGCGAAGCGGGCCGATCGGAGGGCAGGCGAGTATGCACAGGCCGCGGGCAATCCCGCGTGAGTGGTCGCCGTGGGTGCCAGCCCTTCCCGACATCAGGTCGAGATCGTACGGACCTTAATGCTTCACCCTCCATGAAACATCTGTATACCATCCGTATAGATGGTCCTGTAAGGTACGCCCATGACCAGACGCGCCCAGACACTGCCCAGCCGCGGCAACGACAGCGAGAAAATCACCATCAACATGGGCCATATGGACCTGGGCCGGGTGGACCTGCTGGTGCAGGAAGGCTTCTACGCCAACCGCACCGACTTCATCCGCACCGCCATCCGCAACCAGCTGGACCGCCATGAGGACGCCGTCAGCCAGTCCGTCGCCCGGCGCCGGCTGGAGCTGGGGCTGCGCCAGTTCACTCGGGCGGACCTAGAAGCGGTGCGCGCGGCCGGCGAAACCCTGGACATCCAGGTGCTGGGGCTGGCGATCATCGCGGCCGACGTCAGCGCGGAGCTGGCGCGCGAAACCATCGGCCGGCTGCAGGTGCTGGGGGCGCTGCAGGCCAGCGCCGAGGTCAAGGCCGCCCTGCGCGACCGCATCGTCTGAGATGCCCCGCCGGCCCTGCCGCCGGCGTCTTCCCTATCGCGTTACCACCGCGCTACCGCGCAGGACATCACCCCATGCTGCACAAGACCATCGACATGGCCCACGCCACCCGACTCACCCGCCAGGGTCGCCTGCGCGAGGCGATGGCGGTGCTGCGTGGTGAAGCTACCGGCGCGTCGGACACCACCTCGCCGGACACGCCTTCATCCAACACCACCGCATCGAACAC
This sequence comes from Chitinophaga pinensis, assembly GCA_943371935.1. GTDB lineage: Bacteria > Pseudomonadota > Gammaproteobacteria > Xanthomonadales > Xanthomonadaceae > Lysobacter_I. Next base: position 63,244 of record CALRWS020000015.1, on the reverse strand, counting down.
CCCGCACGGCCGCGCACCCATCGACATGCTGCCGCCGTCGCCCGGCAGCGGCGGCGCGTGGACGCCCGACCCGTCGCAGGCGCAGCCTCGCGCCGACGCCGGGCCCGCCGAAGCTGCTCCGGGCGCAACCGCCCGCCGCAGCGGCCCGAACCCGCTGCCCCGCAGCCTGATGGCCAAGCTGCGCAGCATGCCGCTGAAAGGTCAGCGTCGCGGCCCCGCCCAGGCGCCGGCCTGCGCACCGGGCGCGCGCTTCGACGCCCATGTCCATGCCGGCCCCGCAGGCCAGCGCGACTACCGCCTGTATGTGCCCGGCCGCGCGCTCACGCGGCCGCCGGCCCTGCTGGTGATGCTGCACGGCTGCACCCAGTCGCCGGAGGATTTCGCCGCCGGCACCGGCATGAACGCATTGGCCGAAACCGAGGGCTGGCTGGTCGTCTATCCCGCACAGCCGCAGTCGGCCAACAGCGCGCGCTGTTGGAACTGGTTCAACGCCGCGGACCAGTCCCGCGACGGCGGCGAGCCCGCCATCATCGCCGGCATCACCCGCGCGGTGATAGCGGCGCACAACGTCGACCCAGCGCGCGTATACGTGGCCGGGCTGTCGGCCGGCGGCGCCGCGGCAGCAATCATGGGCGCCGCGTATCCCGACCTGTTCGCCGCGGTCGGCGTGCATTCCGGTCTGGCGCCGGGCGCGGCCACCGACGTCGGCACCGCATTCGCGGCGATGCGCCAGGGCAGCGCCGGCCATCCCGTCCGCCGCGGCCGGGCGATGCCCACCATCGTTTTCCACGGCGACCGCGACCGCACCGTGCACCCGGTCAATGGCGAGCACGTGCTGGCGCAGGCCGGCGCGGGCGCCGCGCTGACGACGCACGTCAGCCGCGAATCTCCCGCCGGCCGCCACGCCTACACGCGCACCGTGCATACCGACGCCCAGCGTCGCCCGGTGCTGGAACACTGGCTGCTGCACGGCGCCGGACATGCATGGTCGGGCGGCAGCGCGGCCGGCTCCTACACCGACCCGCAGGGCCCGGACGCCAGCCGCGAAATGATGCGTTTCTTCGCGCGGCAGCCGGGGCCCGCGCGATGACGTACAGGCGTACGCCGATGCCGTCTGCCGTGGCATCGCAAGGCGTCCACCTGCGGAATCACGGTTCGTATAGATCGATGCGTCCATGCCGATGGAAGTCCTGAAGTATTTCGCCGGTTACCCGGAACACCTGCAATCGCGGGTGCGCGCGTTGATCGAGCAGGATCGGCTGGGCGCGCTGCTGGCCGACAAGTACGGCCAGCCCCACGCCGTGCGCAACGATGGCCAGCTGTACGACTACGTCCAAGCGCTCAAAGACCGGCATCTGCGGAAAGCGGTGCCGCTGGGCAAGGTGCTCTACGACAGCAAGCTGCAGGTGATGCAGCACGCGCTCGGCACCCACACCGCGATCTCCCGCGTGCATGGCGGCAGGCTCAAGGCGAGCCGCGAGATCCGCATCGCCACCGTGTTCCGCGATGCGCCCGCCGACTTCCTCAAGATGATCGTGGTGCATGAGCTGGCGCACATGAAGGAAGTCGAGCACAACAAGGCGTTCTACCAGTTGTGTACGCACATGGCGCCCGACTATCACCAGTTGGAGTTCGATCTGCGGCTTTATTTGACGCAGCTTGATGTTGGGCGGGAATGAAGCCTCCTGCGATCTGGCATCGAAGCGGACAGTTGAACGGATCGGCTGTTGCAGTGCATTCCGCAGGTCGCGTAGGACGTGCTCAAGCACGCCGTGCGGGCGGCAACCGATTCAGCCCAAGGTCGTCGTGAATCCCGGCCCGCTGCGGTAGTAGGGCGCATAAGCCGAAGGCGTCATGCGCCATGGAGATATCGCAATCGCCGAACTCTCTAAGCTGGTGCATGACGCCTTCGGCTTATGCACCCTACGAAAGTTCTCCGCCTTACGACCTTTGGTAGCCCGGGTAAGGCCGAAGGCCGCACCCGGGGCTCTTCGGAGAGGCATGCCTTGCATCATCCCGGGTGCTCGCTTCGCGCTTACCCGGGCTGCTCGCTGGCTTGTTGGTTCTCGCGGATAAATTCAGCTGACGCTGCTATCAGGTCGGAAAGCTCCGAGAACGCTGTGCGGTACTGCTCACTCATGAGAAGGCCGTATTTCGCGGCCAGCCGCGTTTCACTGTCGTCGTCGGTTATCTGGATTGTTTTTGGGAGGGCTTCCTCAATTCCTACGATTAATTGCTGTCCAGGAACGCGATTCCTAAAGATAAACTCCGTCACCATAGGACGGTTGATCTCATCTTGAGCCTTTTGATGAGGTGAATCGATGACTAGTGCAGGTATGAGCGCTGGGGAGTATTTTGCTGCCGTGTGCGCGAGAGCGTAATAGTAGGCAAGCACGGCCCGCGGCCCACCACTCCCTCCTTGTTGTGGCTTTATCTTGATCTCACCTTTTCTTGTGCGCAATGACGTAGGGACGTCTAGTTGGGTAGCAAAATCGGCGTAACGCCCATTGAAGTACGCTCGAATCTCCTTGGCACGTTTCGGGTCATCAAGTGCGGTTAAACGCTCCTTGATCTCTTCGATTTCTCGACCTATTTTTCCGTGAGCGAAATCAAGCTGCTCACGTTGAGTATCGAATGCGGAAAGCGCGTTCTCAACTCCGGCCCTTTCTATAATCTCTCGCAACTTTAGTTTGCCTCTCTCCTTGCTCAGAATTTCATCTACACACCTTGCTTGAGCATCGAGTTCTGCGAGGTGCGCGGCCACGCACTCCTGCTCGCGCTCGGCTGCTGCTACCCTTGCCTTTAGATTCATCCTTAGCTGACGCAAATCGTCTGCTTCAGCCTCAAGGTTCAGTCGTTCATGAAAGCTGTGCTCATGAGGAGTTCCACAGGTTGGGCAAAGGATGTCATTCCCAACCTCATAGCCATCGAGAAAGACCATGTCTGCGGTATGCGCACTGAGGGCGCTATCCAGCAATCGCACCTGTGCCTGAAGCGAGTCACGGACTGCTGCTGCCTCGGCTGCGCGGCTAAGGATTGCATCCTGCTCAATGGCTAGGCGACCGGCCTGCGACTCCAAACTCTTTAACTCATGGCGGAAGGCAATAGCATCTCGGTACCATGGTGCACGAGGAAAGCGTGCAGCCAACTTTGTCCGAGCAATTTCGAGAATCTTTTGCTCACGTATCAGATCATCAAGCTCTCTATTCTTTGCTGCCAATTCGTTGGAAGCCTGCCAATAAGCCGGAGGCCGAATTCCAAGCGCAAGATCAAGAGTTGGTCTTTCCCATTGCTGAAATTCGCCCAGTTTCTGAAAGGTGCGCCAACTCGAATCCCAACTTCCGTCTTGATCGACGAAGAAGGGTGCGAAGAAGAACGCGGGGCGCGCTTGTCGGATATCGTTGGAACCACTCGCGGTCAATGAAAGGGAAAACCCAAAAAGCCAGCCAAGCTTATCCCTAAGCTCTCCTGCCCCGGATGTGGCCCATAGGAGATTGCGCTGCGAATCAAATAGCGTGTATACCTCGCCCCTACGAAGAATCGTATAAATCCGACCTTCTATATCAAACTCGACAGCGATGACTGCATCTTTGTCCCATTCACCGCCTAATGGGCGAGTCGAGCATCCAAAAGCAGTGAAAAGACTGCGAGAAATCGTCGATTTACCCGTGTGATTCGTCCCCACCATAGCGTTTGCGTGAGGTTTCAGGGGGATCACTCTTGCCTTTTGCTCCCTTTCTGAGAGTAGCCATAGCTTTTTGAATTGGAAGCTTCTCATTTGAATTGGTCCGAAGGTTACGAACCAGACGGCGTAGGTTCTTGGTCGACATCGATTAGTGCCAGTAGAGCGACCGCCTGATTTTCGCGGTCGTTGGTTGGGCCATGCGCACGTATAGCTGTCTGAGCTTTTAACTCAGCGGCGATTGATTCGAGCGCCGGTCTGTACTGCCCAAAATGTGCGCATGCATGGGCGGCAAGTATTGCAACATCCCAGAGCAAAACTTCTCTAGTCTGCGGTTCTCGGACAAGTTGGATTTGTAATCGGCCCGCTTCGGTTCTTAGCTTGTCAGCAGCGCGAGCGGGCATTCCTTCATTTTTAAGGCCATCTATCGCAAGGTCTATGTGGTTTGCTGCAGTGCGCTTAGAGGCAAGCTGACTCACAATTTTGGTGAACGTCTCGCGAGTAAAACCCTTTTTTGCCACCATATCGCTCAAAGTATGGACTACTCCGGAAGGTCCTGAGCAGACTGAAAATGCAGCCAGAAGTTTTTCCTGTAGCTGACCCGACACGCTGGGCAACATGGGATAGCTGTTGCTCAGCATTTCGTCCAGTAACCCTCGAACCGTCTCTCGCATCGAAGCGGGAACTACACGCGACTGCTCGACAGCTAGACGGGAGAGATGAGCAAGCGTGTCCTGCTTTAGCTCAGTAGAGAGTTTGCTGCGGATGTAATCTAGGTCCTCCGCGTGGAGGTGCTGGAGCGTCGCCCGCGAGTAAGCTGTCACAGCAGCACCGCTGGTGCTCTTGAGGTCGCTGCCAGCGTTGGAGATGAAAACACCATCTGTCTCGACAACTGCCGATAGCTTATCTACGCATAGGTACAGCTTGCCCAGGGGCGACTTGGCGCTAAGCTGCTGGTTTCCCTTCTTCGTTCCTGATTGGCCCTCCTCTGTGCCAGATTGATTTGAAAGTTTACTCGCGCCATCGGATGCGGCCTCCTTCTTGCAAAGAAGTGCCCTGGTCCAGTTGCCTTTGGTCTTCTTCTTGACTTGAAGGAGGGTAGCTTTGGTTGGTGTGGAAGACGAGTTGAGGACGGCAATGTCTTGGAGATACTCAAAAAGAAGTGCGTAGTCGGGTAGCTGAGCCTTCTCCATATCAACTAGAAGAGCCATCGCCAAAAATCTGGCGTAGTCAATCCCCTCATTGGTGTGCTCGCCCCCCGTTTCGCAAACAGCAGAGTCATTGAGCAGGGCTACCCATTGGTCTGCCGCAGCGATCGCACTCATCGGGCACACCAAGCGGACAGAAAGGGATCGCGGAACGCGAAGAGAAGTAGGGCGCTACTAAGGTCAGAAACCACGATGTCGACGGGCACAAGAGTCATGATGCGTCCTTGGCTTGCTCCTAGGATCGGATTGTTCCGGGCATTTGCAGCTTTGTAAAGCATTACCGGAGGCCCGCCAAGAGTCTGCCTAGCCACGCCATAAGCCGCCAGCCGAGATTTCCAGGGCTTCTTCCGCGTGCCGATGGGCATGCAGTGATTTGCAACTCCTTGACCGCGCTTTATTACATAACGCGCAAGTGGAATCGCTTTCGGCGGTTCCGCCCTACGCGACATAGGAAACCGGGGTCAGAGTAGATTTTCCAAAGATAAAGACAATGTAAAGGTCGTAATTCGCGTAGCAATTTTTTTGTAAAAAGCTACACGGTATTAGTAAGAAAAGTTGGGTACCTAATTCTCAACGAGTGGTAGGACCTGAACTGTAGAAAACGGAGACTACTTGGAAGGCCCGTTACTACGACCACGGCCAGAGGTTTTTCCCGGTGTCCCACTCGGCCAGCCGCCGCCATTCCCCGGGCCTTTTCCACCGCCGCTAGATCTGCCCTTCGCACCACCCCCGCCAGATCCGCTTTTCCCGCCGCCGGATCCACCTTTTCCACCACCACCCGATCCACTCTTGCTCATCGCGCGTTCCCCTGTGATTGCCGACGATCCGAAGCGCAGTCCCAACCTCCATCGACAAAGAAGTCGAGCGCCTGATGTTTCGCAGCCCATTCGGGCTTGGCGCAACACTCGCATCGATTGATCGAGAGCATGACCTGTCAGAAGCAACAGGTTCGCTTGAGTGGGGGGTTATCGGGTCGTCTTTCGCGGCTTCTGCCGGTCCTACAGAGCGTTCGATGAAGGCAAGAGCGCCCCTCATCCGCCCTTCGGGCACCTTCTCCCCGCGTTGCGGGGAGAAGGCAGGGCATGGTGCCTGTCATTGGTCATTGGTCATCGGTCATTAGTTATCGGTCATCGGTCATCGGTCATCGCGAATCGATGAATCAACCAAAATCCCGCAACTCCAACAAAATCGCATCCGGATCCCCAGCCTCGATCGCGCGCGCAACCGCGCTGTGCTCCGCAGATTCCACCCAACTGCGCAGGTCGCGGCCGCTCTTGCCATCGGTGCGCGGTGCGAGCGCGCGGGTGCCGGCGTCGAGATCGAAGGCCAGCGGTTTGCCGGCCAGCATCACCGCGAGGATGCGTCGCGCGACGTCGCGGTCGGGCAGGGGGATCTCGATCTGTTTCGGCAGGCGCGACAGCACGGCGGCGTCGATCTGGTCGCGGCGGTTGGTCGCGGCGAGGACGAACACCGACTGCGTCTGCGCGGCGATGCCGTCCATTTCCTGCAGCAGTTGGCCGACGATTTCGGTGAGGATGGAATCGGACTGTCCGCCGCGGGTGGCGGCGATGATGTCGATCTCGTCGAGGAACAGCAGCGACGGCGCCGATTCGCGCGCGCGCTCGAACAGTTCGCGCACCTTCTGGCCGCTCTGGCCGAGGAAGCCCTGCTTGATGTCGGCGGTGGAGGCGGCGATGAAGCGCAGCCCGGTTTCGTTGGCGAGCGTGCGCGCGATCTGGGTCTTGCCGGTGCCGGGCGGGCCGTACAGCAGCAGCCCGCGCGGCACGCCGATGCCGCGCTTGCGGAAGGTGTCCGCGTGTTGCAGCAGGCCGGCGGTGGTCTTCAATTCCTTCATGGTGTCGTCGGTCAGGATCAGCGTGTCCCAACTCGCGCGCGAATCGGTGGCGGTCGAGCCCTGCTTGCGCATCGCGGTGGTGAATGCGGCGAGCCCGTCGTCGTCGATGGGCGTCTTGATGCCGTGCTCGCGCGCGACGCGCTTCGCGAGACTGCTGAGCTCGCGTCCGGACATGCCCAGGGTCAGCGCTTCGGTCTTCGCTGGCAGCGGCGGTGGAATGGCCAGCCGCGCGAATTCGCCGGCCAGGATTTCCAATCGCTGCCGGCCGTCGGGCAGGCCGATTTCGAGCTGATCCTCGAAGCGCGAGAGCATCGCGGCGTCGATCAGGTCGCGGCGGTTGGTCGCGCCCACCACCCAGACGTGCGCCTGTTTGTCGAAACCGTCCCACTGGGCGAGGAAGGCGGTGACGATTTCCTCGACGAAGCTGTCGGTGTTGGTGCCGCCGCGTCGGCCGAACACGCCTTCGCATTCGTCGACGAAGATCACCGCGCGCGGTTCGGCGCGGGCCTTGATCCACAGCGCTTTCACATTCTCGCCGCTCTGGCCGATGAACCCGGATTTCAGATCGGTGAGCGACAGCGGGAAGAACGCGCAGCCCATGCTGTCGGCGAAGGTGCGCGCGATCAGCGTCTTGCCGGTGCCGGGCGGACCGTACAGCAGCAGGCCGCGCGTGGCGGATGCGCTGCCGCTGGCGAAATGCCCGGCGAGCGAGATCAGCTGCGTTTTCACATTCGGGTTCAGCGCGACGCCGGCCCAGGCGCGTGCGGGATCGACCGCGGGCTTCGGCTGCGTCTGACCCGAGCGCAGCGCGCGGCTGCGTTCGATGCGGTCGGCGTGCTTCACGTTGCGGTCGCAGGCTTCGTCGAAAGCCATCGCCAGTTCGCGCACGCGCGTCGGCAGCGGTGGGAACGCGTCGTTCTGCAGCAGGTCGCGATCCCAGACGACGATCGGCAGCCGGCCGGTGGTGCGCAGCGGAATGATGCCGAGGCCGCGATCGTGGGCGTCGCTGATCGAAATCACGATATCGCCGGGCTCCACGCCGCGCGTGCCGCGCCAGGACTCCCAGCCGAAACCGGCCGGGCTGTTGGCGGTGCGCGCGACCATGTACACGTACGGGAAAGCGCCCTCGCCGTTGGTGTGCATGAGCCGCATCAACCGGAAGCGATGCCGCAGCAGCGCCGTGCGCGGCAGCAGCCAGCGTTCGATGACGATCAATGCAAGGAGAATGCAGGCGACCCACCAGAGCGACATCGGTGAGAGCTGAGGCGGCAGCTTCGGCAACAGCTCGGGCAGCAGATGCGGTTTGTAGTGGGTGAACGCGGCGGCGGCGATCACCAGCAGGCCGGTCATCATCAGCCACATCGAAGGCGCGGCCATCAGCACCGGGCGGCCCTGTTCGCGGTAATGGCGCGGCTGTCGCAGCAGGCGGCGCATGCCTTCGGTGGCGTAATGCCGGCGCAGGGTGCGGTCGATGGTGCGCGAGAACGTCTGCAGTTCGGCTTCGAGCGCGTTCGGGTCGTCGGCCTGCGCGCCTGCGTGGGGTGCTGCGCCGTGCTGCGGATTCACGTCCCTGCCTCGTCCTGTCCTGCTGCGGAGAAGCCCGATGATAGCCCGTGCCGACGAGGGGGCCGTTATATGCACGATGGTCGTGCGGCGGCCGGCGTCCAGCCGAATTGCGTTATGGTGGGATGTGCCCGGCATTTCCGGGCATCACGGTCAGGGGGGACGTGGTAGTTCCGATGCGGCGCGGGCCTGCCCGCGTCGCTGGCGCTGCCGATGCCGCCCCTGCCGCGCCGCATCAGGACAGGACACCGCCACGATGGCCATGCTCAGTTTTAACGGACGCGTCCAGATCGCCATCGAGCGCGCCCGAACCCTCTATCCCGACGCCGAATTCCTCGAAGCGCAGGGCCACTCCTCCGCGGGCCTGATCGAGCATCCTGCCGCCATCGATCAACTGCGCGTGCTGTTCCGGCGCGATGGCGGCGCGACGCTGGTGGTCGAGGAAACCGGCTACGGTACGTTCGACAATCCCGCCAGCGTCGACAGCATCCCGAGCGGCGCGACCATCGACTGGCCGATCGGTATGGACCTGCCGGATGCAGACCGGTTGAAGGAACAGTTCGGCTACACCGAACCCTATTCCCGCGTGGCCCTGCGCATTCCGCAGGGCGTGACGTGGGCGCATGCGTCGTATGTGTTCGGCGGCAACCCGCAGTGCGCGGATGTGCTGGTGGATACGGTGACCGGGCGGGTATCAGAAGGGCGATAGGCGCATCGCGCGTCGCGTGGCGGCATGCGCACGCGCGATGGCGCTGCGACGTGCGACGGGTTCGCCGACAACGCGCCCGCATCCGGCAACATCACATCAACGAACGAAGGGAGGCGTCAGCATGTCGAGCGCGTGGATCACATCGATCGAAAACAATTCCTCGCATACGGTCCGGTTCATCCAGACCGACGACCACATGCATCCGGTCATCGAGACCAGCAGCGGGGTCAGGATCGTGGAGCAGGGCGTCGCGAACCCGCGGGGCGTGCAGGTGCGCAAGGGCCAGACCATCGAAGTGCAGCCCAGGGGGCGGCTGACCGCGAACTGGTTCTCCATCCCGTGGGATGGCTGGGGCAAGCTGGAAATCGCGATCAAGCACAGCCTGATCTACACCATCGGCCCCGTTGACAAGAAGGATTACCTGATCGTGTCAGGCCAGACCGACATGAATTTCCCGATCGGCCGCGAGGGGATGTGGGGCAACCTCGAACTCAAGGTCGTGATCGACGACGCCAAGGGCATCGTCTTCGTGCCGGTGGGTTCGGTCAGCTACGACGCCCTCCAGTACCTGCTCGGCGGCGCCGGCACCGCGCTGTTATACGCGTTGCTGTACGCGATGTCCGGGAAGCAGGAGTAGCGGGCCGGCCCTCGCGGGCCGGTGGCCGCCTCAGAGAATCGACAGCGTCTTTTCCTTGCGCTCCGCCAGCCGCTTTTCGAGGTAGTGGATGTTCTGTCCACCGGCCTGGAAACCGCTGTCGGCCATGATCCGCTGCTGCAGCGCGATGTTGGTCTTGATGCCGTCCACCACCATTTCGCTCAGCGCCACCTTCATGCGCGCGATCGCGGTGGCGCGGTCGGGCGCGTGCACGATGAGCTTGCCGATCATCGAGTCGTAGTTCGACGGCACCCGATACCCTTCGTAGATGTGCGAATCCACGCGCACGCCGGGGCCGCCGGGTGCGTGGAAATGCTTGATCAGGCCGGGCGAGGGCATGAAGGTGTCGGCGTCTTCGGCGTTGATGCGGCACTCGATGGCGTGGCCGCTCAGCACGATGTCGCTCTGGGTGATCGACAGCTTGTGGCCGGCGGCGACCATCAGTTGCTCTTTCACCAGATCGATGCCGGTGATCATCTCGGTGACCGGATGTTCCACCTGGATGCGGGTGTTCATTTCGATGAAGTAGAAGCGGCCGTCCTCGTACAGGAACTCGAAGGTGCCGGCGCCGCGGTAGCCGATGCGCACGCAGGCTTCGGTGCAGACCTTGCCGATCTCGGCGCGCTGCTCGGGCGTGATGCCCGGTGCGGGCGCTTCCTCGACCACCTTCTGGTGCCGGCGCTGCATCGAACAATCGCGTTCGCCCAGATGGATCGCGTTGCCCTGGCCGTCGGCCAGCACCTGGATCTCGACGTGGCGCGGGTTCTCCAGGAACTTCTCCATGTAGACCTGTTCGTTGCCGAACGCGGCCTTGGCTTCGCTCTGGGTGGTCTGGATCGCGGTGTTCAGCGCAGCCTCGGTGTGCACCACGCGCATGCCGCGCCCGCCGCCGCCGCCCGCGGCCTTGATGATGACCGGGTAGCCGATCTCGCGGGCGATGCGGATGTTCTCCTTGGCGTCGTCGCCCAGCGGGCCGCCGCTGCCGGGCACGCAGGGCACGCCCGCGGCCTTCATCGCGCGGATCGCTTCGACCTTGTCGCCCATCATGCGGATGGTTTCGGCGCGCGGGCCGATGAAGATGAAGCCGGAGCTTTCGACACGTTCGGCGAAATCCGCGTTCTCGCTGAGGAAGCCGTAGCCAGGATGGATCGCCTGGGCGTCGGTCACTTCGGCGGCGGCGATGATCGCCGGCATGTTGAGGTAGCTGTCCTTGGACGCGGCCGGGCCGATGCAGACCGATTCGTCGGCCATCGCCACGTGTTTGAGGTTGCGGTCGACGGTGGAATGCACCGCGACCGTCTTGATGCCGAGCGCATGACACGCGCGCAGGATGCGCAGCGCGATCTCGCCCCGGTTGGCGATCACCACTTTATCCAGCATGGCGGCGCCCTCAGCCGATCACGAAGAGGGGCTGGTCGAACTCGACGGGCTGGCCGCTCTCGCACAGGATCGCGAGCACGGTGCCGGAAACGTCGGCTTCGATCGGGTTGAACATTTTCATGGCTTCGACGATGCCCAGGGTCTCGCCCTGCTTGACCGCCTGGCCGATCTTCACGAACACCGGTTTGTCCGGCGAAGGCGAAGCGTAGAAGCTGCCGACCATCGGCGAGCGCACGACGTGGCCGTCGGGCAGGTCCGGGCCGTTGCGGCCGCCGCCGGTCGCGGCGTCCACCGGCGACAGCATCGGCATGGCCGTGGGCTGCGCGGCGCGCTGGGTGTGTTCCAGATGCAGCGGTGCGGGCGCGGGTACGCTCATCGCGACGCCGCCGCGGGGCAGGCGCGCGAGACGCACCGATTCTTCGCCTTCCTTGATCTCGATTTCTGCCAGGTTGGATTCTTCCAGCAGGTCGATGAGTTTCTTGATTTTACGCAGGTCCATGAGGTGTCTTCTCGCTCGTTGCCCGGGCGCGATGGCGCGGACGTCGGTGGTCGTTGATGGAAAGTGGATGAAGGGATCAGGTGGATGCGGTCTCGAGGCGATCGATCGCGGCGCTCAGCGCCAGGCCATAGCCCGGTGCGCCGAAGCCGGCGACGATGCCTACCGCCAGATCGGTGAAATAACTGGTGTGACGGAACGGTTCGCGCGCATGCGGGTTGGACAGGTGCACTTCAATGAAAGGAATCGCGACCGCTGCCAGCGCGTCGCGGATCGCCACCGAGGTGTGGGTGAAAGCGGCAGGGTTGATCAGGATGAAATCGACATGGCCGCGCGCGGCCTGGATGCGATCCACCAGCGCGTGCTCGGCGTTGGACTGGAAGCTGTCCAGCGCATGCCCGGCGGTGGCGGCGCGTTCGGCCAGATCCGCATCGATCGCGGCCAGCGTCGCGTGCCCGTAGATTTCGGGTTCGCGGGTGCCCAGCAGATTCAGATTGGGGCCGTGCAGTACGAGCAGTCGCGCCATGGAATCGATCCTTCGATTGGGAGACCAGTCTGCGCGAAAGCCGGAGTAGTGTCCAGATCGGCGAAGTTCCGATACTTTCATACGAGCGTTTGAGGTTTTGCCCCGGAATCCGGGGGGCTCCGTCGCCGCGCCCCTGCGAGGATGCGCGCCCGGGATTGCGGGTTGATGTCCGGGGTCGGTGGCCCGGATGCGCCTGCCGCGCATCTGCGGGCGCCGGAAAAAAGTACGGCCCCGGCATTGCTGCCTGGGGCCGTCGCCCTGCACGGGTTGTTCGGTGTCGGTCTGCGGCGCCGGGGCCGGTTGCGACGTGCGGTCCTGCGTTCGGCGCCGGACTGCGGTAAGGAGGGGGCTGCGGTCAGCGGCCCGAGGAGGCCGAGCTCAGCGTCGAGATGGCGGTGGCGCAGTGGCGGGTGAGGCTGGCCACCAGTCCGGGATTGGTTTCGTGCCCGGTCGCGGTCAGCATCACCATCTGCTGGCCGGGGCGCGGCACCCGCTGGATCACGACGATGCCGGCGTCGGTCTGCACGGTCATGTCGGTGAAGCCATGCTGGCCCAGGTCGCGGATCAGGGTTTCGGCCATGTTCACCAGCGAGCTGGCGACGGCCGCCAGACGCGGCGCGTCCAGCATCGGCGCGGCCGCATGGGCCAGGTGATGCCCTTCCGAGTTCGACAGTACGCACGCCTGGCCGTCCGGGATCCCCGCAAGCATGCCGTTCATGGTGCGGACCACGTCGTTGTAGCGGCTGTATTCGAAATACTTTCCGAACAACCGGCTCTGGACGGGGAACGGGACGGTGTTCGCGGACATGAAGTCGTACCTGGGTGGAAGAGGGAGCCGCGCGGCCGTGCCTGGTCGCGGCAAGCGCGCCGAGGTGCGATGCGCTTATCGCAGGTCTTAAGCATCGTTCGTGCCAAATTCCGGCGACCGCTCGCGGTGATCCTGGGCCGCCCGGTTCAACCGGGAATCCGTCGCAAAATGAGGCATCTGGCAGGTCTGACAGGGTCGAGGCCAGCGAAGCCGGGCGAGTCGCCTCCGGCGTCAGGTGTCGCAGCGGGGCAGCCGGGTGCCGTGCTGTGTCGTTTCCTTCCGCGAAGGGGGGCCAAGGCAGAAGCCGACCCGCGACGACATCAGGGCCGTGCCCACGGCTGGTGGCAATGAAGTTGCCGGGGTTTCGACAGCGGCCTGAAGGCCGCTCTACAGAAAAGAATCCAGGCGCATGCAGGAGCCGGCGTGCTCGACTGCCTGGCGCGCCGTGTCAGCGCGACGCGCTCAGCGGGCTACGGCAGTGAAGTCTTCCAGCTCGCCGTGCACGAAGGGACCCACACGCCGCGCCAGCAGCCGCCCGTCGGCGCCGATCAGCACCGAATACGGCAACACGCCCTTGAGATTGCCCAGACGCACGCCGGCATCGGCCGGTCCGGGGGCGTCGATCAGGATCGGGTAATCCACCGGCACCCGCTTGAGGAAGTCGCGGACGGCATCGGGTTCGTCCAGCGCGATGCCCACGACCTGCACGCCCTCCGCGCCCTGGGTGCGGGCGAAGCGCTGCAGTTCCGGCATTTCCTCGATGCACGGGCCGCACCAGCTGGCCCAGACGTTGATCAGCAGCGGCCGCCCGGCCCAGGCCGCGGGCACCGCCACGGTGCGGCCGGTCAGATCGGGCAGTTGCAGCGACGGGATCGGTTCGCCGGTTTTCGCCACGACGATGCCCGCCGGCGGTGGCGGGGCATTGGCATCCAGCGCGCCCTGTAGCGCCTCTTGTCCCAGCTTGCTGCGCCACAACGGCCCGGGCCCGGAAACGAACAGACCCGCGACCGCACCGAGAATCGCGGCGAGCGTGGCGACTAGGACGACGTTGCGGGTTTTCATGCGGCGGGTGGATTGAGTGATGTGTTGTCAGATGCGGACACGGCACTGCTCCCAAAGATTGAACGTATTGGCAGGCGACATCACGGAGTTGTCAGCCGTTTTTCCGTGCTATCTGAATGACCCGGGGTTCTTGTGCGTCCATAAACATGAAGCACCGACCAAAGAGCGCCTTCTTGCCAAAATCATCGAACACGTTTGATCCAAGCGGGGTGATTAGAACTTCGTCGGTCGCAAGTGCGTGTTGGTGATTACTGTCGATCTGTGCCCAATGTTGGACGGCAATGCTGTCCATCACCAAATTGATCGCCGGATGGTTGTACTGCACAAGGACATTTCCGTCATTCATGGGGATTGGGTTCATGTCCGGGTGGTAGTTGAAGATCTTCGACAGGACGTCTTTTGCGAAGGCTTCTGCCTCTGCGTCCGCAAGTCCGTCCGGAAGTAGTACGCAGGTGCCATGCGTAAATGCCACAAGGTCACTTTGGCCGTTGGTATAAAAGCGCAGCCGCTCGATGATCCGATCTATGGGTTGCGCAATCGTTGGCCGCCAATCTGGAACAGGCGGAAACCTTTTGGGATGCTCCCGGGGTGGTTCTTTCTTTTTCTTGAACAGTCCGAACACTGAAAGCTCCACAAATATCCAACTCGTTATTGATCGGCCTTGCCCAACGCCTCACTCACCATCGTCGGCGTCAGCACCGTCGGCAACACTTCGCCTTCGCCGCCGTCGCGCGGATACACCACATACAACGGTACGCCGACGGCTTTGTAGCGTTGCAGATATTTCGTGATTGCGGGATCGACATCGGTCCAGTCGCCGACCATATAGACGGCGTTGGCATCGTCGAGCGCTTCGCGGAAACCGTCGCGGGCGAACACCGCTTTCTCGTTGGCCTTGCAGGTGACGCACCAGTCGGCGGTCATGTTCACCAGGACGACGCGGCCGGCGTTGCGCAGATCGGTCAGGCGCTGTTCGGAGAACGGCACCGCGCGCGAGTCGGCCGGCAGTTGCACCTGGGCGGCGTCGGCGGCGGAGAGTTTCGAGATCGACCAGAGCGGAAGCAGCGCCGCCAGCAGGGCGACGATCGCGACGACCTGGCCCCAGCGGGTGCCACGCATGCGCGCATGGGTCCAGGCCCAGGCCGCCAATGCCAGCGCCAGCGCGGCCAGCGCCCACCAGCCGACCGCGTCGGCGCCGCGCTGTTTCGCCAGCACCCACACCAGCCAGATCGCGGTGAGGTACATCGGGAACGCGAGCAGCTGTTTGAAGGTTTCCATCCATGCGCCGGGTTTCGGCAGGCGCTGCGCCAGCCCGGGCACGAAGCCGATCAGCAGGAACGGCAGCGCCAGCCCCAGGCCGAGGAAGGCGAACACCAGCAGCGCGGACGCGGTGGGCGCGGCGAAGGCCCAGCCCAGCGCCGGGGCCATGAACGGCGCGGTGCAGGGCGCGGCCACCACTACCGCGAGCACGCCGGTGAAGAAATCGCCGGCCGCGCCGCTGCGGCTGGCCAGGCGATGGCCGACGCCGGTCCAGCGCCCGCCGACGTGCCAGACGCCGGACAGGCTCAGGCCGAAGCCGAACATCAGCAGGCCCAGCGCGGCCACCACCAGCGGCTGCTGCAGCTGGAAGCCCCAGCCCAGCGCCTGGCCCGCCTCGCGCAGCGCGAGCGCCAGCCCGCCCAAGGCGACGAAGCTGACCAGCACGCCCGCCGTGTACCAGAGCGCGTGCGCCCGGGCGTGCTGCGGGCTTTCGCCGCTGCCGGCCAGACCCAGCGCCTTCAGCGACAGCACCGGCAGCACGCAGGGCATCAGATTGAGGATCAGGCCGCCCAGCAGGGCCAGCAGCAGCGCTGAGAACAGGGTTTCGGTCGAACGGGTATCGGTGGGCTCGGGCAGCGTGGCGTTCGCTGTACCCGCCGCAATGGGCTGCGCGTCCGTGGCTGCGGCGGTCGAGGTGTCTGGTGTTCCTGTGGCGATCGTCGCGGCGGCTGCGGTCGTCGAGGCGGTGCTGTCGTCGATCGCGGGCGCTGTCGTTGCGACATCGGTCGTTGCTGCTTTCGTGATTTCGCCCTTGGGCAGCGCGATCTTCACCGTGCGCGTCATCGGCGGATAGCAGATGCCGTCGTTCTGGCAGCCCTGGAAGGTCGTGCGCAGCGTCACCGGCTGCGCGTCGGCGCGGGTGCGATTCAGCGGCAGCTTCAGGTCGACCGGCGAGAAGTAAACGATGACTTCGCCGAAATGCTCGTCGCGATGCGATACGCCTTTAGGCCACTGCGGCTTGCCCGGCGCGATGCCGTCGGCGTCGAGCCGGAACGTGGTGCGGTCGCGATACAGGTAATAGCCCGGCGCCGGCGTGAACCGCAGCAGCAGGGTGTTGCCGTCGCCGACGATGGCGTCGAACGCGAAGGCCTGTTCCTCCGGCAGCGGCCCGGCCTTGCCGGTATTGCCGAACACGCTGCCGAGCGGGTTGACGCCGGATGCGCCCGCGCGCGGCGCGAGCGGATTGAAGCCGCCGCTCTCCGCGACCGCTGCCGAAGCGGAACTGGAAGCGGAAGCCGACGGCAGTTTCACCGACAGCGTGCGCGTCTGCGGCGGATAGCAGATGCCGGCGTCGGCGCAGCCCTGATATTTGATCTTCAGCGCAACGGTGGCGCCCGCGCCGACGATATTCGGCAGGGTGGCGACCAGTTCGTCGCGATAGGTTTCGGTCTTGCCGAAGAATTCGTCCTCGTGCGGCTCGCCCTTGGGCAGCGTCAGCGCCCCGCTGCGCGCGCCGGGCGTGATCGCCTGCACGCTGGTCCGATGCCGGTACATGTAATAGCCGTCGGCGATCTTCCAGCGGATACGCACCGTGTCCGCTGCGGTGGCTTCGGCGCTGAGCACGTAGGCCTGATCGACCGGCAGCAGATCGGACTCGTCGATCGCGGCGGCGACGGGCAATGCAGCGAAGAGCAGCAGTGACGCCAGGGACAGCAGGAGGCGTCGGGGGAATGGGGGCATGGCGATCAGTCCGGGCGCGGGTGTCTGCAGGGGCCGCAGCGGGCCAGTGTAGGGCAGAGAGGAAGTGTGGCAGGAGGTGAGGCTCGGACAGCCTCCGCAACGATCAGTTCCGGTCGGATGCGCGACGAGCGGGCGGCCGCGGCCGCATCGCTCGCCCTAAGTCACTCGCTTCCCAGCGGCCGTTTGGGGCGGCTGCGACCCAACCGCTTCGCGGTGAGCTCCTCGACGATCTCGACCAGCGCGATGCGCGTGCGCGGCGAGGCTTCCCGGAACCCCTGTATCAAGCGCAGCTCCAGCATGTCCTCGACCAGGATCGCGTCTGCCGCCGATACCGAGTCCAGCATCGCGTCCTCGGACAGCTGCATCTTGCCGCGACCGGTCGCCAGCCACTCGAAAGTGACCCCGGCCACCATCGCCAGCGAACGCAGGTGATCGACGCTGGGATTCTTGCCCTGGGGCGACTCCCAGTGGCTGACTGCACTGCGCTGAACGCCGATCGCCTCGGCCAATTTCGCCTGCGAGAGGCCGGAATGGCGCCGCGCCAATCGAATTCTGTTCTGGGAGTTCATTCTTCTGTGATCCAGTTCACGGAAAAGGGGCGAAATCGGCCATATCGAAACACTTGTGATGAAGATATTGGAATTGCCAGCAATAGTCACCCTGCTATCAAAGTTGTCTGCACTCTGTCTGCTTTCGGTAGCATGCCACTATTGATAGCATGAGAATCAGGCAGATAGCGCACTTTCCTGAAGTCCGCTCACCGGGATTGGCTGTTTTTCGCATACCCCCCATCTTCACAGCAGGAATCACATCGGTATTCTCTCTCCAGCCGGTAGGGACGCTGGCTGCAATACGGAGGTTGCAAGGGGGGGAACGCACCTGCACGGGTGACGTCAGGATGATCTTCTCCGGGAGCGCGCACTATATGTGCGCGCTCTTTTTTTGTGCGTCCGAAAAATCTATGGGCCTTGTAGAGCGGGCTTCAGCCCGCTGCTTTCGCCGGTGGCAACAGCGTTCAAATCCGTGTCAGCTCATTGGCATCAGCCGCAGGCGCGGCCTCAGCTGCCACTGTATTCCGGTTTCGTCCTGGGCCGGCCTGAAGGCTGCTCTACGCAACAACCCGCTTCTCAACCCATCCGCAGTGCGGCCTGGACCATCAGCGCCAGCACGCAGCCGATGCCGCCCGCCCATGCCGACGAGCGCAGCAGGTGTCTGTCGGCGAGATAGAACACGCCGTGCAACACGCGAAAGACGATGAAGGCGACCGCCAGCGCGGTGATGCGCCCCGGGTCGACGCCTGCGGCCTGCGCCATCAGCACACCGGCCGCGAACGGCGCGAAGGCCTCGAAGGCGTTGAGATGCGCGGCGTTGCCGCGTTGGGTCCGCGGGTTGCTCTGTTTCGCCACCCAGCCGCGCGGATCGCGGTTGTCGTAACCGCGGGCCGCGGATTTGCCGACACCGATCCAGACGTAGGGCAGGACGGCGGCGATGAGGATGCACCAGTAGGCGATGGCCATGAACGAGTTCCGGTAGAGGGGGAACGCGCAGGTTAGCCGGTCGTAATGGTTGTAGAGCGGCCTTCAGGCCGCTGCATCCTGATCCGCAGAGGCCGCGTGGCCGCGCCCGCGGCCGACGGCAATCAACCTGCAAGGGTTTGAAACGCTCTTGCCGCCATTAAAAGCAGCGGCCTGAAGGCCGCTCTACGGGATTTTCGGCTGCTTACAGCGCGTAGCCGAATTGCTGGCTGAACTGTTCGGCGAACTCGGCGTAGTCGAAACGCTGGTTCTGGGTGCCGGGGTGCTCGACCTTCAGCGCGCCCATCAGGTTGCCGATGCGGCCGATGGTCGGCCAGTCGTAGCCCTTCTCGATGCCGAAGATCAGGCCGGCGCGGAAGGCGTCGCCGCAGCCGGTGGGGTCGGTGACCCGGCGCTCGTGGGCCGGCGGGATGTCGTAGGTCTTGCCGCCGGTGAAGATCCGCGCGCCGCGCGGGCCCTGGGTGGCGACGTAGGCCTTCACCTTGCCGGCGATGGTGTCCTCGCTCCAGCCGGTGCGCTCCTGCAGCAGGCTCGACTCGTAGTCGTTGACGGTCACGTAGTCGGCCTGTTCGATGAAGGCGCGCAGCTCTTCGCCGTTGAACAGCGGCATGGCCTGGCCCGGATCGAAAATGAAGGGGATGCCGGCCTCGGCGAATTCCTTCGAGTTCTGCAGCATGCCGTCGCGGCCGTCCGGGCTGACGATGCCGAAGCTCACGTTCGGCACGTCGCGCACGTGGTTTTCGTACGACCGCATCATCGCGCCCGGGTGGAAGGCGGTGATCTGGTTGTTGTCGTGGTCGGTGGTGATGAAGGCCTGCGGGGTGAACAGCTCCGGGATTTCCTTCACCTGCTCCAGCGGGATGCCCATTTCCGCGAACCACTCGCGGTACGGGCCGAAGTCCTGGCCGACGGTCGCCATCGGGATCGGGTCCCCGCCCAGCAGCTTGAGGTTGTAGGCGATATTGCCGGCGCAGCCGCCGAATTCGCGGCGCATCCGCGGCACCAGGAACGACACGTTCAGGATATGGACCTTGTCCGGCAGGATGTGGTTCTTGAACTGGTCGGGGAACACCATGATGGTGTCGTAGGCCAACGAACCGCAGATCAGGGCAGCCATCGTGTCGTGTCTTCTTCCGGGAAATAGCCCGATAGGGTAGCGGTTGGTCCGCAGCGAGACCAGCATCACGTCCGCAGGGGCGTCGATCCGCCACGCTCGCGGCGCAGGGCCAGCGGCCTGCCGGCAGGTGGCCGGAATCCCGCGGCCGCGTTGCGGAAGATGCGCGTTTCACGCATGTCGTTCCCGCCGTGGAACCTGTTTTTTGTTACCCTAACGGGCTGCTGCAAGCGCCGCGACGCCAGGGAGTGCTTTCGCGATGATCCGGCAGTTTTCCCGGCGGTTTTTGCGCCTCTTGCCCTCCGGCACCCTCCGTAACGCTCCCCCACCGGCACGCTTCCCGATGTTCAAAAAGTTCCGCGGCATGTTTTCCAACGACCTGTCCATCGATCTGGGCACGGCCAACACCCTTATCTTCGTGCGCGGCCAGGGCATCGTCCTGAACGAACCTTCGGTGGTCGCGGTGCGCCACGACCGCGTCGGCGGCGGCAACCGCACGGTCGCGGCGGTCGGCAGCGAGGCCAAGCAGATGCTCGGCCGCACCCCCGGCCACATCACCACGGTGCGTCCGATGAAGGACGGCGTGATCGCCGACTTCACCTACACCGAGGAAATGCTCAAGCACTTCATCCGCAAGGTCCACAAGTCGCGCTTCCTCAAGCCCAGCCCGCGCGTGCTGGTGTGCGTGCCCTGCGGCTCGACGAATGTCGAACGCCGTGCGATCAAGGAATCGGCCGAAGAGGCCGGCGCCCGCGAGGTGTATCTGATCGAGGAGCCGATGGCGGCCGCGATCGGCGCCGGCCTGCCGGTGACCGAAGCCCGCGGCTCGATGGTCATCGACGTCGGCGGCGGCACCACCGAGATCGCGGTCATCGCGCTCAACGGCATCGTCTACGCCCAGTCGGTGCGCATCGGCGGCGACCGCTTCGACGAATCCATCATCAATTACGTGCGCCGCGCCCACGGCACCCTGATCGGCGAAGCCACCGCCGAGCGCATCAAGCTGACGATCGGCTGCGCGTATCCGCAGGCCACGGTCATGGAGATGGAAGTCTCCGGCCGCAACCTCGCCGAAGGCGTGCCGCGGATGATCAAGCTCAACTCCAACGAGGTGCTGGACGCGCTGCGCGAGCCGCTGGGTGGCATCACCAGCGCGGTCAAGCTGGCGCTGGAACAGACCCCGCCGGAACTCTGCGCGGACGTCGCCGAACGCGGCATCGTGCTCACCGGTGGTGGCGCGCTGCTGCGCGATCTCGACAAGCTCATCAGCGAGGAAACCGGTCTGTACGTGCAGGTCGCCGACGATCCGCTGACCTGCGTCGCCCGCGGCGGCGGTCGTGCGCTGGAGCTGGTCGACATGCACGGCAACGAGTTCTTCTCGCCGGAGTAATCCTGTATCCGGATACGGCACATCCCTGTGCCGATCCGGAGAGACGGGCAAAACGCGTGGGTTTTGCCAGTCTCCGCAACCGGCCTCCGGCCGTTTGCGCCGGCCCCTCCGTGGACCGGACCGTCGCACCTTCCGACCCCTTCGCGAACTTCAGAACGATTTCCTGACGTGCCTCCCTACGCCGGCCCCTCCGCACAACGCTCCGACGAGATCGCGGGCACCTTGCGGTTGCTGGTCGCGCTGTCGCTGTCGATCGCGCTGATGGTGATGGATCACCGCGGCGACTGGCTGACCGCGATCCGCGGGCAGGTCGAGATCGTCGTGCAGCCGCTGTGGCGGCTGGCCGGGCTGCCGGCGAAGCTGGGCGACACCGTGCGCGACGATGCTTCCACCCGCGCGCGGCTGGCGAAGGACAACGAAACCCTCCGCAATGCGCTGTTGATCAGCGGCGCGCGCATCGCGCGGCTGCAGGCGGCCGCCGCCGAGAACGCGCGTCTGCGCGGCCTGCTCGGCGCGGTGGAGCAGGGTGGGCTGGACGTACAACTGGCGCCGATCCTCGACATCGCCCTCGATCCCACCCGCCAGCGCGTGATCCTCGACATCGGCGCCGATCAGGGCGTGAGCATGGGGCAGGCGGCGATCGATGCCGGCGGCCTGATCGGTCAGGTGATCGATGTGCGCCCGTCCACCGCGACCGTGCTGCTGCTGACCGATCCCGACCACGCGGTGCCGGTGGCGGTGTCGCGCAACGGCATCCGCCTGGTCGCCTACGGCCGGGGCGACCGCCTCGAACTCGCCAACGTCCCGACGTCCAGCGACGTGAAGGTCGGCGACCGCATCGTCACCTCCGGGCTGGGCGGGCGTTTCCCGCCGGGTTTTCCGGTCGGCACCATCACCGCGCTGCGCCGCGACGAGAGCCGCGCCTTCCTGGTCGGCGACCTCAAACCCGCGGCGCGGCTGGATCGCGGTCGCGATGTGCTGCTGCTGCGACCCACGCCGTCCACGGCAACGCCGGTCCAGCCCAAGCCCGTGGAGCCGGCCCCGACTGCTGCGCAGGCCGCGGCGGCGCCTCCGGCGGCCGCAGCCGCGCCGCCGCAGGTGCCCGCCCGATGAGCCGCACGCGTCGCCCCTGGCTGTTTCCGGCGAGCCTGTTCGTCGCGCTGCTGCTCGGCTTGCTGCCGCTGCCCGCGATGCTGCAGCCGCTGCGCCCGTACTGGCTGGCGCTGGTGCTGGCCTACTGGCTGCTGGAAGACCACGACCGCGTCGGCCTGGGTCTGGCGTTCTCCGTCGGCCTGCTCGCGGATGTCGCCTTCGGCAGCGTGCTCGGCGAGCAGGCGCTGCGGCTCACGGTGATCACCTTCATCCTGCAGCGCTTCCGTCCGCAGCTGCGCTTCTATCCGATGGCGCAGCAGGCGCTGGCCATCGGCGGCCTCCTGCTGAACGATCAGATCATCGTCACCGCCGCGCATTTCGTGCTCGGCCATCCCATCCGTGGCTGGATGCACTGGTGGACCCCACTGATCGGTGCCGCGCTGTGGCCGCCGCTGTTCGTGCTGCTGGACGGCTTGCGCGTGGGCCGCAAGCACTCGGGCTGAGGCCATGCGTCGTCATTACGTCAGGAATTCGGCGCAGGAAGCGGAACAGTTCCGCAGCCGCGCCGCGCTGGGTGTCCTCGCGGTGGCGTTCGCGCTGTGCGGTCTTGCGACCTGGTATTTCAAACTGCAGGTGCTGGACCACACCGACTACGCCAAGCGCTCCGAAGCCAACCGCGTCAAACAGCGCCCGGAAGTGCCGGCGCGCGGCCTGATCTACGATCGCAAGGGCCGTGTGCTGGCCGACAACGTGCCCGCCTACCGCCTCGATGTGGTGCCCGCCGAGGCTGGCGACATCGACGCGCTGGTCGCCTCGCTGTCGAAGATCATCGCGCTCACGCCCGAGGACATCGCGCGCTTCAACGATACCCGCCGCGTCACCCGCAGTTTCCTGCCGGTGACGCTGCGCCTGCGCATCAACGACGACGAGGCCGCACGCTTCGCGGTCGACCGCTGGCGCTATCCCGGCGTGGAACTGGTGCCGTATCTCACCCGCCGGTATCCCTATGGCGACCTGTTCGGCCATGTGATCGGCTATGTCGGCCGCGTCGACAAGCAGGACATCGAGAAACTCGGCGAAGGCACCGCTGCGTTCAGCCACACCGGCAAATCCGGCATCGAACGTTTCTACGACGACAGCCTGCGCGGCGCGATCGGTTACGAGCAGATCGAGACCAATGTCGAGGGCCGCGTCATCGGCAGCCTCGGCCGCATTCCCGCCACACCCGGCGCCGACCTGCGGCTGAGCATCGACGCCGACGTGCAGCGCGCCGCCAGCATCGCGTTCGGCGAGCTCACCGGTTCGGCGGTCGCGATCGATCCGCGCACCGGCGAAGTGCTGGCGATGGTCAGTCTGCCGACCTACGACCCGAATCTGTTCGTCAACGGCATTTCGCATACTGACTACCGCCGCTTCATGGACGATCCGGCGCGGCCGCTGTTCAACCGCAACGTGCTGGGTGGCGTAGCGCCCGGCTCCACGCTCAAGCCGCTGATCACCCTGGCGGGCCTCGACAGCGGCCTGCGCAGGCCCGAGGACAAGGTGCTGTCGACCGGCGAATTCCGCATCGCCGGACAGAAGCGCGGTTACCGCGACTCGCACGGCGGCGGCCACGGCTGGACCGACGCGCGCAAGGCGATCGGCGATTCGGTGAATACCTATTACTACCGGCTCTCGCTGGACATGGGCATCCGCAAGTTCGACGAATACCTGTCGCTGTACGGGTTCGGCGCGCCGACCGGCATCGATCTGTCCGGCGAAACCGGCGGCATCCTGCCTTCGCCGGAGTGGAAGGAAAAGAACGCGAAAAAACAGGGGCCGTGGTATCCCGGCGACACCATCATCTCCAGCATCGGCCAGGGCTTCTGGAAAGCGACGCCGCTGCAGCTCGCGCAGAGCACTGCCGCGCTCGCCGCTGACGGCCTGATGCGCCGCCCGCACCTGGTCAGCGCGCGCCGTACTGATTTCGACAAGCCGTGGGTGATGTTGGAACAACCGGCGCCGCGCGCGATCAGCCGCAGTCCCGCCAACCTGCAGGTGATCCGCGAAGGCATGATCCGCACCGTCCACGGCCCCGGCGGCACCGCGCGCGTGATCAGCGTCGGCGCGCCGTATCTCATCGCCGGCAAGACCGGCACCGCGCAGGTCGTCAGCCGTCGCGGCAACGTCAGCCTCAACCCGCGCAACCTGCCGATGCATCTGCGCCATCGCGCGCTGTTCATCGGCTACGCGCCCGCCGAGAACCCGACCATCGCGCTCGCGGTGGTGGTGGAGGGCGGCGGCTACGGCGCCAGCACCGCCGCGCCGATCGCGCGCAAGATCCTCGATGCCTGGCTGCTGGGCAAGATGCCGGAGCCCGACCCGAAAGTGCTGGAAGCCCAGCTCGCCGCCAACCCGTTCGCGAATGTCGTCTCCAGCGCCGGCAGCAATGCCGAGGGCGTCGACAGCGGCGGCGCGACAGCCAAGCCGCCGACCGTGCAGGCGCCCGTACGATGAGCGCCTTCGTCCGCTGGCTGCTGGGCCTGTTCCTGCGCTTCACGCGCACCCTCGATCTGCCGCTGCTCGCGGCGCTGCTGGCGCTGATGGGCATCGGGCTGGCGGTGCTGTACAGCGCAGGCAACGAAAACCCGCGACTGGTGGTGGCGCAGGGCGCGCGCTACGGCATCGGCCTCGGCGCGCTGTGGCTGCTGTCGCGGGTGTCGCCCACGCAGTTGCGCAGCATCACGCCGCTGGTGTTCGCGGGATCGCTGCTGCCGCTGGTCGCGGTGCTGTTCATCGGCGACGGCAGGCACGGCAATCACTGGATCAATCTCGGCGTGTTCTATTTCCAGCCGGCCGAATTGCTCAAGCTCAGCCTGCCGATGATGGCCGCGTGGTATCTGCACCAGGAACGCTTGCCGCCGCGGTTCGCCACGGTGCTGATCGCCGGCGGCATCGTCGCCGTACCGACGCTGCTGATCCTGCTGCAGCCCGACTTCGGTACCGCGATGCTGGTCGCGGCAAGCGGGTGTTTCGCGCTGTTCCTCGCGGGCCTGCCGTGGCGATGGTTCATCGCTGCCGGCGCCAGCGCCGCCGCCGCCGCGCCGGTGGCGTGGTTCTGGTTCCTGCGCCCGTACCAGAAAGACCGCATCCGCACCTTCCTGAATCCGGAATCCGATCCGCTCGGCACCGGCTGGAACATCATCCAGTCGAAGATCGCGATCGGCTCCGGCAACTGGACCGGCCAGGGCTGGGGCCAGGGCACGCAGTCGCACCTCGACTATCTGCCCGAACACACCACCGACTTCATCTTCGCGGTGCTGTCCGAAGAATTCGGCTGGCTCGGCGTCAGCATCACCCTGGCGCTGTACATGTTCGTCGTCGGCCGCTGCCTGTGGATCGCCAGCGAAGCCCGCGACACCTACTCGCGCCTGCTCGCGGGCGCGCTGGGTCTCGCTTTTTCGGTCTACGTGATCGTCAACGCCGGCATGATCTCCGGCCTGCTGCCGGTGGTCGGCGTGCCGATGCCGCTGCTCAGCTACGGCGGCACTGCGGCGGTGTCGCTGCTTGCGGGGCTTGGGGTGGTGATGGGGATGAAAGAGCGGCGTTGAGCCGCATTAATTTTGTGCACACGTTTTTTGACGACACTGTTGTTTCTTACAGGTGTTTTTTTAAATTTTCTGTTAGAATGTGATAAAAAACACATTGTAATAGTGTTCTATATCACGTTTTTTTAATGGATTTCCCAATGCATACAAGGAAGACAATCATGAAAATTATTTTGTTTTTAATTGCCTTTGTTGTGAGTGGCAACGCTATTGCGTTCTGTGATTCGACCACATCATTGATCGGCGCGAATTTTGGATTCTATAGTTACGATGCTGTAAACAACCGATGGTTGCGTGATGACAACTTCTATGAAGATCATGCTGTGGCCGAGCCACTACGGAGCGGCGACGAATATCGTCCACTTTCTCTTTATCAGCCGCCGTCCGGTGGCGGTGGCGGCGGCGGGCAACAACAACAGAGTATTCGCCCCAGCCAAGCGACGACTACAGGGTGCGATCCAATTGTTTTGCCACCTGTCGAGGTTGTCGGAATTAGACCAACCCGCACATCCTATGTGATCATGCTTCGCTATATACCGATAAATCTGGGCGGTGGTAGCGGTAGTTTTAATCGGCAGTCTGTTGGTGGTACACGCCAGGCAAATAATACGCTGACATGTCAAAATAGTACTGATGTGGAGCGCCAGCTTGCAGCTTTGGCTGCGTTGCCCACCGTTGTTCCGGCGCAATCCGTATGGATGATTAGATACGCACCTGGACATCGTCAAATGTGGATCGTAACGCAGCCGACGTTTTCAGATAGAGGCCTATTGCCATTTGGCAGATGCGTTGGCGGATAAACTTCAACCCAATCTTGAAAATTAGGTTAGTCCCACGCCGAGAGGGGAATTTTCCCTCTCGGTTTCGGGCGTTTTAATTGAGTAATTAACTTGCTTTCAGCTTCCGCATGCTTTTGCAAAGTCGGCTGAAATATATTTCAGGCAGAAAACGCTTCATCCGCCACCGCATCGGCTCGCGCTTGGTCGGAATGATCATGAATTCGCCGCGTTCGGCTGCGGCGAAGACCTTGTCGGTGACGCCGTCCAGCGTATCCGGCGAGGTGTCCATCAGCTTGATGACCTTCGCCTTGATCTTGTCGCTGGCGAATGCGGTCTCTAGCAGGTTTGTTCGGAAGAACGCGGGGCAGATCACGCTCACGCCGACGCCGCTGGCGTGGGTCTCGGCGCGCAGTTGTTCCGACAGCGCGACCACGCCGGCTTTCGCCACGCCGTAGCTCATCATGCCCGGCGCGCCGGCCAGGCCAGCGAAACTCGCGGTGTTGATGATCTGGCCTTTGCGCGCCGCCAGCATGGCCGGCAGGAACAATCGACAGCCGCGGACCACGCCCAGCAGATCGATGTCGATGATCTTCCGCCACTCTTCCATGGTGGTGTCGACCATCGCGCCCACCGAGGCGATGCCGGCATTGTTGATCAGCACGTCCACGCTGCCCCATTCGCGCTGGATGCGATCGTGCAGCGCCTGCATCGACGCGTCGTCGCCGACATCCACGACCTGCGCGAGATGACCGCTGCCCGGCAGCGCCGCGGCGGCCGCTTCGGCGCGCTCGGCGATGAGGTCGACGCACGCCACGCGCGCGCCGCTGCGTGCGTAGCGATGCGCCAGCGCAAGGCCCAATCCACTGCCGGCGCCGGTGATCAGTACGCGTCGTCTGCTGTCCATGTGTCCCGCCCCTGCTGTGCTAGTCTCGCCAGCATAGCAAGCCGCCCCGCGCGTGCCGTCCTTCCACTCCTGATTCCGTGGCCTTCCATGTCCATCTCCGACCCATTGTTCGACCTCTCCGGCAAGATCGCGCTGGTCAGCGGCGCATCGCGCGGCATCGGCGAAGCCATCGCCCATACGCTCGCCGCGCACGGTGCGCACGTCGTCTGTACTTCGCGCAATGTCGAGGCCTGCGAAACCGTCGCGGCCGCGATCCGCGCGGCCGGCGGCTCCGCCGAAGCGCATGCGCTGCACGTCGGCGATCCGGACGCGATCGAAGCCCTGTTCGCCACGCTAGACGCGGCCGACAAGGCTCCGGATCTGCTGGTCAACAACGCCGCCACCAACCCGTATTTCGGCCCGATGATCGACATGGATCTGGGCAGCTACCAGAAAACCGTCGACGTGAATCTGCGCGGCTATTTCTGGACCACGGTGCAGGCCGCGCGACGCATGAAAGCCAAGGGCGCGGGCAGCATCGTCAACATCGCTTCGGTCAACGCGAAGCGGCCCGCGGCCGGACAGGGCGTGTATTCGATGACCAAGGCGGGCATCGTCAACATGACCGAAGGTTTCGCCAAGGAACTCGCGTGCCAAGGCATCCGCGTCAACGCGGTGCTGCCGGGCCTCACCGACACCAAGTTCGCGTCGTCGATCACATCCAATCCGAAGCTGATGGGCATGATGTCGCAGCTGATCCCGATGGGCCGCAGCGCGCAGCCGGATGAGATTTCGCCGGCGGTGCTCTTCCTGTGTTCGCCGGCGGCGGGGTATGTCACCGGCACGTGTTTGGCGGTGGATGGCGGGTATCTGGCGTAGAAGGCGCGCACGCTTTTTCGCGTCGTCGTTGCCGACTCGCTGCGGCCTTGATTGTCAGGGTTGCCACACGCGCAGATTGCCGTCGCTCTCTTGCGAAAGCAGCATGAATTGCTGCTGCCAATCCACCAGCACCAAGCCGTATGCCTGATTGAGCAGGACGAAAGTATCTGTGAGCCGGGTGTCGTCCGGGTCTGGTCCAACGCTGGCGCCGAGCACCGGGATACCGCTCGCGTCGGTGTGGCCGTAAAGCTGGATATTGCCGCCGACATGCAGAGTGAAGCCTGCACCGACTCGCCCCGAGATCGCGTTCGAGGAATGCAGTATCGGTGCCGGGCCAAGTGTGGAGTCCAGCAGATCGGCCAGCGCGCGCATCGCATCCTGACCGGTCACGACGGGGACAGCTTCCAGTTCCCGTACATAGATGCGCTTCCAACCATTCGCCTCGCGATGCTCGGTCGAGAACACTTTGAGCGCCTTAAGCATGGCTTGCGCTTCGATGATCCTGCCGGCCGGGAAGAATTCCAGCTGTCGCCAGTCGTCCTCATGGAAAAAGAGGTCGTCCGTACCGTGATTTCCGCCGACGGTCTCCAGTGGCGGCAACGCATTGGAGAGTGTCGGGATCGAGAACAATATTGCGGCGGGATCGATCGTTTCGATCCTGGGCTCCGCGGCGTGGGCTACGCCGAAGAGAGATCGCAGAGCGGTGAAGACTCGTTTCATGCACGTACAAGATCGACAATTGCCCGTTGCGGGCGATGCGCCATCCTAAGCGATGTCATTGTCTGTGCGCCGCTTCGGAATCTTCCGCCGCGGCCCCTGCGCCTCACGCTCCTGCATCTCGCGCACCCGCTCGCCCGCGGTGCGGATCAGCTCCGGCAGCAGGTGCGCCTCGGGCAGATGCTTCCAGTATTTCTGCGGCATTTCCTGACGCATCATTCGCGGGTTGAGACGCGCCGGATTGAAGATGTGCGCGTAGTACGTGCGCCACAGGTCCTCGCGGGCGTCGTCCGCGGGCGCGTCGCTGCGGTGCATGCCGGGCGCGAATGCGAGCGCGCTGCCGTCCCAGGCGACGCTGCGGTACGGCGTGAGGATGGCCCAGCGCATGCCGGTGAAGCGGCGCGCGAAGAACGGTGCGACGCGATCGAGGATCCAGTGCTCCGGCTCGAACCATGCGATGAACGCATCGTGCTCGCCGGGGATTTCGCGGAAGCGCACGAACGCCTTCATTTTGTGGGTGTCGCGACTCACGGCCTTGGCGAGTTCCGACGCGCGCCGTGTGTCGGGATCGGTCACGCGTGCCAACAGATATTTCTCGCCGTGCGCGATTCGCCACGCGATGCGGTACAGCAGCGCGTGGCGCTGCGGGTCGCGATGGCACAACACCGCGTCGGCAAGTTCGAACAGCCGTGCGGATACCGGCGGCGGCACAATGCGCGGTTGCGCCGCCGACAGCGGCGTGGCCGGCAATAGGCTGGCCTGGGCATCGCCGGTCCAGTCGATGTCCTCGGGCGCGAGGTCGGCGCACAACGCGATCCGCGCGGCAGCGCGCCAGGCATCGAGATCCCAGGCCGGTTCGACTTCGGCGCGGAAGGCGGTGCCGGCCGGTGCGGCGCTCATGCCGCGAACAGATCCTGCTGGCGCGGTTTCGGCGCCAGCTGCGCGCGCAGCACGCCGGGATCGTCCAGGCGCTTGCGCGGGTGGTGATCAAGCAACTGTACGAACGGCAGCATCTTCTGCAGCGGCGCGCGCAGGCGCGCGAGATCGGCGATGCGCAGTTTGCCGTGACGCCGCGCCAGCACGATGCGATCGACATTGCGTGTCCCCAGCCCCGGCACGCGCAGCAGGGTTTCGCGCGGTGCGGTGTTGAGGTCCACCGGAAACTGCTGCGGATGCCGCAGCGCCCACGCGAGTTTCGGATCGATGTCGAGATCCAGCATGCCGCTGCCGCCCTGTGCGGTGTCCGGCGCGATCTCTTCGACCTTGAAATCGTAGAACCGCAGCAGCCAGTCGGCCTGATAGAGCCGATGCTCGCGCAACAGCGGCGGCGGTTTGATCGGCAGCTTCGATGAAGCGTCGGGAATCGGGCTGAAGCCGGAGTAGTAGACCCGGCGCATGCGGTAGTCGCTGTAGAGGCCATGCGAGGTATGCAGGATGCTGCGGTCGTCTGCATCGTCGGCGCCGACGATCATCTGCGTGCTCTGCCCGGCGGGCGCGAACCGCGGCGGCTTGGCGCGGCGCTTCGTCGTCGCGGCCTGCGGCTTGCGTGCCTCGCGGTTCTCGTCGATGCGCCAGCGCAGTTCGCCCATCGCGGCGTGGATGCCGGGCATCGTCTTCTCGGGCGCCAGCTTCGCCAGCCCCGCTTCGGTGGGCAGCTCGACGTTGATGCTGAGCCGGTCGGCGTAGCGGCCGGCGGCGGCCAGCAGATCGGGCGATGCCTCGGGAATCGTCTTGAGATGGATGTAGCCGGCGAAGCGATGGTCCTCGCGCAGGCTGCGCGCCACTTCGACCATCTGTTCCATCGTGTAGTCGCCGCTGCGGATGATGCCGCTGGAGAGGAACAGCCCTTCGATGTAGTTGCGCTTGTAGAAATCGAGGGTCAGCCGCACCACTTCATCGGTGGCGAATCGTGCGCGTTGCACGTTGCTGGACACCCGGTTCACGCAATACGCGCAGTCGTAGATGCAGAAATTCGTCAGCAGGATCTTCAGCAGCGAGACGCAGCGGCCGTCGGGCGTGTAGGAATGGCAGATGCCCATGCCACCGGCGCTGCCGATGCCGCCGGTGCCGCGCGAATCCCGGCGTTCTCCGCCGCTGGACGCGCACGAGGCATCGTACTTCGCGGCGTCGGCGAGGATCGCGAGTTTCCGGGTCAGTTGCATGGCGCCATTCTGCCCGCTATGGGTCTCATCGGGTGAGATGGACACGATGCACGCGGGCGTGTTGGATCAGGCGAGGATGGACGGCCGCCCGGGCGCTCGGTTACGGTCGCAGCGTCATCCCGGATCAACCTCTCAGCATGCGCCTCGCATCCTTGCATCTGTATCCGCTGAAGTCGGCCGCGGGCGTCGCGGTCGACGCCTTCGATGTCCTGCCGCGCGGGCCGCGACACGATCGCCGCTGGCTGGCGGTCGATGCCGACGGC
The DNA here is from genome assembly GCA_943371935.1 of Chitinophaga pinensis. Lineage (GTDB taxonomy): Bacteria > Pseudomonadota > Gammaproteobacteria > Xanthomonadales > Xanthomonadaceae > Lysobacter_I. The sequence goes on along the minus strand of CALRWS020000015.1, from coordinate 31,899 downwards.
GGCTTCATCACCGCGCGCCAGGTATCGGAGATGGTGCTGATCCGTGCCGCGGCGATGGGCGAAGGCCTGAGCCTGTCCGCGCCCGGTCTGCCCGATCTCGACGTGGCGCCACCGCCGCCCGACGCGCCGCGTCTACGCGTGTCGATCTGGAAGGACACGGTCGACGCGCAGCGCGCCGACCCGGCCGCCGATGCCTGGCTGAGCGCATGCCTGCAGCGGCCGGTGCGCCTGGTGCGGATGGACGATGCCGCGCGGCGTGCGGTCGATCCCGCCTATGCCCAGCCCGGCGATGAGGTGAGTTTCGCCGACGGCTATCCGCTGCTGGTGATTTCGCAGGCCGCGCTGGATGGCCTGAACGCGCGTCTGGCCGACGCCGGCCGCGCGCCGGTGGCGATGAGCCAATTCCGGCCGAATCTGGTGATCGCCGATTCCGCCGCGCACGCCGAGGACGATTGGACGCGCGTGCGGATCGGCGATGTCGAGTTCGATGCGGTCAAGCGCTGCACCCGCTGCGTGTTCACCACCGTCGATCCGGTGGCCGGCGCGCGACGCGACGATGGCGAACCGCTGAATATCCTCAAGGAGTATCGACGCACGTCGGCCGGCATCACCTTCGGCATGAATCTGATTCCGCGGTTGGACCCGCGCGATACGGGCACGCTGCGCGTCGGCGATGCGGTGACCTTGCTTGCCTGAGTCGAGCGTCATTTCCCCGGAGGCTGCGTCGCTTCGAGTTTGCGAACTTCGACGCCGATCGCGTAGGCAACGAAACCGGTGTCGGTCGGCAGCACGCGGATCTTGTTGACCGCGCGGCCCATGTCCACCGGCGTCCAATGCTTGCCGCCGTCGAGGGTCTGGAAGCCGGTCGTGCTGGTGCCGACCCAGCCGATGCGCTCATCGTGGAAGCCGATGCCGAACGCACGCACCTTCGCGTCGTCGACCAGCGGCAGTTCCTTCCAGGTGCGGCCGCCGTCGGTGGTCTTCACCACGTAGCGCTGCGTGTTGGCCGGGTTGGGGTCGTAGCTCTGGATGGTCGCATAGCCCACTTTCGCGCTGGGAAAGCTGCCTTTCCAGGTGATCTCGAACGGGCGCTTCGATTCGTAGACCGTTTTCCAGGTGACGCCGCCGTCCTGGGTGCGGATGATCCGCGCGTGCGACTGCTGCACGTCGCTGTCGCTGGCGCCGAACACCACGCCGTTCATCGCGTCGAAGAATTTCACGTCGAGGATCATCGCGGTGTGCGGCGTCATGTCGATGACCTTCCAGTTCTCGCCGCCGTCCAGCGAACGCAGCAGCGTCGCCGGCCCGCCGACGCGGCCGCCGGCGTGCACCACCACGCGATGGTCGAGCTTGCCGGCGTTGACGTACGGCACGTGCAGCACGTCGATCGCGCACAGGCCTTTGACCTGCTCGCCGGTGAGGCTCTCGACCACCTGCCAGGTCTTGCCGCCGTCGCGCGTGCGGTACAGCGGGCGGGTGTCGGTGACGCCGGGGAAATAGTCGATGCCGATGTTGCCGGCGAAACCGTTGTCCGCGTCGGCGAAGCCGACCGTGCGCAAATAGGTGCCGGCCTTCTCCAACTGCAGTGTCCAGGTCTTGCCGCCGTCGACGGTGGCGAAGATCTTGCCGGCGCCGTTGACGTACCAGCCGTGGTCAGCGTCGATGAAGTGGATATCGTCCTGCTTGCCCTTGTACGGCTCGGTTTGCAGGGTGCGCCAAGTCATGTCGGCGGGCGGTGTGGCGGGCGTTTTCGCGGCCGCGGTGGCGGACAGAGCAGCACCGAGCGCGAGCATGATCGCCGCGAGCGCGCCGATGCGGCGGGGGGTCCGGGGTGTCTGCATGGCGGCGTCGCATCAGGGAGGTGCGGCGATAATCCTGCGGATGTGTCCGCGGTGACACCGCCAGAGGTCACGCTGATATCTGGCATCCGGAGCGCGATCTGTCGGGGGTCGCGTTCCGCTCGCACTGTTCCGTGATTCCGCGGCTCAGTCACGCAGCGATGCAGTAATTTTTCAATGGCATGGGCGCGCGCTGCGCGTGTCCACACGGCGTCTTAAGACCTGCGCCGGTCATGCTCTCGGAAGGGAGTGCGAAGGCCCAAAACGCGGTAAATCGAAGGCTGAGGACAGCGTCGTGCGAACTGTGACACGAGTCGCGCAGCGAGTGCGCTGCATGGCCGACATCGACGATGCGCGGCGTTCTCCCGCAAGCCGGTCGCATGTTGCGACGTGGCCCGGCCGAAAGCATCGACCGGAGGATGCAACACGATCATTGGATACCCCATGAAAACAACACTCCTCACTTCCGCGCTGCTGTCCGTGCTGGGCGCGATGTCGTTCGCGTCGTCCGTCCACGCCGCGGATCCCGAACTGCGCCACATCCGCGTCTGCGATCTCTCCGCCTGCTATTACGCATGGAACGTGGTCGACTCCGACGGCGACGGCTACAACGACGCCGACGAAGTCGTTGCCGGCACCGATCCGTACGATCCCAAGAGCCGTCCCGGACTGTCGCTGATCGTCGATCTGATCGGCGCGCAACTGTTGCCGACCTTCGAATTCGGCGTCGGCAAGATCATCGTCAATCCGGCCGAACTGCAGGCCGAACTGGAAGCGCGGGGCGGCGGACAGGAATCGCCGTTGGCCGCGTTCCCGCTTGGTGATCGCAAGGATGCCTTCACGCGTCTGGGCTTGGATACCGAACTGTTGGCGGAGCACGGCTACGACGCCGGGTTCGACGGGCTGACATTGGTGCTGGGCCGTGACGACAAGGACGCGCCCGTGCGCCGGGTCGGCGGCGTGGATGTCAGTCTGATCAGCGCCGACGATGGTGGCACCACCAACATACCGCCGGACCTCAAGGTCGATTACAAGGAAAATTTCCAGGATGGATCGACCTTCATCAAGTATACGGATGGGTCGTCGCTGCTGATTTCTCCTTCCGGTCAGGCAGACTACAGAGGCCCGGACGGCAAGCCCGTGAAATCCTATTCCAACCCCGATGCCGACACCGGGCCGGAAGAACCGACGGAAGAAGACATCAAGGCGTGGGAACGGGTGCGCGATGCAACCATTCTTACGATGGCGGGTTGGCGGCCGATTTCGGGCGATCCCGACGATATTCGCGACCCCAACGAAACCATCATGCTGATCGATCCCGATTACTCCGATCATAGCGGTCAGGTGTTCGATCCGCCGCAGATCGACAAAGCGCAGCCGGAAACCCGCCCCGACCTGCCGAATCCGCTGATGAACGGCGGCGGCTGCTGGCCGAAGTGCTGATGCCGATGCGCGTCGGCGCCGTGTATGGATGAAACCCGTCATTCCGATGGGTGGGCGCCGAAACGGCGATGGCGACCTCCGGGCCGCCATCGTCGATCAAGCCGCTGTATCGCACCGCCGGACGCATCCGTTCCGGTCGTTCGCCCGTAGGATGCTGGTCTTCAGCAACTTCTGCAGGATCCGCCATGTCTCCGTTCCGGTCGTTGTCCGTTCTTGCACTGATGCTGCTCTGCCTGACGATGGCCGGCTGCGCGAGCGTCCGCTTTCCTCCGGAGCCGCCCGCGACCGCGTTCGCCGACGGCCTGAGCGGCGATGCGATCTTCGCGCGCACGCTCGCTGCCCACGGCGGCGACCTGCGTCGTTATCCCGGCGACATCAATCTCTCCACCGACGGCCGCTGGTACGCGCTGATCCAGAAGATCCAGCCGGTGGTCAGCGACAGCGGTTACCGCATCCGCTCGGAGGAGCGCTATCGGCCGAGCGACGGCCTGTATGCCATCACGCATACCGGCCCCGACGGCACCAAGCACGTGGTGCGCAGCCGCGATGGACTGGCGGTGTCGTACAACGGCGTGCGCGAAACCGACCCGGCGAAACTGCGCGCGACCGCGATGACCAACGACGCATTCCGCATGTTCCATTTCGGCCCCAGTTTCTTTCTCGACCGCGCCACGTCATGGGCCCGGCTCGCGGACATCGACGAGCAGGGCCGGGCGTATCACCGCCTTCGCGCCACCGTGCGTCCGGGCTTCGGCGAAGCCGCCGAAGACGAGGTGGTGCTGTGGATCGATCGCCAGACCGCGCGACTGTTCCGCATCCACATGAGCCTCAACGGCTTCGAGACCACGCTCGGTGCGCACGTCGACACCACGTTCCTCGAATATCGCGACGTGGCCGGCTATCTGCTGCCGGTGCGCTTCCACGAACGCGTGCGCGGGCCGCTGCGGATCGACGCGCATACCTGGTGGACCACCGGCCTCGATACCGATCGCGGCTGGCGCGATGAGGATGTGAGCGGCGCCGCGTTCACCGGCGCGGCTGTGGCGAATGCGGCGATGTTGCCCGAGGCAACCGCGCCGCCATGACCGTTGCGTGATGCCTGCCGTTTTGAAAGCCGCTCGCGATGGTCATGTCCGCTTCCGGCCAAGAGCAGCCGCTCGACTGCCAATGGTCTGGTTGCCCGCACGTGCTAGCATCGAGCGTCGGTGTTTCCTAATCGGTAGCCGAAGGCATGACAAAGAAAAAACGCAAGACGTTGCCAAAGAACTTCGACGAAATGCTCGCATCCGCGCCGCTCGACGAACTTATCGCAGTCTTCGATGTTTGCGCGCTTGAAGCCACGGGTGGTTACAGCAAGAATACCGCGCTTGGTTTCTACAGCTGCCCGGACGCGCTTGTCGAATGGCTGGTGGCTCAAGGCGCCAACATCAATGCCGTCGATACCTATGAACGCACGCCACTGCACCACCGCAGCGCCAGTTGGAAAGGCGGCGTGGATCTCTTGCTGTCGCTCGGCGCGAATATCGAAGCGCGGGATTCCCAGGGACACACGCCGCTTCACGCGGCAGCCGACAGTCACAAGTCCGAATCGATTCGCGCGCTTCTGCGCAAAGGCGCGGATCCGAATGTGAAAACCAGCAATGGACTTACTCCGCTCGAATTGGCGCTCGCAACCGCTCGCAACATCGATATTCCGGAAACGACGAAGATCGCGGAGCTGCTGTTGACCAGCGAAGTGGCGGTCACCGAAATGATGCGAAAGGACGTTGAACGCATTGGCCGCGAATTCGAATTTCATCGCGCCGGCTTCAATCCGGACTATCTGACGGAAACGGATGCCGGTTTGAAAACGCTTTATCGTCTTTTCGGAACCCCGCCTGTGGCGCAGCGCGCGATTCATGATGGCGTCTCGCCGATTCTCGTGGACGCAATGGACTGGCCCGACCAGCATCAAGCGCTTTGGGAATTGCTGGTTCCATCCTCTGGAGCGGCCGCAACCACACAGGGCGAAGCGATCCGCATCACCGGGCGCATCTCGCAAGAAATTCTCGAGAACGGCGGCACGAACTGGGACGCGGATTTCAGGGCAATGCTCGATGCGCTCGTCGTACATGTCGCGTCAGCCTCGCCGTTGTCGAGCGACACGATCGCGGAAGCCCGTCGCATTGCGACTGAATTGCGTTCAGGCAATGGCGACGTCGATCAGTTGCAAAGACTTGCCGCGTTGGCTGTGCAATGGGTGATCGCCAATCCGAATCCGATTCCGCTTGCGGCCCCCAAGTACGCCAGGTGAGCGCGTCACCAGGCGCCGGAAAATTGGACAGCGGCCATTTTTCTTTATGCATGCGCCTGTGCAACTGATTTCCGCCGGGTGGTGGGGGCGGGGTTCGGCCAGGAGTGGATGTTGGTCATTGAACCTGACCCTATTTCTATGGGAGTCGATTGAACGCGACGGTCGTGATCTGCCGCTATCCTCGCGCAAGCGAGGACCCGAACCATCATCGCGATCATGCATGGGTCCTCGCTCGCGCGAGGATGACGGTGCGTTCTCAAGTGCAGTAGCCCGGGTAAGTGCGCAGCACGCACCCGGGAAAACGCAAGTTGCCAAGCCTCCGTGGCGGTTGAAGATCAAAAGCCTCGGGTGCGGTCTTCGACCTTACCCGGGCTACTCGCTACTCGGTGCCTTGGGGCACCGTTTACTTTGGCGCGGTGTCGGGTGCTGGGGTAGCTCAACGTGACCCCATTTTTCTTTATCGCCGGTCGCGTTCGTCGAAGCGCAGCTGGGATCTCGGCGCAATCCGTATTCGTTGCGGCAGTGGCGCAGCGATCGCGCGCGCTGCCGGCATCGGGGAGAGTGCGGCGCGTAGAGGGATGCTAGTCAGGCGCCTTCTCGGCGCGCAGCCGGACCCTTTCATCACGAACAGGCCGTCGTAGCGCACTGCGATCGCGACCTCTGGACAACTGTCGCCATCGAGATCGCCCACCGACTGACTTGTTTCGCCGACGCCAGCATAGCCGCCGTAGTCGTGATAGACCGCATTCTCCAATACGCCGCCGGACTGCAGATAACGGCCGACGCGCCCCGCGCCGTTGTGCCCGACGACGAGATCGGTGTCGCCGTCCTGATCCAGATCGACGGCTTCTGGATCGACTGACTGAAGATAAGTGGATTTCACGATGGGCGAATCCGAAAACGTGCCGTCCATTCGCTGTAGATACAGCGAGAATCTTGTTTTCAGTGGGTCGACTTCTTCATTGCTGATGGCCACGTCCGCGCGACCATCGCCATTGAAATCGCCTGCGACGAGGTACTTGGATTGCGGATCGCTGCCGATGTTCCGCGGTGGCCCGAATCCGGCGATGCGGTCGTAGGGATAGACGTCTGCGCGATAGTTCCAGCGCTGCCCCCAATAGTCGAACTGCTGCGCATTCATGGCCACGTCGGGATCGCTGTCGCCGTCGAAGTCGCCCACTGCGAGTCCGGTGGCGCGCTCAACGTCATGGGGATCGCTGCCATACGTGTAGCGAACTTCTTGTCGGGCGATTCCGCCGCGACCGTCGCCCATTAACAGCAGCAGTCGTCCGCGCTTATCGGTATCCGGGGGCAGAGTTATGAACCAACTGCTGAGATGGGCAACAATATCGTTGTTGCCATCGCCATCGAAATCGGCAACAACTGGCGCAGTGTCGATGGCCAGGGAGGTTGACGCGACATTGCTCCACACTCGTTGGCCACCGGGGCGCGACAGCAAGATATGGATGGACTCTCCGCGCACTAGGATAGGGTCGCCGACACCATCGCGATTCATATCCGCGACCCGAATCCATCGTGCGCCTTCATACGCAGGCTGAGGGAATACGATGTACTGCGGAGCGGCGAGGGTGCCGTCCGGGTTCTGGGCGAAAACAAGCAATTGATACCCATCAGGCACATTGCCGAGCACAGCAATGAGATCCCGACGACCATCGCCAGTGACGTCCGCAATCTCTGTGTGATTGAACTCTGGAACGAGTTCAAAGCCTCCTGGATGAGTCCATTGCGGCGGTGGTATATAGACGCGGGTCAGGGTGAGTGCGTAGCCGGGGGCCGCGCTCGCCTGAATCGCGCCCGCCTGAATCGAGAACGGCTTGTCACCGACGGCGGGCAGCACGCGAGCTTGCCGTGCCAGCGCATGGTCGGTGCTCTTCGGGTCCGACGTCTTTGAGGTCCTGTCGCTTTCACAACCGGACAGCCCTATGCACAGGGCAATGCACACGAGGGCAATTGAGTGCGTGGGACGAAGGCTGGACATCCGCGATCCTTCAAGGTCGATGGTAAGCCGGCTGAATTATATGATTTTCGCGTACAGGAAGTTCAAACGCCCTTTTCGGGCAGTCAGACGGGTACGCGGTGGTCGTGCAAGCGCCGGCTTGAGCGCAGAAGAACGGGGTCAGGTTCATTTTCCGGTGACTGCTTTGGGTCGAAAGCGGTCACATCCTTGAACTGAAACCCCCTGCTTTTCAAGCGAATGAAACAGATTTCAATCCGGGAATCGAGCGCTGCGCTGGTTCGGAAAGGCCACGAGCCGCCTAAAAAAACGGCGACCTCGCGGCCGCCGTTCTTCATTCGATACGCTTGCCGCGTTACCTCACCACGAACACCACCGCGGTCCGCGCCGGCAGCGTGAAGCGGCCGCTGGCGCGATCGTAGGCCGCGCTGGCGGCGCGACGGTCGGCGGCGTCGTGCGCGGTGTGCACCGGATGCAGGCGGTACTGCTTGCCGGCTTCGGCGGGAATCGTCAGCGACTGCGGCAGCTTGTCGACGTTCACGAAATACAGCACGTCGCGATAGTGCGCGCCGGGGTAGCCGCGGCCGTCGAGATGCGCCGCGAGTACCGTGGCCACCTGCGCGCTGCCGGTGTTGCGGAAGCTCAGACGCTGCTTGATCTCGTCCGCGGTGCGCAGCCGGAACAGGCGCGAGCTGGCGCGGATCTGCATCAGGTCGCGGAAGGCGTCGCGGGTCCAGCGGGTTTCGGCCTGCGTCGGCTTGATCCGCGCGTCCGCCAGCAGCGGGCCCATCACCGACCAGTTGTCGCCGTTGTCGCCCTGCGGCGGCAGACCGGCGGCGTAACCGTTGTCGCGATACGTCCAGTCGATGCGGTTGAACCAGTCGCCGCTGTCGTAGCTGTTGCGGTCCAGCGATTTGCTGCGCAGCGTGTCGATGCCGGCGTGGTAATAGGCCACGCCCTGGCTGAAGCTGTTGATCGCCGCGCCGAGGATCTGCACGCGCGCACGATCTTCGCGACTGGTGGCGGTGGGCAGCTTGAACGCGTTGTTGTCGAACAGCGTCCAGTTGTCGTGGTTGTCGACGTAGTTCACCACTTCCTGCGGGTCGACCACATACCCGGCCGGCTGGCCGTTGTAGTCGATCTGGTCCAGACGCAGGGTCGCGTCCCAGTGGGTGGTCATTGAGTAATCGCGGATCGAACCCGCAAGACCGACCTTGATCACGTCGGCCGACCACATCAGATCGTTGCGGGTCTTGTTGCCGCCGCTGCCGTTGTCGTCGTAGTGCATGCCGTTGATGTAACCCTGGTTGCTGCGCAGCGCGTTGCCGCTGTCGAAGCCCGAGCCGCCGCGGACGTGATCGCGGGCGCGATCGCTGAAGGTGCCGATGCCGCTGCCGTTGAGCGACAGCTGCGAGGCCTGCACGAAGCGCGCGCCGTTCGCCACTTCGCCGAAGTTCCAGCCTTCGCCGATCAGCTGGATCGGACGGCCAGCGGCGGCCGAGACTTCATCGCGCAGTTGTTCCATCACCGCACGCGGCTGATGGCCCATCAGGTCGAAGCGGAACGAATCGATCCGGTACTGCGTGGCCCAGGTCTTGACCGAATCGATCATCAACTTCGCCATCATCCGGTTTTCGGTCGCGGTGTTCTCGCAGCAGGTCGAACGCTCGATGTCGCCGGCCGCGTTGAGCCGGTGGTAGTAACCCGGCACCACGCGGTCCAGCACCGAGCGGTCGCCCTGTCCGGACGCGCTGGTGTGGTTGTAGACCACGTCCATGCCCACGCGCAGGCCGCTGAGGTTCAACGCCATCACCATCGCGCGGAACTCGCGGATGCGCGCGGCGCCGTTGTCGGCATCGCTGGCGTAGCCGCCTTCGGGCGCGGTGAAGTGCCAGGGGTCGTAGCCCCAGTTGAAACAGTCGGTGCCGCGCGCGGCGCCGGCCGCGGCCTGCTGCGCGTCGGAATCCGGCGCGGCGTCCGGAATGATCGGCGTGATGCAGCCTTTCTCCGGCGTGCTGGCGAAGTCGAACACCGGCAGCAGATGCACATCGGTCAGCCCGGCCTGCGCCAGCCCGCGCAGATGACGCATGCCGTCCGAATTCCACTCGGTGAACGCCAGATACTTGCCGCGGTTGCGCGCGCTGACGCTGGCGTCGCCGGCCGAGAAATCGCGCACGTGCAGTTCGTAGATCGACATGTCTTCCTGCGCGCGGACGTTGTCCGGCGACCGGTAGAAACGCCAGCCCGGCGGCATCAGCGCGGGCGAGTCCAGATCGGCGACGTAGCTGCGCTGCGAGTCCGCGTTCAGCCCGATCGAATACGGATCGGTGACCAGATTGCGGACCACGCCGACGCCGCGCACGAACACTTCCACCGCGTACTTGTAATACGCGCCGCGACGTTCGCCGCGCGCATCGAAGCGCCACGCGCCGGTGGCGGGATCGAAGCGCATCGCGTCCTGGCTGTGGGCCACGCCGCGCGCGCCGTAGGTGCAAAGCGTGACCTTGCGTGCGGTCGGCGCCCAGAGTTTGAAGCTGGTGCGTCCGTGACGCAGCGAGACGCCGAGATCGTCGATGGATTCGGCTGCTGCGAAGCGGTCGTCCAGCGCGCCGGCCAGCTGCGGCGTGGTCGCGCCCAGCACCTTGCCGTTGGCGTCTTCCTGCACCAGCACGAGCTGCTGTTTCAGCAGATCGCCGAGGCGCTCACGGTCGGCCGCGTCCACGGCCAGCACCACGCCTGCGTCGAGATACTTGAACCGCTCGGCCGCATCGGCGGGTACGCTGCCGCCGGGCGACAGCGTGAGGGCACCATCGGCGCCGCTGACCGCCTGTCCGCGCGGGGCGAGGATCTGCCCATTCGCCGAGTGATACAGCTTGAACGTGCCGAAGGCATCGGCCAGCGGCCACTTGATCAGATCGCGGGTCAGCCAAGCGGCGCGCGCGTCGACGGTGGACACGCGGCGCGTGTCCGGCGGCGCGGTGAACACGGTGGGCGTGCCCTGCACCAGCCAGATCTGGCCGACGCGATTACTGATCGACAATGCCGCGAAGTTCACGCGGATGTTGTCGTTCCAGCCGTCCTTGTTGTTGACGCCGCCGTTCGGATTGGACGGCATGCCGTGGATGATGAATTCCACCGCGCTGCGGTTGGCGTCGCCCTGCGGATTGAGCACCGGCACATCGAAGGTGATTTCGCCGCTGCCTGCGCTGTAGTTGGGCATTGATGCCAACGGCACCGGATTGCCCCACTGGTCCAGGGTCAAGCCGGAAAGACGGCCCGGGTCGATGCCGCTGGTCGGCCACAGATGCAGGCCCCACTGGTCGTAGACATTGTCGAAGCGCTTGTAATGCACGCGCACGGTGTCGATGTCCGGCGTGCTGCCCAGCGGATTGCTGCGGTACACGGTGGCGTCGCCGGAGCGCAGCCAGAACGTGTTGCCGTCGGTGAATTTCAAGACCCGGTCGACGCCGGGATCGCCGCCCTGGCCGGGCGGATGCACGATGAAGCCGAAGCCCGCGGCGGCGGGATTGGTGAACTGCGATGCGCGGAGATCGAAATACGCGCCGTAGTCGTCGACGCCGGAACGCACCAGCGGCGACGGCCACGACACGCCCGGGTAATCGGCGATGTACTGGCCCGCGTCGTTGACCTGCCACACGTGCAGGCCCCAGTCGCCGTAATCGCCGGCCGGGCGGTTGTAATGGATGCGCACGTCGATCGGCGCGCCGTCGCGCGGCGGCACCGGCACCGGCGTCAGCACGGTACTGGCGGTGGGTGCGTCGCAGATGCCGGCAGTGCCGCCGCCGTGATGTTTGCCGACGACGGCATCGAGTACCGCAGGTGTTTCCGCCGTAGCGGTCAGTGCGTCGTCGCTCAGCGGTAGATCGCAGGCCGCGAGCAACAGCGTGAGCAGGAAAACGGAAACCGCCGACAGCAGATTGCCGTGGCGTCGAGAGAAGATGCGCATCCTGGCCTCCAGATTGAATCGCAGCCATTCCGCATGGGATCGGAATGGCGTAGTCGCGGATCGAACGTCGATGCTGCGACGCAACATCGAATCGCCGCAAAATCACGGGGAAAATCGCGATGCGCGAATGGCATCGGCGTACTCCGCGATGCGTCGCACTCTGGGCGATCCGCTGGCGCGGAACAAGACGGAAACCGTTTCCTGAAAACGTATTCCCGCAGGAATCGCGCCGGGAGGTTGCGGCTCCGGATGGCGGATGTCGTCCAGGTCCCGGACGATCGCCATCGGCCCGGATTCGAGCAACGCGCGATCGAGGCGATGGTCGCGGTCGTCGGTCGGATTGGCGTGGCCCTGCGGTATGCGCCGTCCGTCATCGCGGCGAAGCGGCCATGTAAACGGTTGATTCGTGGTGAGCGGATGCGGCCATGCGCCCGGCCAGCGCCGGAATCGCGCGTGAAATGGGGTTTTCGGCGCAAGGCTGGGCTAGGATGGGACCAAACGCCCGCGCAAGGAGCCATGCCATGACCGAACCCACGAACGAGAGCGTCCGCGAAGATCGCGAACGGCAGACCCAGTTGCTGGCCGATCTGCGCGCTGCCGGCAGGACCACCGAAGCCGATCAGCTGTCGGTCAATTATCACGGGCTGCAGATGGCCGGTCTGGCCCAGGACGCCTACCGGGCTGCGGCCGGTACGGGTGCTCCGCCGCCGGGCTGGACCCGCGCCAGCGAGCATCCCGAACAGCTGCAGGCGCTCGCCCCCGGGCTGAGCCGCGAACAGATCAACGAAATGCTGCGCCCGGAAGGCTCCGGGTTCCGCGCCGAGATCTATCTGCCCGATCCCGCGATCCTCGGCCCCGACGCGCGGCCGGTCTTCGCGATCAAGGGCTCCACCGGTCCGATCGTCGATCCCGCCGCGCCCGGCGGCATGCGCGAGAGCGGCGCCGAAGACTACCTAGCCAACAACATACCGCAGGGTCTGGGTCAGCGCGCCGACTATTACGACCGGGCGATGGACGCGGCGCGTCTGCTGCAGCGCCAGCCGGGTCTGGATTTCGAGATCACCGGTCATTCGCTGGGCGGCGGTATCGCCTCGGCCGCCGGTGCGGTCACCGGCGTGCAGACCACCACCTTCAACGCCGCCGGCCTGCATCCCAACACCGCGGCCCGTTACGTGGAAGAGAACGGCGGCGCCGTGCACGACCTGCGCGCCACCATCACCGCCTTCCAGGTCAACGGCGACGTGCTGACCGACAGCCAGACCGGCGCCCAGCGCATGACCGAGGCCAGCCGCCAGGAGGCCGGCGCGCTCGCCAACGGCATCGGCCAGGTGCTGCAGACGCCGGGGATCCGCGACCGCGTGCAGGGACAGATCGACGGCTTGCTGCCGGAGAATGCCCGCGGCCCGGCGATGGCGGCGATCGATCTGCTCGCCACCCAGCCCGGCGCGGACCTGCTGCGCGACGTGCCCACCGCTGCAGGCAACGTGCAGCCGTTGATGCCGGCCATGGCGCGGGAAGGCGATGGCCATGTGCCGCGTCCCAACGAGATGCCGGTCAGCGAACTCATGACCTATGCCGGCCCGCTGGTCGACGTGCTGAACACCGCGGCGGTCGGTGGACGCGTCGGGCGCGCCGTCGGCGAGGGCGTGCAGGTGGTGGGTCAGGGCGCCGAACAGGCGCTGCATTACGGCGGTACCGCACTGAATTACACCGCGCAATATTCGGGCGAAACCGTCGCGGCCGTGACCGGCGGGGTGGGCACGATCGGCAGCACCACGGTGCGGGCCGGTGGCGAGGTCGTCGTGGGCGCCCGCGTCGCGGCCGGTTATGTCGGCGCAGGCATCGATCTGGCGCAGGGCGAAGTGCAGCAGGCAGCGACCTCTTGGACCGCGAGCGCCATGCGCTGGGCCGCGCGTGCGCTGCCCGAGGATGCCGAGCGCTGGGTCGGCCGGCAGGCGCAGGGCGTAGAGGCTTACGGCAACGACGCATTGGCGCACAACCGCGATTCGGCACGGCAGTCGGTGGAAGCCGCATATACCGATGCCGGCCGGATTCGCGAAGGCGCCAACGGCGTGGCGGGCACGATCGACAACAACGCCGCCGCCATCGCCGCGACCGCGCGCCAGACCGGCCAGCAGGTCGGCGCGACCCTGCAGGAAGGCGCGGATGTCGCCGGCCGCACGGTCCGCGGCGTGACCGATCAGGCGCCCGCAGTCGGCGCGGTGGTCGGGACCGGCATCGGCTTGGTCGGTGGTGCCGCCATCACCTATGGCCCGTTGAATCCGTACGGCGTGTCGAATATGGGCCAGACCTTCACGTTCGCACAGAACGCGATGCCGTCGGGCAATGAAGCGCTGCAGCGCCATCTGATGGAAACGGTGACGCCGAGCCTCGAAGCGGTCGTCCGCACCCAGGAAGCCCAGGCCCGCGAGCTGTTGCAGGCCTCCCGCGTCCAGGACGGCGCGGCACCGCCTTCGTTGGATGCGCCTTCAAGGCCGGTGACGCCGCCTCCGGCGACGCCGCTGTTGGACGATGCCGCGCATCCGAACAACGGCATGTACCGCGATGCGCAGCGCGGCGTGAACGCGCTGGGCGCGCCGTTCGATGCGATGTCGCAGCCACAGCGCGACCAGTTGGCCGGCGCGCTGGTCGCCGATTCCGTGGACGCGGGCTTGACCCGCATCGCCCGCGTCGACCCCGGCGCCGGCAATGGCCGGATCTTCGCGTCGGACAATCAGGATCCGTCGGCCGCGCACAACCGCATCGCCGGCACCGACGTGGCGCAGGGCCAGGCCCAGCCGCTCGCGGCCAGCACTCAACAGGTCGATCGTGTCCACGAACGCGCCGCCGAGCAGGCCGCGCAGCAGCCGCAGCAGCAGACGCAGAACGACCCGCAGCAAGAGGCCGCGCCGCGCAAAGTGGCGTGACGCAATATGCATTGCCCCGACACCGGTCGGGGCAATGCAGCCACGCACGCGCTCAGGCCGTGCCGAAGTCGATGAAGTCCGCCGGCACCGCGTCGGTGAGCCAGACGCCGTTCTCGGAGCGGTAGAACGCATGCCCCGCCGCGACCATCTCCGCGGCGTGGACGACCAGGATCGTCGGCGTGCCGTGGCGCGCGCCGACATTCGTCGCGGTGTCGGCGTCCGCGGACAGATGCACGTGTTGGCGGCTGCGTTTGACCAGCCCCTCGCTGCGGATCGATGCGACGAAGCGCGTCGCGGTGCCGTGGTACAGCAGCGCGGGCGGCGTCACCGGCACGAAGCCCAGATCGACATCGATCGAATGGCCCTGGTGGGCGCGGATGCGCTGCCCGTCGTCGCTGATCGCGAACCGCTGCTTGTTGTTGTTCTCCACGACGGCTTCGATCAGCGCACGCGTCAGCGGTTTATGGCCCTGTGCGAGACGGATGAGTTCGTCGATGTCGGCCCAGCCTTCCGCATCGAGCGACAGGCCGATGACGTCGGGCTGGTGACGCAGGACGAGGCTGAGGAATTTGCTGGTGTAGACGAGTTCGGTCGGACTGTGGTTGGTCATGGCCCGCGATTCTACGGACCGGTCTGCCGGTTTCAGAGCCAGCGCGATGCCCGCCACGCCTCGCGCTGCGCCGCATCGAGGAAGGTCCACGCGACGAACCTGCTCTGCTTGTTGCCCTGCGCCATCGCGACCACGCGCACGCCCTGCGCAGCGACCTGTTTCAACTGCTTGCGCACATCGGCGAGGTGTTCGGATTTCGCGATCAGCGTGCTGAACCAGCACGCGCGGGTCGCGATGCCGGCGCTTTCGCGGATCATCCGCTTCACGAATCCCACCTCGCCGCCGGCACACCACAGCTCCGCGTGCTGTCCGCCGAAGTTCAGTCGCGTACCCGCATCGACAGCCTCGTTCTGGCCGAGATTGCGCCGTTTGCGCTGATTGCCCTGCGCGGCGTCCGTGGCGGATGCGTGGAACGGCGGATTGCAGAGGGTGAGATCGAATACCTCCTCGCCGCGCAGCACACCGTCGAAGATCCGCGCAGGCTCGGGCTGATGACGCAGTTCGATCATTTTCCGCAGACCGTTCGCGTCCGCGATCGCTTCCGCAGCACGCAGGGCGGTGACGTCGATATCGGTGCCGACGAAACGCCAGCCATATTCGCGATGGCCCAGCAGTGGATAAATGAGGTTCGCGCCGGTGCCCACATCCAGTACGCGGATCGACGACCCGCGCGGAATGTCGCCGGCCTGCGCATCGCCCGCGGAGGACGCCGCAAGCAGATCGGCCAGGCCGTGGAGATAATCGGCGCGACCGGGGATCGGTGGACACAGATACCCTTCCGGCAGATCCCAGTGCGCGATGCCGTACTGCGTCTTCAGCAGCGCACGGTTCAGTGCGCGCACCGCCGCCGGGTCGCTGAAATCGATGCTCGCCTCGCCGTTGGGCGTGTTCACGACGAACGACGACAGCGCCGGCGTTGCCGCGGTCAGCGCCGCGAAATCGTAGCGGCCCCGATGTCGATTGCGCGGGTGCGGACCCGTGGATGCGGAGGGGCGTGCGGCGGGCTTGTCGGGGCGATCGGGCGGGCGAGGCATCCGTGGATTGTCGCGTGAATCGCGGCCCGACGTACGGTGCAACGCGGTGCAGGCGCTCGATCTTCGATCTTCTCCCGCCGCCGCCCCGCGGCCCTGCCGGGCCGCGGGCATCGCATCGTCGCGCTTTGGGCTTATCCTGACCGCTTCCCATGGAGCGGAGTGGAGAGATGCGTTCAGCTATTGTGGGCTTTGGTATTGCCATCGCCGTGTTCGCGACTGCCTGCGGAAAGCAGGAAGAAGTGAAGGTGGCATTGCTGCCGACGCCGGAATGCAAGGTCGCGGGGGAGTACGACGCCAAGGCGTTCGGTCGCCTGGCGCATGCCATGGATCGTTCTGGCGATATCGTCCATGTCTCGAACCGCTTCCGGCAGCACCGCAAGGCCGTCGAAGCCTTGCTGGCCAAGCGCAATCCAACCGCAATGGCGTTGCTCAAGCCGGTGCTGGACGACGAGTTTTCCGATGAGCGACTGCGCGCCCGCACCGCCTGCGCGTTCCTGAAGATGGCTGGCGATGCCAGCGGCGTCGCGGCCTTCGACGCGTGGTCCCGCGACCCGACGATGCATGCGATCAACACCGCGATCTGGAGCCGCACGCCGGTGGTGTCCAAGGAGGAAGAAGACGAGACGCTGACGCCAACGCGCAAGGCCATGCTGGGCGACATCGCCGCGGCGATGGCGCTGCGGCAGGCGCAGGCGAACAACGACAAGGTCGCCGGCCAGGGCGTGCCGGCGCTGGTCGCCGCGTTCGATCCGCAGGCGGCGTCGCCATCCAATCCGGCGCAGACCGCGGGCGCATTGCCCACCCTGGCCGCGGTGGTCGATGGTTGGTTGATCCCCGTATTGAAGAAGGTGCCCGACGACGACCTGGCCGAATTCCTCGCGTTCGCCGACAGCCGTTTCGGCGGCGACTATTACGTGGCGTTGAGCGGGGCCTACGATTTCCAGGCTGGCGAGTGGTACGCGAATCTGGTCGAAAAATTCAAGGAAAATCGGCCGCCTACCGCGCAGGCCGACGGCCAGCCCGCGAAGGAGGCCCTGGTCGTGGACGCGCGGCGCCTGCTGCACGAGGTCGGCGGCGCCGCGGCTGCCGCCGATGCCCTGGCCAGGCTGCTCCAGGCCGAGCCGATGGATCCGCGTAACCCCGAGATCCACTATCTCATTGGCGAAGCCACCATCATGACCGCGCCCGCGATGCCGCTGCCGCCGGATCAGCTGCGGGTGGTGATCGATACGCCGAATTACGAACAGGCCGACATGCGTCTGGCCAAGGCGCTGGAACTGGCGCCCGATTACGCCGATGCGCTGATGATGCAGGGCCGTCTGCGCTATCTGCAGGGCAAGGACGCGGATGCGGCCGCACTGTACGAGCGCGTGCGCGGCCTGGAACCCGAGCATCCGCGCATGGACCTCTATCTGGGCGATCTGGCTTTCGCGCAGGTGGAGTACGCCAAGGCCGTGCGTCACTACCAGACGGCGTTGTCCAAGCCCGAAGGCATCGCGCTGACCCATCACAGTGCGCTGACCAATCTGGTGCCGGCGCTGCGCAAGATCAGCCGCATGGCCGAGTATCCGCGCATCGCCGAAGGCTATCTCGCGCGTCATCCGGATGCCTGGAATTTCCGCTTCGACTACGCCGAATATCTGCTGGCGAACGACAATCGCGCCGACAAGATCCTGGGCGTGATCGAACCGGTGCCCGATGCGTGGCTCCCCACCCGCAAGTTCCCCATCGTCTCGGCCGCGCTGATGCGCAAGGCCTCCGAGAACGTCGGCAAGACCGGGGAGCCGCTCGCCAACAGCCAGCAGGCGCTGCGCCGCGTCATGCAGATGAATCCCGATCCGCGCGCGCTGGCCGAGGCCGTGTGCCGTTCCGGCGTGAGCGGCAAGCTGGCGCAGATCACCGCGAACGCCACGCCCGACCCGCGGGCGACATCCACCGCGCTGGTGGTCTGCGCCCTGCGCTGGCGGCGCACCGACGTCTTGCGGATCCTGGCCTCGCATGCGAACGCCGCGCAGCTGAACCAGCCGCATCCCGACCTCGGCGGCGACACGCCGATGTGCTACGCGGTCGCGATCAAGGACGTGAAGGCCTTCATCGCCTTCTCCAAGATCCAGCTCAACCCGCTGCAGAAGTGCAGCGACGGCAACACCGTCCCCGAACGCCTGCAGCGCATGGCGTACGGCGGCGACCAGGCGGTGCTGCAGATGCAGAACATGATGCTGCGGTTCTACAAGCGATCGTAGGATGATCCTCCCGCCGTGCGGATTCCGCTCTTCCTGTAGATCTTGAAGCGGCCGTATCGAAGCGCACGCGCAGCCGGTGGCGGATTTCTCCATCGGCGTCATCCTCCGTTATCCCTGCATTCCGAACATGCGATCCAGGAGAAGACATGTCGATCCGTAGCGCTGGTTTTGCGATGTGCATCCTGCTCGCGGCCGGGTGCACCGAAGCCTATTCGCCTACGCCCGAGGGCGTGCGCCCGCCATCGCCGAAAGCGGCGATTCCGGACTGCCGGCCCAGCCACGCGATGGATGAGCAAGGCTTCGCGCTGATCGTCGATATCCTCCGGCGCAACGGTGAGGTGCAGCGGGCGAACGTCTTCTACGCCCAGCTCCGCACGCTGGTAGAGACGCGGCTGGCGCAGGACGATCCGGGCGCGGTCGCGCGCATGAAGCCGGCGCTGGACTCGTTTTTTTCGGGCGCCGAAATTGAAAAACGCGCGGTCTGCATCTTCACCCGTTTCGACCGTTCGCAGGCCGAGGTCGAGGCCTGGGACGGCTGGTCCTCGGACGCGACAATGCGCGAGATCCATGGCCGGGTCGCCGGTTTCATGCAGGCGGTTCCGGCGCCGGCCGGCCGTGTCGACGATCAGCGTCGCGCGCTGCTCTCCCGCGTGGTGAACGCCACGGAATTCCCGAGTTATCTGTCCGTGCAGATGTCCGCACAGTCCGTGGCGATGGCGCTGACCGAAGCCGCGCTGGATCCGACTTCGTCCGAATTGCAGGACATGGCGCTCAATCGAAGGCAGGTGGGGCCTCCGGACGAGCGGACGCTCATCGATGACATCCTGGCGCCGCAGCTGGCGGGCATCTCCGACGCGGATCTGCGCCGCTATCTGGAATTCGTCGAAACGCGCGAGGGACGGATTTACTACCAGACCCTGGTCGAAAGCTATGCGTACACCGACGGCGAATGGTACGGCCGCCTGGGTGCGTTGCTGAAGACCGGCGTCAAACCGGCCGAAGTCGCCCGCGATCCCGCGGAGGCGGCGAAGCTGCTGGCGGAAGCGCAGCGCCTGTACAACGACATCGGTACGCGGGTCGTCGTGGCCGAGGCGCGCACCCTGCTGCTCAAGGCCGACCGGTTGGATCCGGAGAACGCCGAAATCAAGGTGATGCTCGGTCGCGTCGCGCTCACTACGATGCCGCAGGGTATTCCCCATGAGGACGGCCAGATCCGGGATGTCATCGACAGGATGCATCCGAAGCGGCCGGAAGGTTACGAGGAAGCCCGGGGCTATTTCCGCAAGGCGATCGAACTGGATCCGAAGAATGCGGAAGCCTATCTCTATCTGGGAAGGATCCACTTCGAGCTCTCGGAGGACGAGGACGCCAGGAAGCAATACGCGATGGCCAGGCGCCTGAACCCGAAGACGCCGAATCTGCAGTTCTACGAAGCCGATGTCGCTTATGCCGAAGGGCAGTACGCCAAGGCGGAGGGTATTTACCGCCAGCTGCTGGCCGCACCGGAAGTGCATGCGTTCGATCATCACTTCGCGCTGAAACGCCTGCGGTTCGCGCTCGTGAAACAAGGTCGCGAGCGCGAGTTCCGCAAGGCGGCCGAAGCGCAGCTCAAGCGCGACCCGGATCTCTGGGATTTCCGTCTGGAGCACGCCGAACGGCTGCTGGCGACCGACGGTACGGTGGAGGAAGTGTCCGCAGTGCTGGAGCCCGTGCCCGACGGCTGGCTGCCGGATCTCAAGCGCGCAGTGCAGGTCCGCCTGCAGTTGCTCCGCGTACTGCAGGCCGCGCCTTCGGCGCAGGCGGCGGCGACCAGGCGCGCGTTCGAGATCGCGCAGGACCCCATGGAAGTCGCCGAGATGGCCTGCGTGGCGCGCGGACGGGCGAAGATCGCACCCGTGGTCATCCGCGAGAGCGGCATGCAGGGCCGGTTCGCGGATCGTCTGCTGACGTGCAGCCTCTGGCGTCGCGATATCGCCTTCTTCGATGCGGTGATTCCGTTCGTCGAAGATATCAATCGCCCGAACGCCGCGATGGAAGGGCAGCTCCCGTTGTGCGCGGCGGCCAATGTGGGTTATCCGGAATTCTTCGAAGGCATGCTCAAGGCCAAGGCGGATCCGAAGCGTCGTTGCGGCAAGGGCAATACGCCGCGCGAGATGCTGACCGAGCGTGCCGGGCGCGTGGACGGCGACGCCGAGTACGTCGCCAATGCCCGCGCCATGTTGAACGTGCTGGACAAGTACGATCGCGGAGGTCGATGAGCATCCCGTCTTTTCCGGCCGGGTCGCCCCGGCCCGGCTCTTTTCGTATCGCGATGTGTCTGTGGAGGATTCATGCGTCATTCGACCGTTTGTGCGGGATTGGTCGTCGTATTGATGGTGGGCTGCACCGAGCGCTCTTCGTTCGCGCAGGACATGCCGTTGCCGCCGCCGCAGCAACCCCTGGCGCAGAACTGCACGGCCGATCGCAGCGTCGAATATCCCGCTTATGCACGGACCATCGATATTCTGCGGCGCAGCGGCGAATTCGATCGCGCATCCGGGCATTTCAAGCAGGTACGCGCTGCAGTCGATCGCGCGTTGGCTGCGAAGAACGCGGGCGCCATGGCGGAGATCGATCCGATCCTCGATCCACTGTTTTCCGACAAGGAAGTGCGCAAGCGCGCCGCCTGCGATTTCACCCGTTACTCGCGCGATGCGTCGATCGTCGATGCCTGGAATGCCTGGATCTCCGACAGCGCGATGCGGAACATCCACGCACTCGTGGTGGCCGATCCCGGGGACGCGGCCGCAAAGCAGGTGCGCGTCGGTGCGTCGCGCCGCGAATTGCTGACGCGCGTCTGGGTCGCGACCGGTCAAACCCGGTTCGCTGCCGATCGACAGAAGTCGTTCAAGCGCGCCGAAGAGGTCGTCGCGGCCGCGCTCGATCCAGCCGCCCCGCGCCCCAGACCGGTCGTCGTGGTCGCGCCATCGACGCAGCCGGTGGACGAGCACGTCGTGATCGATCAGTGGCTGGCCGTCCAGCTGGCGAAGGTCTCGGACGACGATCTGAAGCGTTACCTCGGTTTTGCCGAGTCGGAAGCCGGCAGAGCGTTCTATCGCTCTCTGCGCGCGACCTATACCACCGCGATGAACGAATGGGAGGGTTGGCTGGCGGTCGAGACGAGAACGAAGATCGCGCCGAAGGTGCTTACCCTCGGCCCCGAAGCGATCGCATCGCATATCGCCCAGGTGCGCAGATCGCTCGATGCCATGGGCAACCAGGGTCAGCTGTCGGACATCAAGAGCCGATTGGAGGCCCTCGCGCGTCTTGCGCCGGAGAATGCGGAAGTCAAAACCCTGCAGGGGCGCGTCGAGCTGGACATGCTGGCGACCCTGGAGCAGTTCCGCTCGCCGTACGAGAAGAAGCAGATCCGCGCCGCGGAGTCCGAACTCGGTACCCCGCAGATGCAGGCCTCCGATCGCCCGGAGCCGTATCTGTTGTCGGCGGTCAAGTTGGCCCCCGAAAGCGCAGAGGCGCGTGCGTTCCTCGGCCGCGTGCGGTTCCTGCAGCGCAACGACGCTGAAGCCGCTGCATTGTTCGCGGAAGCGCGGCGCCTGGATCCGGACGAACCGAATGTCCCGTTCTTCGAAGCGGACCTGGCCTATGCGAACGGCGATCACGCGAAAGCGGAGCGCAGCTATCGCGAGGCGCTTGCGAGACCGAACGCGCGCGATCTCAATCATGTGCTCGCGAGCGCACGACTGCGGGAATTGCTGGCTGCGCTCGGGCGTGAACGCGAATACGCTCCCATCGCCAAGGAACAGATCCGCCTGCATCCGGAGCTGTGGGACCTGCGCCTGGACTATGCCGACGATCTGATGGATCGCGGTGGTTCATCGGCGGAGGCGCTGGCGATGCTCGAACCCATTCCGAAAACATGGTTCAACGATCGCCGCTCGCTGGTGCTCACCCGCGTACAGGTCCAGAAGGTGATCGAGGCGGCGCCTTCGGCGCGCGCAGCGGTTGTGGATCAATGGGAGACGACCATCTTCGATACCGAGGCCGTCGGCAAGGCGCTGTGCCGGGCCAAGCGTCTGGACGCGGCGGATGCCATTTTCAGATCTCCCAAACGCCCGGATATCGGCATCCATATCGCCCGATCGATGATCGGCTGCGGCGTGCTGGAACGGCGCCCGGATGTAGTCGCTGTCGCGCTGCCGTTCTTCACCGACATCAACGAACCCGTGAACAATCTGTGGCAGGACACCGCACTGTGCGGTGCGGCTGCCCTTGGCGACGCCAGAACCCTGGCGGTGTTGCTGAAAGCGAAAGCCGATCCGGAGCGTCGTTGTACAGGCGACCAGACCGTCCAGCAGCGCCTGCTTGCGCTGGCTGCGAAAGGTGATCGTGGTGCGGCTGAAGCATTGGTGGAACTTGAGAAGTACACGCCAAAACAATGATTCACGCACCGTGGCGGAATCGACTGCGGGCGCATCCGGCATGCACAACCAGATGAGCCCGCCGAGCATGCGGTGTTCGGCCATCGCCGCGCCCATCGACCGCGCACTGCGCGATCGATGGGCGCGTTGTTGGATCAATCCTTCCGCTTGCTGATGATATCGCCGGTCGCAGCGTCGATCCGCAGTTCGAAATCCTTGCCGCTCTGGTCTTCGGCTTCCGCTTCCCAAACGCCCTTGCGGAATTCGACATCGTGGATGTCGAAATAGCCGGCCCCTGCGAGTTTTGCCTGCACGTCCGCTTTGGTCAGGTTCGCGACCTGGGTTTCGGGATAGACCTTGCCGGTGATGGCGTCCACGCGCACGTCGACGCGATTGCCGTCGGCGCTGCGCGCATCGGCCTGCCACGCGCCGTCCTTGAATTTCACATCGTTGATATTGGTATAACCCTGCGCTTCCAGCGATGTCCGGATCTGCGCTTCGGTCATGGTGTCGCGCACGGGATCCTGTGCGGACGCAAGTCCTGCCACGGCGATGGCGGCGATCATGCCGGCGGCGAGCAGCGCGCGGCGCAACCCACCGCGTTCGAGAACGATATCGGTCGAGTGATGCATGGTGATCTCCTGCGTATTTGCCTGATTCGGAGACCGAGTATCGAAGCGTCCTTCTCAACGCAGAGTGAAACGGATCGAACGCAGTCATTCGTGTTTCATCATCTGCGGAATGCACGACGCATCGTGCATGACTACCGATGTCGTTGCGTTCGATTCCGGAAACGGATCGGCCTATCCAGCGGCCCTATACTCGGCCCACTTCAACGATGAGGATGACGCCATGGACGATCTTGACGATCTGAAAGGCCGCGTTGCGGCGCTGCATACAGTGCTGACGTATCTGCTCTCGGAATTGCCGGACGATCTGCAGATCAGAATCCGCGACCGGCTGGCGCGCGAACGCCTGACGAATCCCACGCCATACGCGGACATGCCCGCGGTGCAGGATTCGTTCGTGGACGCGATGGCGGTGCTCGAATTCCAATTGCTGCCGAAATGATCGAACGGCGCAGCGGTCAGGAAGTCGAGCGCTGCGGCGCTCACGCTCCGTGCCGATAAGGGGGAGCCGGCAATGAGGGTCAGGTTCACTTCAAAAGAAGTGAACCTGACCCCCGGAAGTACGTCGTCAGCCCCTGCGACCCAGCAGGCCGATGCGCCGGAACCACATTTCCAGCGGCACCGTCACCAGCGGCGGCACGGCCGCCAGCACGGCCACGATCCATGCCCACCACGGCCAGCGCAGACGCGCGGCCGACACCAGCGTGACCACCAGATAGAACAGGAACGCCGCGCCGTGCAGGCGGCCGAACAGCCACACCCCCAAGTCGGTGGTCTGCGTGCCGTATTTCAGCACCATGCCGACCAGCAGCCCGGCCCAGGTCAGGCCTTCGGCGAAGGCGGCGATGGCGAACAGACGTCCGGCGGGCGACAGGGAAGACGACATGCATGAACTCCAGTGAGGAATGCCGCGACGCGATGGCGACGGCGACGCCCGCTGGCCGGCATAGTCTAGCCGCCAACCCCACAGGATTCCGTAGGGCGGGCTCAAACGCGCCGCTTCTGAAAGCACGGCATCTCATCCAGTCAAGCATGTATTCATCGTGCAATGGGAAGCCATCGGCCCGCCCGACCGTGGAATTTGCACGCCCTGGCGTGCAAATTCTTCGCGAGAAGTCGCCATGTATGATCGAGGCCCCACGAAAAGACCGGAGACTGCGGCGTCACCGCAAGCAAGCGCGCGCCGCGTAACCCCATGAACAGCTCTCTGGACACGCGCGAACCCGACGAAGCGGCGATGACCGCCGAGATGATCGACATCCTGCGCCGCAAGATGGCGCGCGACTACGAAGCGGGCCACACCCGTCGCGATGCGCACCCGAAAGCTACCGGGCTGCTGCGCGGTCGTTTCGAGGTGGAGCCCGATCTGCCGAAGCATCTGCGCGTGGGTTTGTTCGCCAAGGCGCAGAGCTACGACTGCTGGATCCGTACCTCCAATTCCAGCGGCAAGCCGCAGTCCGACGCGATCGCCGACGCGCGCGGCTTCGCGATCAAGCTGATGGCGCCAGGCGCCACGCGCAAGGACGAAACCCCGCTGGGCCAGGATTTCGTGCTGCTGAGCACGCCGACGATGCCGCTCGGCACCGTCGCCCTGTTCCGCGATGCGGTGTACTACACCATCGAAAGCTCCGTGGTGCTGTTCGCCGTGAAGTCCGTATTGCGCGGCCATGCGCGCGCGCTGCTGGGACTTGCCGCGCTGCGCATCCGCCCGACATCGCCGCTGGACATCCGCTACTGGAGCACCACGCCCTATCGCTTCGGCAAGGGCGGTGCCGTGAAGTATTCGCTGATCCCCACCTCGCGCCACCGCAGCGCCATGCCGAAAACCCCGGGCGAGGCGTACCTGAGCGAAGTGATGCAGCGCCATCTGGAGAAGTACGAGGCCAGCTTCGATTTCTGCGTACAGCTGAGGCAGGACGGCATGCCGATCGAAGACGCTGCCCCGCGCTGGGACGAAACCGCGTCGCCGTTCCTGAAGGTCGCGACCCTGCGCATCCCGAAGCAGAAGTTCCGCACGAAGCAGCGCGATGCCTTGGCCGAATCCCTGGCGTTCTCACCCGGACACGCGTTGCCTGCGCATGCGCCCTTGGGTGGTTTGAATCGTGCGCGGATAAAGATCTACAAGGCGCTGTCCAAGTTCAGACATGAGCGGGATGGGCGGGGGGAGATTGCTTAAAGGTCGTTGGGAATTGCGGTGTTTCGCAGCATCGGCGAGCGACGTCTGTTTTACGAATGAAGCATTTTCGATCTGTGCCGCGATAGAAAATACAATTCAGGCACGAACTTTTCAGGCAAGGCGATGAGTTTGTCTTCTGTAGGCCAGAACACTCGCTGCAGAAAGTCGTCCTTGGTTTGTTTGAGCTGCGTGGACAAGACGATTCGGTAGTCGTCCGTCAACGAGAAGAGATGGCTATCGAAAGCCTTGTCGTGGATGGCGGATAGGCATAGACCATTGCCCGGATGCAGTCGGATCGAGGCATCGTCGCTCCACGCGACGATATGACTTGCGACCAGAAGCCGCTTGTCGGTCACGCCGGAGATGCAGCATTTCTCCTTGTACCCGCTGAGGACAGTGCGCCGGAAGAACGATTGCTTGATTCGTTGCTTCGTTAAGGCAGCGCGCGTCTCGCCAGTGAAATCCGATTCGATCTCCGGCGCGAACGATGCGTCGATCTGCCGCTTCTGGTGCAGGGAAGCGCGTAAAGATTCGCATTCCTCGATCAGCCCTTCCCAGTCGGCGTGAAACTCATTCCAGATGTCGTGGTCGCGCGCCGACGCATTACCCAGACCGGAACGGCCGCTCTCGCGTATCGCGGGATCGAGGCTGGCGAAGTTCACGCACTTCATCGCCAACGCACTCGGCGTGCGGCCGATCAGATACGCCAGTTCGATGATCTGCTTATTCTTCGAGTGTAACTGCCCGAACGGTGTCTCGCAGTAGAACCGAAAGGCGAGCAGCAATTGTTCGCGCGTCCAATGTCCGGCTGCGGCCGAGGCTTTCGCCGGCGGATCCATGCTATCGCTCATCGCTAGATATGGCTCCAGTGCGGAAAATTCGTAGGGTGGGGTGAGCGCAGCGATGCCCACCATTCGTTCATCGGGTCGGCGAGGCTTTCAGAGTGTAATCCACTGAACTTTGATGATGGTTGAAGATTGGGTTCTTCGTGGGTGGTGGGCATCGCTGCGCTCACCTCACCCTACTTGCTACTTGATCACCTTTTTCTTGCTGCATCAGATAAGCGATCCAAGCGGGATCCTCGGACGCCAGCGCTGCGAGCCGGCGCTTTTCGAGAACGGGCATGCGCTTGAACCGATACTCGTTCGACAGCGCCTCGCCCCGGCTATCGAAGACGAATGCGCCGAGCAATCGGATGGGCTTCCGCATTTTGGTGAACCGCGCGCCACGGCCAGCGCAGTGGGTTTTGAACCTGCTCATGGGATCGATCGCAGTGCCCGTGTAGAGCGCGTCGTTCTCGCACAGCAAAAAATAGACCCACGTTTTCATCGATTCCCGAGCCGCTTACGTGCACCACCAATAGCGGATTGGAGCGCATGGGCGCTCGGACTGCAATCCGACCTCTTCAAGGTCAAGGGCCGCGGATGCAGGCTGACGCCTTGCTCGGGCGGCTTGCTGATCGCCCGTTTGCGGCGTGTCGAGACGGGTCCTGTGGTTCCCCGGCCGACGCTTGTCCGTCGCCGCCGCCGCGGCGCACACTGTCGCCCTCGCATCATGGTGTTCCCCATGGCTTCGCGCATCGAGTGGCACAAGGTCAAACCGGCGACGCTGCGCGGCGAACTGATCGAACTGGCCATCGCGCTGGTGCTGATCGCCGTCGGCTGGCTCAGTCTTCCCACGCTGTTGTTGGCGGTGTTGGCGGAGCTGCTGATGACGGTGGCGCTGTCCTGGTACTTCTACCCGCAGCGCGGCCTGCGCCGGCATCTTGCCGACATCGCGAAAATGTTCGGCCTGTTGTGTTTCCTCGCCATCTTCATCCTCGCCTCCTACGCCGGGGCCGGCGGATTCGCCAACGGTCCGTGGCCGGACGCGCAGTCGCTGCTGGGCGTGGTGTTACTGGTCGGGGTGCGCGGCGGGTTGCTGCTGCTGGAGGCCCGCGCCTCGCCCGATCCCCGGCTGCACTGGGCGCGCAGCAATCTGATGCGCGGTGGCGCGCTGATCGTCGGCAGCTTTCTGGCCGCGTTCACCTGTTTCCTGCCGGGCGTTCCACTGGCGCACGCGCTGGCCTGGGTCTGGCCATCGCGCGCCCCCGACCTTGCCATCGCGTCGGTCTATCTGATCACGACCGGTGTGATGGCCTGCATCCTCTCCACGATGAGCGAACAGGACATCGCACGGATCTCCGGTAATCCGTACATCGACTGATGGGTGCTGCCATCGCGGGTACGGGATCTGTTCGGGTGGTCTTGCATCCGCCGATTGTCGGAGCAACAGCGCCTGATCATGTTGTGGCGTGCGTCATCCTGAGATGAGAGGCCGTTGTTTCATTCTATCGGCGGGTGCGAGACCCGCCCTACGAAGATTCAACCGCTTTACGCGTTACTTGCTGGCGGAGTGCGTCATTCATTCCCCCAATCCCAGAAACCACCTCATCCGATCCATTTCCTCCTCCAGCCCCGCGCGGAATGCCGCATCGCGCGGCGTGCGGCCGTCGACGTAAGCGAAGCTGCTGACCAGCGCGCCATCGCTGGCGCTCAGGTTGCCCCAACCGATCACGCGGTCGTGCCACAGCAGCGGGAGTGCGTAGTAGCCGAGCTTGCGCTTGGGCGCGGGGGTGTAGGCCTCGAAGCGGTAGGTCCAGCCCCACAGCAGTTCGAAGCGGCGGCGGTCCCAGACCACCGGGTCGAAGGGGGTGAGCAGGCGCACGACGTGGTTGGGTTTCCAGCGCGCCGCAGCCGGGTTTTCATCGATGGGCCAGTACCAGTCGATGCCGTCGACGCGCACGTGGCCGAGGCGTTGCTTCGCGCGTGTCAGCGCCGCCGCGCGCAGCGTCGTCCACTGCGGCGCGCCGCCGCCCAGGTGCCTGACGAGTTGCGCCAGGCTGGGTGCGGGCAGCGGCGCGTATTTGCCGACGACGATGTCGATCAGCGCGTCCATGCGTGCGCTCGCTGTGTCGGCGTCGACCGGTGCGGCGTCGCTTGCTTCGCGCGCGGCGTACACGCGCGTGCCGCCGTCGCGGCGCGCCACCCGCAGCAGGCCGCGGTAATGCATGGCATCGAGCAGTTGCGTGCTTGCATTTGACGAACCGCCGAACCAGTTGGTGGCTTTGCCGTGCGCGAAATGCGCGTCGACCTCGCGCGGGTGCACCGCGCCGCGTTCGGCGATGAAATCCAGCACCGCATGCGCCTGCTTCCAGCGCGCCGCTGTCCACGCCACGCGCGGCGTACGCGGGTGCATCAGGTGATGGTGCGCGCGCGGCAGGAAGCCGTAGTTGACGAAGAAATCTTCCTCGATCGGCAGTTTCGGATAGCGGCGTTCGAGGTCGCCGGCGCGGTAGCCGGTCACGCGGTGACGCAGGGTGAGGTCCTGCGCGCGCGCCGGGGCGCGGATCGGATCGGCCTGCACGAAGCCGAGTTTATCGATCGCACGCGCGAGCGTGGTCGGCTTGAACAGCGTGCGGGCCACGGCATGGCGGCGCAGGTGGTCGAGGGTGATGGGCATGGGGAATTGTGGCGCGGAACGACGCGCGGTGTCCGTCTCGCGTGCCTCGGCAGGAAAGCGTAGGGTGTGCCGGCAGCCCACCTGACGGGCAGCAAGACCATACGAGAGAGGACTCGCCATGCATGCACGCCTGCTGTTGTGTGGACTGGCGCTGTGGCCATGCATTGCGCTGGCCGGTGACAGCTTCGCATGGCCGGACGGCCGCAGGGCAGCGGTCAGTCTGGCTTACGATGATGCGCTGGAGTCGCAGCTGGACCATGCGCTTCCGGCGCTGGACCGGCACCGGTTGAAGGCGAGTTTCTATCTGCCGTTGTCGTACGCGCCGGTGTGGACGCGCAGCGAGGATTGGCGCGCGGCGGCGCGCAACGGGCACGAGCTGGGCAACCACACGTTGTTCCATCAGTGCTCGGGCCGCGCGCCGGAACGCGACTGGGTGACGCCGGCGCAGGATCTCGACGCGACCACGGTCGTGCAGATGGCGGCGCAGGTGGCGTTCGCTGACACGCTGCTCGAACAGATCGATGGCCGCCGCGACGAACGCAGCTTCACCGTGCCCTGCGGCGATCGCCGCGCCAGCGATGGCGATTACGTAAACGCCATCGCCGATCGTTTCGTCGGCATCAAGGCACCGGGCGCCGCGGTGGTGGCGGACATGGCCGCACTGGATCCCGCCGCGGTCCCCGTGCTGGCGCCCGAAGGCCTGAGCGGCCCGCAGTTGATCGCGCTGGTGGAAGAAGCCGGGCGCAAGGGCACGATGGTGAACTTCACCTTCCACGGCATCGGTGGCGATTACCTGCAGATCTCGAACGAGGCGCACGAAGCGCTGTTGGCCTGGCTGGATGCGCACCGCGAGGAATATTGGACCGCGACGTTCGGCGAGATCATGCGGTGGGTGCGCGACCAACAGCGTTGAGCCATGCCGGTCGGCGGACATCTTGGTTAGCCCAGCTTTGCGGTCAACTTTCGTAGGGCGGGTCTTGCACCCGTCGATTGTCGAGCGATGGCTTCCTTTCCGGTGACGTGGAACGTATTGGCACTTCGCGGATACGAAGCCGTTGTTTCATCCACAGGCGGGTGCAAGACCCGCCCTACGAGAAAAATTGACCGGCCTTACGCGTTACTTGCTTACGGGTTAGCGCGGAGCGATGGTGCCCGCGCGTCGGGCGGCGATGAAGGAGCGCACCATCAGTGCGAGCAGCGCTGCGGACAGCATCAGCATCCCGACATTGACGCCGAGGGCCAGCGGGCTCATCCGCGCAGCGCGGATCACCAGTGCCGCCGCCGGTGCGAGCGCGCCGAGCAGGGCCACCACCGCGGCGACGTGCATCAGGTGCCGGCGGGCGCCCTCGAAGGCCAGCGACAGGCCGGCCAGGGCCGCGAGCGCGATGCCCACGTAGGCCGGGAGCATCGCCGTGCGGCTGGAGGAGATCGAGAAGGCACCGACGCCGAGGGCGATCAGCAGTGCGGCGAAGATCAACGTGGTCTTGGGCATTGGGATCTCTTCCTCAGGCGCCGATCGGGTTGCCCTTCTCGGCATCGATGTTGAACGCCTTGATCGCGCGGGCGACGTCCTTCGGGTTCATCTTACCCTCGGCGGCCAGCGCCGCGATGTTGGCGTGCGCGATGTAGTAGCGGCCCACCTCGAAGTGGCGGCCCAGGTTGGAACGGGTGTCCGAGCGCCCAAACCCATCCGTCCCCAACACTTTATACCGCATCGGCACGAACGCGCGGATCTGATCAGCAGGCCAGGATGGAGACACCCACTATTCCGTTCCACCGGCCGATGCGCCGAGCGCGGGAGGCGAGGTTGGTGAGGTCTGTCAGGGAAGCGGCCATTTGTAAGCTGCAATGATCTGAATGGTGGGTGTCCTGGTTTTTGTCCGCGTGGCTGGATGCGCACCGCGACGAATACTGGACGGCGACGTTCGTCGAGATCATGCGGTGGGTGCGGGAGCAGCGGCGTTGAGCAAATGACACGGGGTCAAAATTGACAAGTCTTGCGGTTTATTTGCTGAGTCATTGATCCAGCGAATGACCAGCCCAATCTTCCGGCAACCACCCTTTCCGCGCGTAACGATGAAACGTCGAATGCGGCCAATGTAAAGGCGTATCGCATAAGCCGTGTCTTACCGGGTTGTAATGGGTGTGGTCGATGTGCATGCGCAAGTCATGCTCGTCGCGGATGGTGTGTTCCCAGTACCGGCGTTGCCAGATGCCACGCTCCGATTTTCGTATCCTGCTGGGTGAGCGACGCTCATCACCGCACACCGCGTGCGAGAACCGTCCTTTCAAAAGGCGCCAGCGTGTCGAATAATCGTCATCGCCTTCAGGTAAACGCCATATGGCGTGCAGGTGCTCCGGCAGCACCACCATCGCGATGATCTCGAACGGCCGTGCGGCGCGTGTCGCCCGAACCGCATGCCGCAGGGCATCCATGTGATCGATCAACAGCGTGTTTCCCTTGCGCTCGGCAAGGTTCACGGTGAAAAAATAGGTGCCGCCCGGAACACGGTTGCGAAGGTATGTACGCATCGCTGTAGCGTGCATCCGCACGACCACCCGCCATATCAGGCATTCCCTCGCATCCGCGTCGGATTTTCCCCACAACGCGCCGCCCAGATATTCGCCACCCCAAAAAAACGAAATGCTCGCGTAGGCTGGGTCATCGACCCAGCCTTGGGGTGTGGTGTGCGGCATATGGCTGGGTCCATGACCCAGCCTACGGTCCTGTCAGGGAAGCGGCCATTTGTATGCTGCAATGATCTGAATGGTGGGTGTTCTGGTTTTTGTCCGTTCGCGATCACAGGGATCGCACGGGGTCAGGTTCACTTCAAGAGAAGTGAAC
>CALRWS020000014.1:0-105505 GCA_943371935.1 Chitinophaga pinensis | reverse complement strand
CCGGCGCTGCCGCTGCGCGAGGACGCCGCGGGCGCGATGCAGGTCGTCGAATGCGCGCTGCCCGCCGCGGAAACCGCCGCGCTGCTGGAGCGGGCGACCGCGTGCTACCGCCAGGGCGCCGAAGAACTGGTGCTGGCGGCGTCGGCGCTGGCCATCGGCCGAACGCTGGGCGTGGGCGCGCTGGCGATCGACATCGAATGGCACGGCCGCGACGAGGAATTCGCGGGGCCTCAGGGCATCGACCGCACGGTCGGCTGGTTCACCAGCGTGCATCCGCACGCCATCGCGCTGCCGGTGGTCGACGGCGCCAGTGCGGGCGCCGCTGCGGACCTGGGCGCTTGGCTGATGGCGCTGAAGGAATCCCGCGCCGCCGTGCCGGGCCGCGGTCGCGATTTCTACGCGCTGCGCTATCTGGCCGACGCGCCGGCCGCGCGTGCGCTGTTCGAGGGCTACCGCGCGCCGCGGGTGCTGTTCAATTTTTCGGGCGTGGTGAAGTCCGGTCAGCAGCATGCCGGCGCCGGCTGGCGCAGCGTACCGATCGCCGCGATCGAGCTGGGCGAGGGCAACGCCAACCCGTACGCGCTGTCGGTAGAGGGCGCCATCGTCGATGGCGCGCTGCGCATCGCGCTTTATCACGATCCCGAAGCCTGGGGCGCTGCCGCCGGCCGCCTGCCGCAGGCGCTGCTGGATGCGCTGCGCGAGGTGGTGGCGCATTGCCTCGCCGCCGCGCCGCGCTGGACGCCGTCCGACTTCCAGCTGGCCGGGCTGGACCAGACGCATGTGGATGCGCTGCCGGCCGGCGTGCGCGACGCGCACGCACCCACCGACATGCAGCAGACGATGGTCCGCCACAAGGACACGTATCAGGTGTTCATGGCCTACCGCCTGCCGGTGGCTTACGAGGCCGCTGCATGGCGTCGCGCCGTGGCCGGCTGGATCCAGCGCCACGACTGCCTGCGCAGCTACGCGCATGCGTGGGAAGACGGCAGCGCCACGATGGTGGTGCTGGAAGGCATCGACCCGCCGCTGCGCACGCACCGGGTCGCCCCGGGCGCAGAGGCGGCCACCGTCGAGGCGCTGATCGCGGACGGCCGCAGCGCGCCGGTGCGCATCGACCGCGCGCCGCTGTTCGCGCTGGACGCCATCGACGCCGGCAGCGACGACTTCCAGATCGTGCTGGCGATCCATCACCTGATCCACGACGGCTGGTCCATTGATCTGCTGGTGAACGACCTGCTGGCCGGTTACGCGCATGCCCGCGGCGACGCCGCGCGGCGGCCGTCCACGCCGCTGGCGACAGTTGCCGACCTTGTCGCCGAACAACTGCGCATCGGCCAGGACGCCGGATGGGCCGACTACTGGTCCGGGCTGCCGTGGGCCTCGTCCGCGGCGGCGCTGCCGCAGCGCCTGGGTGACACCATCGGTACGCGCGACGTGCGCCTGCACCTGGGCACCATCGACCGCACGCTGGCCGCGCAGGTGCGCGAAGGCGCGCGCGCGGCGGGCGTCACCGTCAACAGCCTGTGGCTGACCGGCTACGCGTGCCTGTTGCGCTACCTGGGCGGGCAGAGTCAGGTGCGCTGCGGCGTGATCCAGAGCGGCCGGCTGGAAGCCGTGGCCGGCGTGGACACCATCACCGGCTGCTGCGTGAACACGCTGCCGCTGGTGCTGGAGATTCCGGCCGAACAGACCGCCGCCGGCATCGTCGCGGCCGTCAACGCGCAGTTGGATCGCATGCGCGACGGCGCGGCGTATCCGCTGTCGCGGATCCATGCCGCGGTGAAGGGCCGGATCGACGGCGACATGTTCGACACGCTGTTCAATATCGAGAGCCGCCGCTACGGCGCCGCGCGTCCCGATGCGCTGCGCGCCGAACTGGTCGGCGGCTACGAATCGACCAATTACGGCTTTCTTTTCAGCCTGATCGAGCAGGACGCGGGCGATCCGTCCGACGCCGCCGATTACGCGCTGCGCATCGGCTACGACGCGGCGCTGTACGACGCCGACGCAGTCGCCGGCTGGATCGACATCTACGCGCACTGCATGCGCGCGCTGGTCGCCCATCCCGACGCAGCGTGGCAGGACCTGCCGCTGCTGCCGGAGGCGATGCGCCGCCGCGTGGTGGAAGACTGGAACGCCACCGATCATCCGTATTCGCACGACCGCCGCCTGCACGATCTGCTGGTGGCCCAGGCCGCGCGCACCCCGGACGCGCTGGCGCTGGTCTGCGGCGCGGAGCGCCTGACTTACAGCGAACTGGACGCGCGCAGCAACCGCCTGGCGCGCCACCTGCAGGGCCTGGGCGTGGGCCCGGACGCCATCGTCGGCGTATGCATGGAGCGCTCGGTGGAACTGGTGGTCGCGCTGCACGCCGTGCTGAAGGCCGGCGGTGCGTACGTGCCGCTGGACCCCGAAATCCCGCCGCAGCGGCTGGACTACATGATCGCGGACATCGGCGCGCGCGTGCTGCTGACCCAGTCGGCGCTGCTGCCGGCGCTGCAGGCAGGCTTGACCGCGCCGGTGCACGCCGTGTGCGTGGACGGCGACTGGCCGGCCATCGCCGCACACGCCGCGGATGCGGTGGACAGCGCCACCACGCCGCGCGATCTGGCGTACGTGATCTACACCTCCGGCTCCACCGGCGCGCCCAAGGCGGCGATGAACGAACACGCCGCCGCGATCAACCGCATCGAGTGGATGCAGGCCGAGTACGGCCTGGGCGAGGGCGACCGCGTGCTGCAGAAGACGCCGTTCTCCTTCGACGTGTCGGTGTGGGAATTCTTCTGGCCGTTCCTGACCGGCGCCGCGCTGGTCATGGCCGAGCCCGGCGGCCATCGCGACCCTGCCTACCTCGGCCGCTCGATCCGCGAGCACGGCATCACGATGCTGCATTTCGTGCCGTCGATGCTGCAGATCTTCGTGGATGCCGGCGAGGCCGCGGCCTGTACCGGTCTGCGCAAGGTGTTCGTCAGCGGCGAGGCGATGCCGGCGGCGCTGTCGGCGCGTTTCCTCGCCGAATCGCGCGCCGAACTGCACAACCTCTACGGCCCGACCGAAGCCGCGATCGACGTCAGCAGCTACCACATCGCCGACCCGGCGCTCACCAGCGTGCCGATCGGCAAGCCGATCTGGAACACCCGCCTGTACGTGCTGGACGAGCGCATGCGCCCGCTGCCGCCGGGCGTGCTCGGCGAGCTGTACATCGGCGGTCTGGCTGTGGGCCGCGGCTATTTCGGCCAGCCCGCACTGACCGCCGAAAAGTTCATGGACAACCCGTTCGTGGCCGGGCAGCGCCTGTACCGCACCGGCGACCTGGCGCGCTGGCGGCTGGACGGCGAGATCGAATACATGGGCCGCGTCGATCATCAGGTGAAGATCCGCGGTTTCCGCATCGAACTGGGCGAGATCGAGAACGCCATCGCGCGCCACGCGGACGTGCGCCAGACGCTGGTCTCGGTGCATGGCGACGCGCAGCGCAAACAGCTGGTCGCCTACGTGGTGCCGCGCGCCGGCCCGGGCGATGCCGCGACGCGGCAGGCGCTGATGGTCGAACTCACCGCGCAGCTGCGCGCAACGCTGCCGGACTACATGGTGCCCGCCGCATTCGTGCTGCTGGTCGACATGCCGCTCAACGCCAACGGCAAGGCCGACCGCGCGCGGCTGCCCGCGCCGGGTGCGGACGACTACGTGCAGGACGCGCACGTGGCGCCGGCCGACGACCGCGAGCGCGCGCTGCTGGCGGCGTGGGAGGACGTGCTGGGCCGCTCGGGCTTCGGCGTCACCGACAGTTTCTTCGCGATCGGCGGCGATTCGATCCTGGCGATCAAGGTGGTGGTGGCGGCCGCCGCGCGCGGGCTGACGCTGAGCCAGCGCATGGTGATCGAGGCGCGCACCATCCGCGGGATCGCGGCGCAGCTGGCCGCCAACGACGCGGTCACGGGTACCTCGCCTGCGCAGACCGCCGCGGACATGCCTGCACCGGCCGCCGGCGCGCAGCGTCTGCTGCCGGGCCAGCTGCGCTTGCTGGCGCGCGGCGCGGTTGCCGGCGCGGCGCGGTTCGCGCGCTTGCCGCTGCCGGCCGATACCACCGCCGCGATGCTGCAGACGGCGCTGCGCGCGCTGGTCGCGCGCCACGACGCGCTGCGCCTGAAATTCCGCCAGACCGGCGCCGGCTGGATGGCGCAGTACCGCGCGGAAGGCCTGCAGCCCGACGACGCGGTGCTGGCCGATGCCATCGCGGTGTTCGGCAGCGATATCGACGGGCCGCTGCACGCGGCCGCCGCGCAGGCCGCGGCGGCATTGGATCCGCGCCAGGGCCGAGTGCTGCGCTGGCACTGGCACCGCGGCGCGCAGGGCCAGTCGCTGCTGTGGGTGATGCACCCGCTGGTGGCCGATGCGGCGTCATGGCGCGTGCTGGAAGCCGAGCTGCGGATCGCGCTGCACGCGGCCCGGGCCGGCGTCGCACCGGTGTTCGCCGCGCGCGGGGCAAGCCTGCAGGACTGGGCCGCACGCGTGCACGAGCATGCGTTCGGCGCGTCGGCCGAGGCCGAGCGCGCCTTCTGGCTCGCGCAGCTCGCCGGCCCCGTGGCGCGTATCGCCGCCGCCGATGCCAGCCACACGGCAGCGGCGCGGCAAGCCATCGAGATCGCGCTGGACGCCCGGACCAGCGCCGAATTCGCCGCGCGGCCGACAGCCGACGGCCGCGCGCTGCTGGTCGCCGCGCTCGCCCGCGTGCTCGGCATGCGCCAGGACAGCGACGCGGTGCGGCTGGAACTGGAAGACGGCGGTCGCTCGTTCGCGGGCGATGCCGTCGTCGATGACGCCGACCCGCGCCGCGCGGTCGGCGCGTTCGCCGCGCGCTATCCGCTGCGGCTGGAGGCGGTGCGCCAAGCCCCCGAGGCGCACCTGCGGCAGACCCGCCGTGCGCTCGCGGCCCTGCCCGCCGCGGGCCTGGGCTTCGGTGCGCTGCAGGCGATCGCCCACGACGAGGCCTTGAACGAGGCCATCGATGCGCTGACCGGCGGTGAGGGCGCGGCGGATGGGCCGGCCGAAATCGCCGACGTGCTGTTCGCCATCGACCTGACGGGCGAGGGCGCGCAGGCGCTGGCCGCGCACACGCTGGAGCCGGGCGAGGTCGGCTGCGTCGACCGCCACGCGCTGCGCATCGCGGCCGCGATCCGCGGCGGCGCGCTGTGCCTGCGCGTGGAACACGGGCGCTCCGCCCTGGGCGAGGCCGCGGCGGCTATGCTGGCGGCGGACGTGTTCGATGCGTTGCGCACGCTGCTGGCGCAGGGCACGGACGGTCCCGGCGGCGGCATGCGCGACGACGCGACGGGCGATCACGCCGCCGCGACCCGCGCGGCGACCGTGCTGTCCGACGCCCAGCTGACCGCGCTGCGCGCGCGCCACCCCGGCCTGCGCGAGGCGTATCCGTGCACGCCGATGCAGGAAGGGCTGCTGATGTTCGCCGAGAACGGCGTCCAGAAGGGTCTGTACATTTCGCAGGTGCACATCGCGCTGGACCGCGTGGATGCGGACCGCCTGCGCGCTGCGTGGGACGGCATGGTGGCGCGCCACGACATCCTGCGCACCGCGTTCGTGGATCTGGGCCGCGACCACCTGGTGCAGATCGTGCTGGACGCCGCACCGCTGGACTGGCGCGAGGTCGACGTGCGCGATGCGCACGATCCGCAGGCCGCGCTGGCGCGCTGCATGCAGGAAGACCTGGACCGCGGCATCGCGCTGGCCGACGCGCCGCTGATGCGGCTGTCGCTGGTGCGCGAGGACGCCACCCGCGACCGGCTGGTGTGGACCTTCCACCACGCGCTGATCGACGGCTGGTCGATGGGCCTGCTGATCCGCGAGATCTTCGAGCGCTACGGCGCCCCCGCCGACGCGCCCGCGATGCCGGCCGCGCCGTCCTATCGCGACTACGTGCGCTGGCTGGGCGACTGCGATACCGCCGCGGCGCAGACCTACTGGCGCGGCTATTTCCGCGGCCTGGACCTGTCCGCCAGCGCGCAGTCGCCGCTGCCGCCGCTGCCGGCCGCGCAGTCCCTGCGTGCCGCGCAGTTCGAGCAGCGCTCGCACGTGCTGGACCTGTCGGCGCATGACACCGCGCGGCTGGTGAAGATGATGCAGGCCGAGGGTGTGAGCCTGGGCACGCTGATGCTGGCGGCGTGGGGCCTGCTGCTGGGCAAGTACGCGGCCGAGGACGAAGTGCTGTTCGGCTACACCACCAGCGGCCGCACGGCGCCGGTGGCCGGCATCGATTCGATGGTCGGCCTGTTCATCAATTCGCTGCCGGTGCGCGTGCGCGCCGAAGCGACCGATAGCGTGTCCGCACTGCTTCGCGGCATCCAGCGCCAGCAGTTGGACAACGAGGACCACGGCTTCCTGCCGTTGCCGGAGATCCAGCGCCTCAGCGGCGCGCGTCCGGGACAGTCGCTGTTCGACACCCTGGTGGTGATCGAGAACTACCCGCGCGACTGGGCGCTGCTGGCCTCGGCGGGCGAGGGCGATCTGAAGGTGCATGCCATCGGCGGCACCGGCCAGACCAGCTTCGGCATGAATCTGGTGGTGTATCCCGGCGAGCGGCTGTCGCTGGAGCTGGCCTACCAGGGCCGCCGCTTCGAGGATGCTGCCGTGGCGACGCTGCTGCGCCGGCTCGGCACGCTGCTGGCGGCCTTCGCCGACGGCGCCGCGCAGCCGCTGTCGCGGCTGTCGGTGCTGGACGCCGACGAACGCCGTCGCGCCATCGAGGACTGGAACGCGACGTCGCTGGACTACCCGTCCGACCGCACGCTGCCGGAGGTGTTCGAGCAGGTCGCGCAGGCGCGGGGCGACGCCGACGCGCTGGTCTTCGGTGCGGAACGCTGGAGCTACCGCACGCTCGCCGCGCGCGCCCGCGTCGTCGCCCGCTGGCTGCGCGGCCACGGCGTGCGTCCCGGCGACGCCATCGCGCTGAGCCTGCCCAAGGGCCCGCGCCTGATCGCCGCAATGCTGGGCATCCAGCGCGCGGGCGCCGCCTACGTGCCGGTGGCGCCGGACTGCCCGCCGGAACGCCGCGCCTTCATCCTCGACGATGCCGGCATCGCCTGGACGCTGACCGACCGCGCCGGACGTGCGGCGCTGGCCGACGCGCCCGGCGCGTGCCTCGAGATCGAGGACGCACTGGACGCCGACGGCTTCGCCGATGCCGACCCGGGCGACCACGACGCGACGCCGGACCGTGATCTGGACCGCGACCCGGCCCGCGCCGCGCGCACCGCGTACGTCATCTATACCTCCGGCACCACCGGCGTGCCCAAGGGCGTGGCCATCCCGCATCGCGGTCTGCTGAACTTCTGCGCATGGTGCGTGGACGCGAAGCTGCTCGGCCCGGGCGAGCGCATGACCCAGTTCGCGCCCTACACCTTCGACGCCTCCGCGGGCGAGATCTTCGGCGGCCTGCTGGCCGGCGCGGAGCTGCACCTGCTGGAAGACGCGCTGATCATGGATCCGGCCGCGCTGGCGGAGTACCTGTCCGCGCACGCGATCCAGTTCTCGGCCTTCCCGCCGCCGTACCTGCAGCAGATGGACCCGGCGCGCGTGCCGGACGACTTCACGCTGCTGACCGCAGGCTCCGCGCCGTCGGCCGAACTGGTGCGCCAGTGGGGCGCGCGCTGCCGCTACATCAACGGCTACGGCCCGACCGAAACCACCATCCTGTCCACCGCGTGGATCTGCGAGCGCGGCGACGCGCACGCCGGGGCGCTGTCCATCGGCGGACCGATCGCCAACACCGCGGTGTACGTGGTCGACCGCGTCGGCCAGCTGTGCGCGCCGGGCCTGATCGGCGAGATCTGGATCGGCGGCGACGGCGTGGCCAACGGCTATCTCAACCGCCCCGAACTCAACGCCGAGCAGTTCCTGCCCGACCCGTGGCGCGCCGGTGGCCGCCTGTACCGCACCGGCGACCTCGGCCGCTGGCGCGAGGACGGCCGGATCGAGTTCGTCGGCCGCCGCGACCGCCAGGTGAAGCTGCGCGGGTTCCGCATCGAGCTGGACGAGATCGAGGCCCGGCTGCAGGCGCACCCGCGCGTGCAGCACGCCGCGGTCGCCGTGCGCGGCGCCGAGAACGACAAGCGCCTGCTGGCGTGGGTGACGCGCCGCGACGACGCGGACGCGGCTCCGGATGCGGACGACGCGGACTTCCTCGACGACGTGCGTGCGTTCCTGCGTGCCGGCCTGCCGGAATACATGCTGCCGCAGGCGATGGCGGTGGTGGCGACCATGCCGCTGACCGGCAACGGCAAGATCGACGACAAGGCGCTGCCCGAACCGGACGTCATGCCGGGTGCCGCCGCCGAATTCGTTGCGCCGGCCACGCCGACCGCGCGCGCCATGGCGGCGATCTGGGCGCAGGTGCTGGACGTGGACGCCGCACGGATCGGCGCCGATGCGCACTTCTTCGAACTGGGCGGGCACTCGCTGCTGGCGATGCGCGCCATCGCGCTGCTGCGCGACCAGTTGGGCGTGGACATCGGCGTGGCCGATCTGCTGGCGCAGCCGGTGCTGTCGGCGCTGGCTGACGTGGCCGACCGCGCCGCGCGCCATGCGCTGCCGCCGATCGTGCCGGTGCCGCGCGACGGCGACATGGCGCTGTCGCACGCGCAGCAGCGGCTCTGGTACCTGGCGCAGATGGAGGACGTGAGCCAGAGCTACCACATCCCCGGCGCGCTGCGCCTGCGCGGCGCGCTCGACGCCGATGCGCTGGTCAGCGCGCTGGATCGCATCGTGGCCCGCCACGAAGTGCTGCGCGCGCGTTTCGCGATGGTCGGCGAGACCCCGGTGCAGCGGTTCGCGCCGGCCGATGTCGGCTTCGCGCTGGGCATGCACGACCTGCGCGGCGAATCCGATCCCGAAGCATCGCTGAAAGCGCTGATGGTCGAGGAGTTCGGCGCCGAGTTCGATCTGTCGACCGGCCCGCTGGTGCGTGGCCGGCTGGCGCGCCTGGGCGACGCCGAATACGCGCTGCTGGTGACCTTC
Organism: Chitinophaga pinensis; assembly: GCA_943371935.1. Lineage (GTDB taxonomy): Bacteria > Pseudomonadota > Gammaproteobacteria > Xanthomonadales > Xanthomonadaceae > Lysobacter_I. The sequence goes on along the minus strand of CALRWS020000014.1, from coordinate 96,475 downwards.
CACCACATCGTGATGGACGGCTGGTCGTTCGGCCTGCTGGTGCGCGAACTGGGCGCGCTGTACGACGCCTTCAGCACCGGCGGGGACGATCCGCTGCCGCCGCTGGCCGTCCAGTACGCCGACTACGCCGCATGGCAGCGCGCGTGGATGGACGACGGCGCGATGCAGGCCGGCAGCGACTACTGGCGCGCGGCGCTGGACGGCATCCCGGCGCTGCTGGAACTGCCGACCGACCGGCCGCGTCCGACCCGCCAGAGCTACGTCGGCGACACGGTCCGCTTCGAGCTTGACGCCGCGCTCACCGCCGGCCTGCAGGCGCTGGCCCGACGCCACGATATGACCCTCTACGCCACGCTGCTGGCGGCGTGGTCGATCGTGCTGCACCGGCTGTCCAACCAGCAGGACGTGGTGATCGGCGTGCCGGTCGCCAACCGCACCCAGCTGGAGACACAGCCGCTGGTGGGTTTCTTCATCAACACCCTCGCGGTGCGCGTGGGCTTCGCCGCGCCCGACAGCGTGGCCGGGCTGCTGCGCCAGGTGCGCGGCCGGGTGATCGACGGCCAGACCCACCAGCAGCTGCCGTTCGAGCAGGTGGTGGACCTGGTGCAGCCGCCGCGCAGCTTCGCGCACACGCCGATCTTCCAGGCGATGATCAGCTGGCAGGACGAGGAGTGGAGCGAGCTGTCGCTGCGCGGCCTGACGGTGGAGATGATCGCCCCCGAGGTCCAGCCCTCCAAGTTCGACATCACCCTCGACATCGGTCCGTCCGGCACAGGCATCGCCGGCAGCGTGGAGTTCGCCACCGCGCTGTTCGACCGCGACACCATCGCCCGCCATGTCGGTTACCTGACCCGCGTGCTGGAGGCGATGGTCGCCGACGACACCGCGCCGGTCGCGCGCATCGACCTGCTCGACGAGGCCGAGCGCACGCGCCTGCTGGTCGACTTCAACGACACCGCGCGCCCGGAGCTGATCGCCGCGACGTGGCCGGAACTGTTCGCCGCGCAGGTCGCGCGTACGCCGGATGCGGTGGCGGCGGCCTGCGAAGGCCGGCAGTTGACCTATCGCGAACTGGACGCGTCCTCGACCCGTCTGGCGCACGCGCTGCGTGCGCGCGGTGCCGGTACGGGCGCGGTCGTCGGCCTGCTCGACGCGCGCGGGCTGGATCTGCTGACGGCGATCCTCGCCACGCTCAAGGCCGGTGCCGCCTATCTGCCGCTGGATCCGACCCATCCGGCGCAGCGCTGGCTGGAGATCCTGGAAGACGCCGGCCCGCAGCTGATGTGGGTGGGCGATGCCTACGCCACCGAGCGGCGCTGGCTCAAGCGCAAGTGGAAGGGCGGGCCAGTGGTGGACGCCGCGGAACTGCTGGCCGGCCTCGACGCCGTCGATGCGACCGGCGCGCTGCCGTGGCCGGCGCTGGACGACCTGGCCTATGTGCTGTTCACCTCCGGCTCCACCGGCAAGCCCAAGGGCGTGATGATCGAACACCGCGGCATGGTCAACAACATGCTGGCGAAGTTCGAGCCGCTGTCGCTGACCGCAGACGATGTGATCGCGCAGACCGCCTCGCAGTGCTTCGACATCTCGGTGTGGCAGTTCCTCACCGCGCCGCTGCTGGGCGCGCGGGTGGAGATCGTGCCGGACGCCACCGTGCGCGACCCCGAGGCGCTGCTGGCGTGCCTGGAAGGCGCAGGCGTGACCGTGTGGGAACCGGTGCCTTCGGTGATGCAGGTGATCCTGCCGTACCGGCGCGCGCTGCCCGCACTGCGCTGGGTGATGCCCACCGGCGAGGCGCTGTCGCGCGAGCTGGTGCTGCGCTGGTTCGCGCAATACCCGGACGTGCCGCTGATGAACGCCTACGGCCCGGCCGAGTGTTCCGACGACGTGTCCTTCCAGCCGATGCACGGCCCGGTGGAGCGCGTGCTGATCGGTCATCCGGTCGCCAACGCGCGCCTGCACCTGGTCGATGCCGAACTGATGCTGGTGCCGACCGGCGCGATCGGCGAGATCGCGGTGTCCGGCCCGGTGGTCGGCCGCGGTTACCACAATCGCCCCGACGAGACCCGCGCGGCGTTCCGCGACAACCCGCATGCGCGCGGCGCGGACGACGGCCGGCTGTATCTCACCGGCGATCTCGGCCGCCGCCATCGCGACGGCGGCATCGAATACATCGGGCGCAAGGATTTCCAGGTGAAGGTGCGCGGGTTCCGCATCGAGCTGGGCGAGATCGAAGGCTGCCTGGAAGACCACCCGGCGGTGCGCGAGGCCGTGGTCGTGGCGCGCGCGATCGGCGATGGCGGCGACAAGCAACTGGTCGCCTACGTCGCCGGGCCCGAGGCGTCGGCGCTGACGGTGCAGGTACTGCGCGATCACCTGTCGCAGCGCTTGCCCGAATACATGGTGCCGGCCGCGTTCGTGATGCTGGAGACGCTGCCGCTGAACGCCAACGGCAAGATCGACCGCGGACAATTGCCCGAGCCCGGCGCGTCGGCTACCGCGCAGGCGCCATACGCGCCCCCGGCGCCCGGCACCGAGGCCACGCTGGCGCAGGTCTGGCAGGACCTGCTGGGCGTGCCGCAGGTGGGTCGCGACGACAGCTTCTTCGACCTGGGCGGCGATTCCATCCTGCTGATCCGGATGCTGGGCCGGGTGCGCGAGCGCAACATCGCGCTGGGCGTGGCCGACGTCTACCGCCTGCGCACGGTGCAGGCCATCGCGGCGTTTGCCGGCGGTGCGCCGGCGTCGCTGGACGCGGTGCTGGCCGACATCGCCGCGCGGGGCCGCCGTCCGCTGCGCGTCGCGCTGGAGGGCGGCGACGCGCTGCTGCTGACGCCGCCGGCCGACGCCACGGACGATGCGGCGCTGCGCGCGCTGCTGGCCGTGGGCGAGGGCGCAGGCATCGCTTTCGTCCGTCACTGCGCGGATCCCGAAGCGCAGGCGGATCTCGTCCGCGCGCAGGGCGCCGTCGCGCTCGATGCGGGCGATGCGCGCGTTGCGCAGGCGGTGCCGGCCGACGCCGTCGCCGCGGCGCTGGCCGCTCCGCTGCAGGACTGGTGCACGCGGATCGCCGCCGCCCCGGTCGTGGAGACGTATCCCTTCGGCGCGATGCAGCGCAACCTGCTGGGCTGGGACGCGCGCGACGGCGTGGAATGCATCGAGGTGCGCGGCTGGCACCACGCCGACGCGCTGCGCGCTGCGTTCGCGCACGTCGCCTGCGAGCAGGATCCACTGCGCTCCGAACCCGCACCGGACGGCGCCGGCTGGCGTCTGCTGGACGCCGACACCGTGCGCACCGCGCGCATCCCGGCCATCCGCCTGGACGCGGCCGCCGCGCGTGCGCCGGAAGCCGCCATCGCGCAGGTGGTGCATGCGCTGCAGGCGATCCGCCCGGAGGCCGGCGTGGCGTATGCGGCGGCCTGGGTGTCGCTGTCGGACACGCGTCATTGGTTGGTACTGTCGGTGGACCACCTGATCTGGGACGGCATGTCCACCGACGCGCTGCACCGCCGCTTGCGCGCAGCGCTGCGCGGCGACGCCGGCGTGGTGCCGTGCGCGTACCGCAGGTTCGTCGCCGACGTGGAGAGCCGCGGCGACCGCGTCTGCGACGCGCTGTTCGACGCGCGCTTCGACCGCGACGCCGTGGTCGAAGCGACGGCCGCGACCGCCGACGCGCTGGTGCGCCGCGCGTCGCAACCGCTGCGGATCGTGCATGCCAGGCTGCCGCTGGAACGCGGATCGGCTGCGGCCGAGCAGGCGTTCGAGGCGTTCAAGCGGGTGGTCGCGCGCCTGACCGGGCTGGAGCGCTTCGGGCTGGTGCTCAACCACCACGGGCGCCAGCGCGGCGACCGCGCGTTCTTCGACCACGTCGGCCTGTTCCTGGACAAGATACCGTGCGCGGTGTCGCTGGACACGCCCCTGCAGGCGGCGTCCGACAAGACCGCCGAACTGCAGCGCGCGGGCCTGGGTTACCTCGCCATGGAAGCGCGCGCCCGCGCCCAGGGCCTGGCGCCCACGCTGCCGGGGCTGGCCGATGAAGTGCTGTTCAATTTCCAGACCGATGTTCCCAACGCCGATGCCGCCGCGCCCACGCGCGACGGCGCCGGACTGCTGCATAAACTCCGCGGCTACCGCGGCATCCTGTTCGAAGCCTGCGTACAGGATCACCACCTCGTCGTCACCTGCGCGTTCCGCGGCGACGACGACGACCTTGGAAGTCTGATGACCACAATGCCCGACAGTGTCCTGATCGATGAGATCACCGAAACCCTCGCCCCGCCGCAGGGGGAGGTATCGCCCGCGGATGCCGCCGCCATCGCAAGCAGCGCCCTCGCGGCGCCGGCCGAGACCGAATACGCGCTGGTGGTGGAGGACGCCCGCAAGCATTACGGCGCGTTCGAGGCGGTGAAGGGCGTCAGCTTCCAGGTGCGCCGCGGCACCTGCTTCGGCATCCTCGGTCCCAACGGCGCGGGCAAGACCTCGCTGCTGGCGATGATCGAGGGACTGGTGCCGATCACCGGCGGCTCCATCCGCATCCTCGGCATGGACGTAGCCACCGAGATGACGAAAATCCAGCCGCACCTGGGCGTGCAGTTGCAGCAGAACAACTACTTCCAGTTCCTCACCGTCGCCCAGCTGATCCGTTTCTATCAGGAGCTGCGCGCGGCGGTCGGCGGCAAGCGCGGCGGCGTGTCGGCCGACGCGCTGCTGGAACGGCTGGGGCTGAAGGACAAGCTGAAATCCAAGGTGGACGAGCTGTCCGGCGGCCAGAAACAGCGGCTGTCCATCGCCATCGCGCTGCTGGAGGATCCGGACGTGATCTTCCTCGACGAGCCCACCTCGGCGCTGGATCCGCAGAGCCGGCTCTACACCTGGGAATTCATCGAGCAGATCAAGCGCGACGGCCGCAAGACCATCATCCTCACCACGCACTACATGGAGGAGGCCGAGCGGCTGTGCGACGAGATCCTGATCATGAACGGCGGCAGGATCATCGCCCAGGGCGAGCCGGCCGCGCTGGTGGCCTCGCTCACCTCGCAGCAGACCCTGCGCGTGGAGTTCCCCAACGACCGCTTCCATGACAGCCACGCCGCGCGCGTGGGCGCCATTCCCGGCGTGGCCTCCCATCTCTGGGACGCGCGCACCGGCACGCTCTCCATCCAGACGACCGACGTCGCCGGCACGCTCGGCGAAGTGCTCGCCCTTGGCCGCGAACACGGTATTCCGATTCTCAATCTCGACATCGAACGTCCCAGTCTTGAGGACGTGTTCCTGTCGCACACGGGCAAGGATCTGCGCGAATGAAAAAGTCATGGGTGTTCTTCAAGCTGCGCATGCTGCAGCTCAAATCCGACAAGACCTCGCTGTTCTTCAGCTACGTCCTGCCCGTGCTGCTGCTGCTGGGGATCGGTTTCCCGCTGCAGGTGCGCGACGGGGCCGTGCTGGACGTGGCCTACAACGACGCGGTGGGCAGCGCGCAGAGTCAGGCGCTGGTGGAATCGTTGCGCAAGCGCGATTACGTCAAGCTCACCGAGTACCCGGGCGATCTCGCCTCGGCGCAGGCCGCGCTGCGCGAGAACGAACTCAAGCACTACCTGCGTATCGAACCGGCTACCGCCGACGCTGCCACCGGTGGACCGGTGGCCTACCGGGTCTTCTCCAACTCCCTGTCCGAGAACCAGGTCGAGAGCGCCGCGCTGCGCGGCCTGCTCGACGAGCAGCTGGACGGCCGCCCGGCCGCCGCACTGCAGCCCACCGAGGTCAAGACCGGCAAGTACACCTCCTACCTGGTGACGCTGCTGCCGGGGCTGATCGGCATGACGTTGTTGATCATCGGCCTCAACGGCTTCGGTGCGGTGCTGATCGAAGAGGAGCACCACGGGCTGTACAAGAACATCAAGACCATCGACGTGTCGCCGGTGCCGTTCCTGGCCGGGCTGTTCGCCTCGCGCATGCTGGTGGCCTACAGCGTGGCCGCGGCGCTGTTCGCGATCGGCGTGTTCGTGTTCGACATCCCGTACCGCATCGACTACCTGCTGCTGTTCCTGGTCATCACCCTGGGCTGCATCTCGTTCCATGGCCTGGGGCTGGCGATCTCGGCGCTCAGCCCCTCGGTGTCGGCCTTCCACGGCATCGTCAACTTCGTGCAGATCCCGCTGATCGTGCTGGGCGGGGTGTTCTTCTCCACCACCGCGTTCCCCGGCTGGCTGCAGGCCATCTCCATGGCGCTGCCGCTGACCCAGATGAACTCGGCGGTGCAGGCGCTGCTGTTCGACGGGGTGACCATGGGCAATGTCGACGTGTTGATGCCGCAGATCGCGGTGCTGGCCGCGTGGTCGGCGCTGTCGCTGGTGCTGGCGCGGTTCAAGTTCCGCTGGTGACGCCCGCGCCCATACGCGACATCACCGCGCGGTTGCGCATCGAATACGCAATACCGGAATTCCAACGGGGCGGGCCGCATCCATGGCGCCCCACGACGACCACCACGGACTACATGGAAGAGACACCGTATGAATGCATCATTGTCGACCTTCGAACAGCATGAATCCTCGGCCCGCTCCTATTGCCGGGATTTCCCGGTCGTGTTCGACCGCGCGCGCGACAGCCACCTCCACGACGAACAGGGGCGCCCCTACATCGACTTCCTGTGCGGCGCCGGCGCGATGAATTACGGCCACAACAACGAGCACGCCAAGCGCGCGGTGCTGGAGTACATGGCCGCCGACAGGATCATGATGAGCCTGGACCTGCACTCGGCGTCCAAGCGCGCCTTCATCGAGGCCTTCCAGGAGATCGTGCTGGCGCCGCGCGGCTACGAATACCGCATCCAGTTCACCAGCCCCACCGGCACCAGCGTGGTCGAATCCTCGGTCAAGCTGGCGCGCAAGATCACCGGCCGCCAGAACGTGGTGGCCTTCACCAACGGTTACCACGGCATGAGCGGTGTGTCGCTCAGCCTCACCGGCAGCCGCCACCACCGCCAGTCCGTCGCGCACGGCGCGGTGACGCGCCTGCCCTACGACGGCTATGTGCCCGGTCTGGACAGCGTAGACCTGCTGCGCCGCTATCTGGACGACGCCAGTTCCGGCGTGGACCTGCCCGCGGCGGTGGTGCTTGAGTCCGTGCAGGGCGAGGGCGGCCTCAACGTCGCCTCGGTGGAATGGCTGCGCGCGCTGCGCGAGCTCACCCGCGAGCGCGGCATCGCGATGATCGTGGACGAGGTGCAGTCCGGCTGCGGGCGCACCGGGCGCTTCTTCGGCTTCGAGCGCGCCGGCATCCAGCCGGACATGGTGTGTCTGTCCAAATCCATCGGCGGCCTGGGCCTGCCGATGGCCGTGCTGCTGATCCATCCGGAGCTGGACAAGTGGCGCCCCGGCGAGGACAACGGTACCTTCCGCGGCAACAACCTGGCCTTCGTGGCCGCGACCGAGGTGCTGCAGCGCTACTGGCGCGACGGCGAGTTCGAGCAGGCCCTGCGCGAGAAGGAACAACTGGTGCGCGCGGCGCTGACGGCGATCGCGCAGTCCCATCCGCAGCGGATCGTCGGTATCCGCGGGATCGGCCTGATGCAGGGCCTGGAGTTCCGCGAAGGCGAAGACGTCTCCACGCTGATCGACGAGTGCTTCCGCCGGCAGTTGGTGGTGGAATGCTGCGGCCCGCGCGGTCAGGTGCTCAAGCTGATGCCGGCGCTGACCATCGAGCCGGCGGTGTTGCGCCAAGGGTTGGAGATCATCGCGGACGCGTGCCAGCGGCTGTTCGGCCATGCCGCGCACACTGTGGCCGACGCCGATGCGCGCGCCGGGGCCGAACTCGCCGTGGCGCCGTGACGGCGCACGGACAGACATTGAAATGTACGGATATCGAAACGTACGAGTATTGAGACGGACAGGGACGACATGAACGCGATCGAAGTGCTGGATGCCATCTCCGCAGACGAGTTCTGCAGCGGCTACGTACGGCCCAACAAGCCGGTGGTCGTGCGCGACCTGCAGTTCGCGGCGGACTGCTGGACGCCGTCGTACTTCCGCGCGCACCTGGGCGAACTGCCCGCGCAGGTCTACGACACGCTGTTCGACCTGCAGGAAGTGTCCACGCTGGCGCAGTACCTGGACCGCCATTTCGGCGTGGACGGGCCGCTGCGGACCGGCGTGCCGTACGTGCGCTGGTACAACCAGCTCAAGGACGTGGACCACGCCTGGGGCGACGAAGCCTTCCGCCGGCTGTCGCCGCACTGGCAGGCGCCGTCGTTCCTGCCGCGCGACGGCATGCTGGTACCCGACGCGTCGGCGCCCGACCCGGTCTGCGACCTGTTTCCCTATCGCGGCGTGCTGGTCTCCGCGCGCGGCGCGCGCACCAGGCTGCATCGCGACCCCTTCTGCAGCGATGCGGTGGTGTGCCAGTTCCACGGCGTCAAGGAACTGGCGATGTACCACCCCTCGCGCACCGGGGAACTGACCGCCGCCCGCCAGGGCACATCCTTCGGCGGCTTCATCGACGTGCGCGGCGACGCGCCGGACCGCCTCAGCGTGACGCCGGACATCCACGGCATGCTGCGGCCGGGCGAGGTGCTGTACGTGCCTCACGGCTGGCTGCACGACGTGATCGTGGTGGAGGATTCGATCTCGGTCACCTGGAACTTCATCCACGAACAGGGCTCGGTCGAATTCATCGATTACCTGATGGGCGGCGCGCTGGGCGACAGCGAGTTCGAAGTGCTCAAGTACCTCTACCGCCGCTACGGCAGCGAGTTCTCCACGCCGCAGGAGATCGTGCGGCATTTCGACGCGCGCTTCTCCGCGATCCTCGACGCCTGCGAAGAGGCCGACGCCGTGCGCTGACCGGCGCGGCCGCGGCCGCGCTGCGCGTCACTGAAATCGAACGCTGAAATCGAATCATTAGATCGAACCCCGAAATCGAACAATCTCCCATGTGGTGTTTATGAAGAAGACAATGTTGTACGGCGTTGCGGTCTGCTCGGTGCTGGTGCTGGGCATCGCCATCGGACGAGGACTGACCCCGGAGGCAGGTGCCGGCGGCGTCGGCGAGGCCGGGGCGGGGCAGACCTTCCTCACCGTCAGCGTGATCGCCGCGCAGCAGCGCGCGATCCCGGACCGGATCGATGTGGTCGGCGTGCTGGTGCCGCGCGAGAACGTGCTGGCCATGCCCGAACTGTCCGGCCGCCGGATCCTCTCGGTGAATGCCGACGTGGGCGATTACGTCCAGCGCGGACAGCTGCTGGCGACGCTGGACGGCGCGGATCTGCACATCGACATCCGCGGCCTCACTTCCGAATACGAACGTACCCGCGATGAGCACGCCCGCGCCAGCACCCTGCAGTCCAGCCAACTGGTCAGCCGCGAGTTCCTGAAGCAGAAGCAGGCCTCGCTGGACCAGGCGCGCGCGCAGCTGGACGACGCGCGCCTGCGCGCCGGCCGCACCCGCGTGCTCGCCCCGGCATCGGGGCTGATCTACCAGCGCAGCGCCGCCATCGGCGGGCTCACCGCGCAGGACATCCCACTGTTCAGCATCGTCGAGCAGGGCAGGATCGAGATGCAGGCCTCGGTGCCCGAGGCGATGGCCTACCGGCTGGTGCAGGGCATGTCGGTCGAGGTGCGCCTCGGCGGCCGTCCCGCGCCGCTGGAAGGCCGCATCCGCCTGATCGCGCCGCAGGTCGGCGGCGCCAGCCGCGCCACCGAAGTGCGCATCGCGCTGCCGGAGGGGACCAATGCTTCGGTCGGCACGTTCGTCGAGGCCCGCATCGCCATCGGCGAAGTCGCCGGATGGGTCGTGCCGGCAATGGCGCTGCAGCAGGACACGCAGGGCCCGTACCTGTGGCAGGTCGACGCCAAGGACCAGGTCCGCCGGGTGCCGGTGACGGTGCTGATGCAGACCCCGGAAGACGTGGTGGTGCGCGAGGCGCTGGGCGGCCTGCGCATCGTCGGCAAGGCCGGCGCGCTGCTGCAGGACCAGGACACGGTCTCGGTCGCCGCCGCGGGGAAAGCGTCTTGAACGCGGCGATCCCGCCGCGTGACCGCACGGCGAAGACCACGATGACGAGGACGACTGCGATGGCCAGCGCGATGGCGGTCACGACAACGACGGACGCGGCCACGCCGCGCGCCACCAAGCCGCGCACCATGCTCCACGGGAGTGCACGGCCATGAAGTTCAGCGTCTCCACCTGGGCGATCCACAACCCGATCCCGCCGATCCTGCTGTTCATCCTGCTGACCCTGGCCGGCACCATCGCGTTCATCGAGATGCCGGTCACCAACATGCCCAACGTGGTTGTGCCGGTGGTGACGGTGCAGCTGGACCAGCCCGGCGCCACGCCATCGGAGCTGGAAACCCAGGTCACGCGCCGGGTCGAGGACACCCTGGCCGCCGTGCCCGGCGTGCGCAAGATCTCCTCGACCATCACCGAGGGCACCTCGCGCACGACCCTGGAATTCACGCTGGAAACCGACGTCGACCGGGCTGTCAACGACACCCGCAACGCGGTCGCCCGGGTGCGCCAGTTCCTGCCGGCCACGGTCCGCGAACCGCTGGTGCAGCGCGCCGACGACGATGGCGCGTCGATCCTGACCTACGCGGTGGAATGGCCCGGGCACACGCCCGAGGCGCTGAGCTGGTTCGTCGACGACACCCTGAGCCGCGAACTGCTGGCGATCAGCGGCGTGTCGCGCGTGGTCCGCAGCGGCGGCGCCGACGAAGAGTTGACCGTGACCCTGGACCCGGCGGTGCTGTCCTCGCTCGGCATCGCCGCGGCGGACGTCGGCCGCCAGCTGGCGCAGACCCACGTCGAGGTGCCGGGCGGCCACCTGACCCTGCAGGGCGTGGAGTATTCGCTGCGCACACTGGGCAAGGCCACCACCGTCGAGCAACTGGCCGCGACCCGCATCCAGTTGCCCAACGGCGGCGAAGTGACGCTCGGCGACCTCGGCCGCGTCGGCCGCGGTCCGTCCGAGGCGCGCACCATTTCGCGCCTGGACGGCCAGCCGGCGGTGACCTTCGCGATCTTCAAGGCCAACAGCGCCAGCGAGCTCAGCGTCGCCAAGGCCATCGAGGAGAAGCTCGGCACCGTGGCCAAGGCCCACGACGGCATGGGCTTCAAGGTCGTGTTCTCCAGCGTGGTGCTGACCGAGCGCGGCTACCGCTCGACCATCTTCACCTTCCTGGAAGGCGCGCTGCTGACCATCCTGGTGGTCTTCCTGTTCCTGCGCGACGCCCGCGCCACCATCATCGCCGCGCTGGCCATCCCGCTGTCGATCATCCCGACGTTCCTGTGCATGGAGTGGCTGGGCTTCACCCTCAACTTCGTCAGCACCGTGGCCATCTCGCTGGTGACCGGCGTACTGGTGGACGACGCGATCGTGGAGATCGAGAACATCCACCGGCACATGAAGGCGGGCAAGTCGCCGTTCCAGGCCGCGATCGTGGCGTCCGAGGAAATCGGCCTGTCGGTGATCGCGACCACACTGGTGATCTGCGCGGTGTTCGTGCCGGTGAGTTTCATGGACGGGGTGATTGGGCAGTACTTCATCCAGTTCGGCCTCACCGTGGCCATCGCGGCGTTCTTCTCGCTGCTCGTGGCGCGGCTGCTCACGCCGATGCTGGCCTCGCGCCTGCTGCGCCGTCCGCGTCACATGCACGACGAATCGCAGGACGGCCCGCTGATGCGCCGTTACCTGCATGTGGTGAGCTGGACGCTGGAACACCGGCTCAAGACTCTGCTGATCGCGGTGGGGACCATCGTGCTGTCGATCGCGCTGGTGCCGCTGCTGCCGGCCGGCTTCATGCCCTACCAGGACCTGGCGCAGTCCAGCGTCAGCCTGGAGATGCCCCGCGGCAGCACGCTGGAGCAGACCGACGCCGCCGCGCAGCGCGTGGCCAAGCTGCTGGGCGCCCGTCCGGAGGTCGCCTCGGTGCTGACCATCGCCGGCGAGGAGGTCGGCGGCATCAACCGCGCCAAGGTGATGATCCAGCTGACGCCCGAGGACGAGCGCGCGTTGAGCGAACGCGACTTCGCCGCCGCGATGCAGCCCCGACTCACCGCGATTGCTGACATGCGGGTGGTGTTCGACAACTCCGTGGGCGAGAAGGATCTGTCCATCGCGCTGGTGAGCGACGACACCGTCGCGTTGGCACGCACCGCCGAGGCGGTGGAGCGGGGCATGCGCACCATCCCCGGTCTGGTCGGCATCGGCAGCAGCAACCGCCAGCAGCAGCGCGAGATCCAGGTGGTGATGGATCCGGTGAAGGCCGCGCAGTTGGGTATCACCGCCCAGCAGGTGGGCGAGGCGATCAACATCTCGACCATCGGCGACGACGTCACCCGCCTGCCGAAGTTCAACGAGAAGAACCGCGAGATCCCGATCCGGGTGCGGCTGCCGCGCGACTTCGGCGACGACCTGTCGGTGCTCAACAACCTCAAGCTGATCGCGCCCGACGGCAGCAGCGTGCCGCTGTCGGCGGTCGCGACGCTGCGCTACGGCGTGGGCCCGGCCACCATCGAACGCTACGACCGCAAGCGTCAGATCAACGTGGAGGCCAACCTCGGCGATATCGCCCTGGGCACCGCGCTGGAGCGGATCGAAGCGCTGCCGGCGATGAAGAACCGGCCCGCGTCGGTGGAAGTGCTGAACACCGGCGACGCCGAATTCATGGCGCAGCTGATGATCAGCTTCCTCAAGGCGATGGCTGCCGGCCTGCTGCTGGTCTATTCGATCCAGGTGCTGCTCTACAAGGACTGGCTGCAGCCGCTGGCGCGCATGGCGGCGCTACCGCTGTCGCTGGGCGGCGCGTTCCTGCTGCTGTTCCTCACCCGCACCGAACTGGGCATGCCGGCGCTGATCGGCGTGATGATGCTGATGGGCATCGCCGACAAGAACTCGATCCTGCTGGTCGACCACATGCTGGAGAAAGTGCGCGAAGGCGTGGACCGGCGCGAGGCCATCCTGTCGGCGTGCCGGGTGCGCGCACGGCCCATCATCATGACCTCGGTCGCGATGACCGCCGGCATGCTGCCGACCGCGCTGGGCATCGGCCTGGACACCGCGTTCCGCGAGCCGATGGCGATCGCGGTGATCGGTGGCCTGATCTCCTCCACCGCGCTGAGCCTGCTGTTCATGCCGGTGATCTTCAGCTACACCCGCGGCCTGGAAGAACGTGTCATGGCGCGGATGCGCCGCCGCGCCGAGCGCGACGGCCACCACGAACCGCTGCCCGAACAGGCCTGATCAACGCAGCGCCGCCCGGATGGGCGGCGCTGCGGTGTGCGCATATCGATCCGCCTGGAATGATTCATGTATTCAAGGCCCCGATAGCGGGGCAACTGGCGGCGATCAGCCGCTCGGATATGCGATCGACGCAGCGGTCGCGCGACTGTCTGGTCGTCGCGCCATCCTCTCCAGGCGATGGCGCCTCCGCGAAAGACGCAGCGGCTCACTGATCAAGTAACCGGTAACGACTGCGTAGGGCAGGCCCCTGCCTGCCTTTGCGACATCACAGCCGCAAATCAATCACCATCGAAACCCGTAGCCCGGGTCCGCGCGAAGCGTGGACCCGGGATGGATGGCGCCGGTATTTGCGGATGAAGTCGTTGGTTGTGGGGCGCTAGATCGTTCATGACTGCTATCGCCCAGGAACGGTCATTCGTTCTTCGTAGGCTGGGTGCTGTGCACCCAGCTAAAGCACTCCGATGAAGGAGCTGGGTCAATGACCCAGCCTACGGCTCTACAAAGGTCGATCCTGACTGATGCTTCCTCGACATGGCGGCAGTCCGGAGAACAATGCATTGGTGTACAGTTGGAAAGCGTAGCACGTGGAGATAAGCAGCCAAGGGGTATTGAATGCCGGCACATAAGTCTGTAATGAAGATGCCAGAGCTAATTGTTTTCGCGAAGGCTTTTGCTTTAGGCATTGTCGGTGCGGAGGTGGCTCGCTTCTTTTTTTATTTTGGCCAGAGCCTCGCCAATGCTTTGTCCGGTATCGAAGGACTACATGTTCTGATCGCAGTCCTTGTGGCCGCGGTTGTTTGCATCATCTATGTATGGAGACGGGGTATCCCAGCAGCTGCGACCCGGCTTGGAAGAAGTCGGCGAATCGACCTTCTTCTTGCGGTCGCCATTGGGGTCGCTGCTAGTGCTCTAATCGAACCATCGCTGCGCTCGATGCATGAGCGTGTCCAAACATTCGATCCTTATGGGCCCGCTGTCGTCGTTTCGATGTTGCTCCTATCTCTGCTATCACCAATTGCAAGAGAGTTCTTGTCCAACCGAAGAAAGGAGTCCGCCCAGCTTTACTTCCTAGCGGACGAGGAGATCAAAAGCAGCGATCAAGACATCTTTTCCACCGACATACAAGCAAAGTCATTCGCGGAAGCCGTTTTGGCAAGCAAGGCTCATGCCGGCCTAGTGTTCGGTATTGACGGCCCTTGGGGTATTGGAAAGACCAGTTTCATCAATCTCGCCGAGGATCATTGGATTAAGACGAGCAAAAGCTCGGTTATCGTGTTTCGTTTCGAGCCTTTGAGATACGCATCCGAACCTAACCTAGCAGAGCGATTTATCAGGGAGCTTTCCGGTTCCATCCAGAAGCAGGTATTCGTTCCGGAGTTTCGGCCCGTGGCGTCCCGTTATTCCCGTATGCTCAAGGGAAGGGCGGACGTTTCATTCCTGGGGTTCAAGCTGTCTCTGGAGCCTGCCTCAGAGACAATCGACGAACTTCTGGAAGATGTCGACGACGTGTTGAAGCGGATTGGGAGACGCCTGATCATTGTAATAGACGACCTTGATCGGCTCGATGCAAGCGCCGTAAACAGCGTGTTGTTCACGATCCGCCGTACATTCAAGCTTTCGCGAGCAATCTACATCCTCTGCTACGACACTGAAAAATTAATAGGGGGGAATGCCGATCGCGAACCGGCCCGTGAATTTCTGGAGAAATTCATAACCGTCAAGTTGAGCTTGTTTGTCGACAGTGCGGCGATCAGGAGGTTCCTTGAGCGTGACTGGAGTGGCGAGCAGGCTTCGCATTTGACGGTGCCGCCAGAGAGGATGATCGAGCTGGCATCCGTGCTGACCCAATTGAGCAGTCTGCTCGACGGCGAGGACGGCGCGAGCTACATGTCTCTAGTGGGCGACATGCGCAAGGTCAAGAGGTTCGTTAATGCGGCCTTGCTTATGCGAATCGGCCAAACAGACCTGAGCAAGACTGATTTTGATACCAAGGACCTGATTAATCTGATGCTTTTGCATTTGAACTACCCCGGCATATTCAGGAAGATTTATGTCGAGGAGACCGAAGGGCGATCGGGATTGTTCCGCGTTCGAAAAGATTCTAGCTCCAGTCCTTCTGGCTTCGTGAACTCGGATGAGTTCACCGATTTCCTCGGGAAGCAGGCCGACGTTCCAAAGTTCCTTCTGCGACGGCTTTTCGACGTAGACGAACTAGGGTTGATTGGCCTACAACGCATGGATGAATCCCAACTGCGGTCACGTGCGTGTTTCAACGAAGCACAGAATAGGAATCTAGAGGCTTACCTAAAGCTGATTGTGCGGTTCGTCGCTCCGGTCCCGCAGCAGACATTCGTAATGTACCGAGACGCTGTCGATCGCGTGCGTCGTGGTGACTCGGTCGATTCCGTGCTGGAGAGCACAGAATTCCAACTTCGACTGGTCGGAGAAGGCCCCCATGACCATTTTTGGCGGTTGTTGGTCAGCCAATCCTATGAGCTTGCGCGGCCGCTAGCAAATGACGCAATCGAGAGCTTAGTCAGGTACCTGCCCAGATACTCCCTAAGCAACTTTGGTGAGGGATTGAGGCAAAGGTCAATGTACTCGCTTGCCCTACTTGTGGATCGGGCGGGTTGGGGCGATGCAAATAGGCAGCGGTTTTCGTCTAATTCGGAGCAAGTGCTGGAGATCGCACATCGAATTTTCGGCGAGCAAAATTATCAGGGGAAAGGTCTGATTCAAACGCTGGCATCAGAAGAGCGTGGTGCCCCAGGATGGAATGATCTTATGTTGTTCAGATTGCTGTGTTCCGCGGACCGTGGAGGTCAACTGTACAATCTGCAGTCCGCATTGCTTCTGCGTCAGGACATGGCGGCGCCAACATCTGGAGACGTTCTCAAGCTGGCGCTAAATGGTATGCGACCTATATCGCAGGCTGTGTTCGCGCTTTTTAAGAAGAGGTTTGTTGAGTCAAAGATAAATTTTCTGGTTGCAGTCGACGATTGTTCAGGTGATTTATTTATGGGTGAGGGCGGCCTAATATCGCAACGAGACAACAAGCACGCAATGCAGCTGTCGGTGGAAGATCGCATTGCTGGAACGCGAACATCCATAAAGACATTCGTTATCTACCAGCTGAGCAATCGAATTCTGCCCACGGGTTCCGGTGCAGGATGCGGACTCTACGACGAGACGGGCAACGATGACTCCGGCGAGATTGCTAGAATCATGAATGAGTATATCTTCGGCGTCTGCTTCAATCCCGATCTGCGGGGCGACAATATGTATCGTTTCTTGGACTACTGTCTTGCCAATCTACGTAGCGGGTTCTTCACCGATGAAGAAGGATACATTGCAACGAAGGCCAGCTTGCCCGGGGGGCTGGATCCGGTACAGATGGCTGGTTACTGGCAGACCCATCGGGCGTTGATACTTGAGCGCAATCCAACCGCTGAGAATCGCCGGGTGATTACTGCGAACTATATAGCTTCCTATCGAGAGGATCTTCAATCGGTCATCGCTGTTCTGGACGAGCTGGACGTAAGCGCCGCCTGATGATTGATATCTGGCAAGGAGAGCTTGCTGGCATCTTCTTTTCAGAAATTTCCATGAAGGAGTTGAAGTTCAACGATGTGCTAATCGTCTAGTACCTTAAGCAGGGCCATGCGATCTGCGGTGCCTGTTGGGTCCACAACGCAGCGTTTATGCTGCCCGCCATGAACGGTCTCTCAACTCCAACCCGCGTCGCCCTGATCGGCTACGGCTACGCCGCCCAAATATTCCACGCACCGCTGATCCAGTCCGTGTCCCGCCTGTCATTGGTGCTGATCGCCTCAAGCCGGCCCGAGTTGGTGAATGCCGAGTTGCCCGACATTGCGGTCGAAAGCGATCCCATGCGGGCGGTCGTCGACCCCAGCGTGGATCTGGTGGTAATCGCCACACCCAACGACACGCATTTTCCGCTCGCACAAGCGGCGCTGCGTGCGGGCAAGCACGTCGTCGTCGACAAGCCGATGACGCCCAGCCTGGCGGAAGCCTGCGAACTGAGGGCGACCGCACTGGCGCACGGACGATGCCTGGCGGTGTTCCACAACCGTCGCTGGGACAGCGATGTTCTGTCGGTGCGTCAGGCCATGCGCGAAGGGCTGATCGGCGAGGTGCGTCATTTCGAGTCGCGCATCGAACGCTTTCGCCCGCAGGTGCGCGATCGTTGGCGCGAGCGACCCGGGCCCGCGACGGGGCTGTGGTGGGATCTCGGGCCGCATCTTGTGGACCAGGCGCTGGCGTTGTTCGGATGGCCCGACACCGTGCAGGCGAATGTCGCGCAACAACGCAGCGGCGCCACGACGGAAGACTGGGCCCACGTCGTGCTGGGCTTTGGCCCGATCAGAGCCGTCCTGCACGCGGGGATGCTCGCTGCGATTCCCGGGCCGCGCTTCGTCGTGCATGGCACACGCGGATCCCTGGTCAAGGTACGGCCTGATCGCCAGGAGCAGCAGTTGATTGAGGGACTGCGACCCGGCGACCCGCAGTGGGGGATCGATCCGGATCCCCTGCAATGGCGATGCGATGAGGGCCCGATCCGGATGCGGCCGGCCCTGCCGGGCGACCAGTCCCGGTTCTATGTCGAACTCGCGGATGCCATCGCGGGGCAGGGACCCAATCCGGTGCCGCCGGACGAGGCCATCCGGGTCATGGCGGTGATGCAGGCGGCGATCGACTCGGCATCCGCCGGGCGTGTCGTTTCGCCTGAGCTGCCGTCCTGAGGATTGCGCGCGATACACGCCCGTCCTCATGTGACGCCGATATCAGTGCGGTATGCCCATGTCGATCCGCGAAGACGATGAACGTGTTCGACGCGAACGCATCGCAAGGCTTCGCGCTTATGGAGTGAACCTGCCCCCTCAGATCGGACGCCAGGAAGCGATACTTTCGTAGCACCCTGAAGCTTTCCATGCAGCGCATTACCTGATGTCGTTACAGAGAGGAATTCAAGACTTGGGCGCGCTCGCTGGCTGAGTCGATCGGCCCAGCCGAGACGGCTCGGCACTTGCACATGCCGGTCAATACTTGAACAACTGGCTGGACGCTTCACGCGCAGGTCGTCCGCTGAGAAACTGAACCAGACCGCTTGCCCTGAAGCTTCTTGGCGTCGGTTGCTGGCGACAAGTTCAGTCATCGGATTGGTCTGCGGCGCGGGACGCGTAGAAACTGAGCCAGACACAGCACGCTCAATCGATCCAAAGGCCACCAAGCGACACTGTTTGCGGCAAAATGGCATGCCTCATCATTGGTTCTCGGGAATTGCATGCGCATAGGAATCGACTTCGGCACCAGCTATTCGGCCGCCGGCGCTGTTGTCGATGGCGAGTTGCAGCTGATCCGGTTTGGCGACGAGCTGCAGTTCCGTACCACTGTTTACTTCCCGCAGCGGCTACCGGACCTCTCCGACTTCGTACTCACCGATCAGATGCACGACGAGATCCGGAGGCTGACGGGAGAGTTCCGGCGCGATCAGACCATGCTGCATGCGGAGCTTCGTGCACGCCGCGAGCAGGCAATGCAGCGCCCTGAACCCCAACGGTCGCGCGAGCTGGGCATGATTCCCTCGCCGCGCGTTCGAAGCGAGCCGGAACTGGAGCGCGACGCCCGCGCGCTCGTGCGTCGTCGCTGGGCGGCGCAGGAAATGCGCATGGCCATGCTCGAGCGCGTGGATCTGCAGCACGCGCTTTATGGCGAAGAGGCGGTCGATGCCTTCATCGAGGGCAGCGCGGGCCAGTTGGTGGTCTCTCCGAAGTCCATGCTGGGCTACCGGCTGGAGGCGCATGCGCGCGACACACTGTTGGGTATCGCCACACAGTTGCTGCGGCATATCCGGCTCACGGCCAGCGCGCAGCTCGGTTGCGACGTAAGGGCGGCTCTGCTGGGTCGCCCGGTGCAATTTCGAAGCTCGATGAAAGAGGCAGGCGGCGTGCAGGCGCTCGAAATCCTGACCGACGCGGCGTATGCCGCGGGCTTCGAAGAGGTGGCGTTCCTCGAAGAACCGGCAGCGGCTGCGTACGGCTATCACCAGCGTAACGAACGCCCCCGCAGGACGCTGATCCTCGACATCGGCGGTGGAACGACGGACATCGCCATTGCCGATGTCGGCGGCGCGGAACGCGCACCGGTCGTGCATGGCTCATGGGGCGAGCCGGTGGGCGGAACCGATGTGGACATCGAGCTGAGCATGCGCTCGGTCATGCCGCTGTTCGGCAAAGGCGTCACCAATACGCCGGTGCACCGTTTCTACGAAGCGTCCGCCGTGCAGGACCTGCAGCGTCAGGCACAGTTCCGCGAGGCCTCGTTCGCGCATGTCGAAGCGCCCTATGGCCCACGCCTGGAAACGCTGAGGGCGCCAGGCAGCGCCGTTCGTCTGAATCGTGCGGTTGAGCGCGGCAAGATCCAATTGAGCCAAGCCGAGTGCGTAACGCTGGAGCTCGATTTCATCGAGGCAGGTCTGGTCGGGACCCTGGACTCCGCACGCCTCGGCGATGCCGCGTCACCGTTCCTGCGCCACGTACGCGCGCTGATGGAAAGCGCCAAAGCCGAGATGACGCAACTGCCGGAGGCGGTCTACCTCACCGGCGGCATGTCGCGCTCGCCCTATGTGCCGCAACTCGTCAGGGAGATCTTCCCGGATGCGGAGCTGGTCGAGGGCAACGCGTCGCTGGGCGTGGTGACGGGATTGGCGCATGCGGCAGCGCTTTAAAGCCTCGTACTGCTCATTGTCTTGATCTGGCCGGAGGCTTACGGAGCCTGGTCGCGGCCAACAACGCTGATGATGGTCGAGTGCCCGCCTTGGGTCGTAAACGGCCATTGAGGTCAAGGCCGTAAGACGTAAATCGTAGGGCGAAACCCGCGCAGCGGATTCCGCCGCATCGCGGATCCGTGTCCATCCGCGACGCTGTGCCATTTCGCCGGACGCCATGCGATCTGCATCGCCTGTCGGGTCCTCAGCGCAGCGCTTATCCTTGCCGGCATGGCCGACATTCCGACTATCGCTCGGGACCGCGCGAAGATCATAAGCCCCACGGCATCGCGATAGACCCGACAAATCTCCTCGGCAAAAAAAGGCCGGAACCCCTGTTTTGATAAGGGATTCCGGCCTTTCCGGGATTGCTTTGGAGCTTGTATCGGATGGGGTGAATCAATGAAGCCGTGTCTCGTCTCTTGACCGATACGCACTCTGCCCGATGGCGGTGCGGAGCGTCGAGCGGTCAATCGCGCAAACGATCGATGTGTTTCCTCAACCGCAAAGCGGATTGGAATTCGACTCGCTGGTGCGGTCAGATGGCTCAGTTCCAGCCGAAGTCGGAACTTCCGCCCGCGACGTTTTCGCAGATGATGATGGTGATCGTGCGCGGATGGTTGGGCCAGCTGTAAGTCGGGGCGGGATAATAGACGTTGATCGTCGAAGGATAGCAGTTGGTGTACGGGCCGCCGGGGACCGTGTGGTTCATCGGGTGGTCGTAAACCTTCACCTTCTCCGGCATGCCATAACTGATCAGGAGCTCCCTGATCTGCTCGGTATTCTTCGGTTTCAACGCCTCGCGGAACTCGGGTTGCGCATTGGCGAAGTCGAGCACCACACCGGCCTCGCCGAGGCTTGGCATGTCCGTGCGAGTTTCGTCTTTGATCTGCACCGCTGCTGTGCGTTGCGCCCACGCATGGCCGCCGGCCAGGGTGAAGATGGCGAGCGCGGTGCAGATGATCGTGTTTCTGGTGGAGCGGAACATGGGCGTTTCTCCTTGCAGTTCCGTCGCGGAATGCGATGGGTCTCCACCAGTCGCGCCCAGCGCGAAGAAGGTTCAATGCGATCGCGAATTTTTTTCCGGCAGCAGGAACAGGCCGGCGCCGAAGGTCGGATCATGGCCCGCCGGGCCGAGATCGCGCGCCGCGCCGCGGGCCAGCGCACGTATCCCCGTGGGCGCGCGTGCGCCACCGCATTCCGGTGCGCGCGTCAAGGCGCCAGCGACCAGCGCGGTGGCCATCGAAGTGCCGGACATCCTGCGGTATGCGCTGCGCGCGCCGTTTGGAACGGCGACGAACACATCCACGCCGACCGCTGCGAGATCGATACGGTCGCCACGAGTGGCGTGCGTGTAGGGCTTGAGCGCGTTGTCGATCGCGGTCACCGCCAACACTGCCGGGTGGCTGGCCGGAAACGGCACGCGTCGCTGCGCACCGCCGTTGCCCGAAGCGGCCACGATACAAACGCCGCGCCGATCGATTTCGTCGACCAACAGGCCGAGCAGCGGATCCTCTCGGCCGCCGAAGGCGAGATTGAGCACATCGGGCCTCGCGACCGCGGCGGCATCGAGCGCTTTCGCCAGGTTCGCGGTGGTGGCGACCGCGATCCCGTCCTTGCGTTCGGTGAATGCGGCGAAATTCAGCACGCGGGCGCCGCGAGCGACGCCCGGCACTTCCGTATGGGTGCCCGCGATCAGGCTTGCGACGGCGGTGCCGTGCGCCCTGGGCGTCGGATCGGCGACGAAGAGGCGCTGCTCCAGACGCGCGCCGCGCAGCGCCTCATGGTCGAGCGCGACTGCGGTATCGATCATCGCGATCGTGCGGGCGGTGGCGCTCGCGCTTGCGGTCGCCGCCAAGGGGGCGTCCAACCCGTGAATCGCTAAGCGCTTCGGCACCGGCGCGGCGTCGCTCATCGTCTGGAATACAAAATTGGGCTGCGGGCCGCGCACTTCCGCCGATTGTGTCAGGCGTTGCAGGGCGTCTTCGGGCGAATCCTTCTTGCGTAGACCCGCGACGACGAGCGTGGTGCCCAGGCTTGGCAACGCGATGGTTTCGATCAGATCGAGCCCTGTCCTGGCGGCGATCGCGGCCGGGTCGCCGTCGGTGGTGAAGAGGATCTGGCCCGGCAATGTTTCCGTCAGATCGTGATCGCGCAGCGACGACGTGTTTTTCGGTAGACCCAGCGGTATGGAAAAGCGGCCCAGGGAAATCCCGCGTTCGGATCGAGCGGAAGGCGCGCCCGAGACGGGCACGCCGTCCGGCCTGATGACGACATCGACGGTTTGCGCATGCGCCTGCGGCCCGATGGACAGCGACGGTATCGCGAACAGCATCGCGAGGATCGGCGCCAGGCGAGGCGATTTCGCGAATGCCCGACCGGGCTTCGGCATGGCGGACGCGCTCATCCCTGCCGCCCCACGAACGCGACCGAGGGCGATCGTTTGAGCGCCGCTTCGACCGCTTCCACCTGGGACGCATCCAACTCGCCGGAAGGCGCCACATCGATCATCCCGTCTTGCGGCCCACCGACGATGCGCAGATCCAATTGATCACATAGCGCTTGAATATCGGACCAGGGCGTATCCGCGCGGAAGCGCAGGGTGAAGCGTGCGCCGCCCGTGGCCGCACGATCCGTCGGCCCGGACAGCGAGGCATACCCGTTGCCCTCGCCATCGGACTGCAATCGGTACAGCATCGCGCCCTGGACGATGCAGACGACCGCCAATCCGGCGGCCAACGCCGTGCCCAACGCGGGTCGGAAACGCGGCCTGCGCGAGCCGGACCGCGACTGTGCGGCGGGCGCGCCGCTCACGGTTTGGGTTGGTTGCGGCGTCGAGGCGGACGCCATTGAGGTGGGTGTCGTCGGCGTGGCTGTCGTCGAGGCGTCGAGTCGCGGGGCTGGCGGCTGCGAGTCCGAGGTTTCCGCGGCGATTCGCGCCTGCAGTTTGCGCAGTCGCTCGGCCGGCGATGCGGGATCGGCTCCGTGCGAGCGTTCGCCGGCTGCCTGGATCTGTGCCTGCAGCGCCTGTACTTCCGCGAGCTCGGCGCGCAATTCCGGCATCGTCGCGAGCGCCGCATCGATCCGCGCGCGTTGCCCGGCGTCCAGGCGACCGTTGGCGTAGAACGGCAACAGTGCGGCCAGTTCGTGGATATCGTCGGCGTGATTCATGGTGTGTGCTCCCGGAGCAGCTTGCGCGCATGGAAGAGGCGCGTCTTGACGGTGTTTTCGGGGCATCCGACGATTTCGGCGATCTCTGCCAGCGACTTCTCCTCGTAGTAACACAACCAGACTGCTTCCCGGTGCTCGTGACTCAGTCGTTGCAGGCGGCGCCAAAGTTCATTGATGTCCGATATTTTCTCTGCGAGACGGTCCGGTGTGTCGGCCTCGTCGGGCAGTTCTTCGAAGGCCCGCGCTTCCTCGTCGCTGAGCGCCAGACGTTCGCGATTCCTGCGGATCAGGTCGATGGCTTTGTTGCGCACGATGCGCCGCAGCCACCCCTCGGCGCTGCCTTGACCCTGAAAACTCGAGGCCGAACGCCAGACATCGAAGAATGCCTCGTCGACCGCATCGGCCGCGGTTTCGCGATCGGAGGCCAGCAAGCCGGCGGCATAGCGCACCATCGCCGGCTGCAACGAGGTGTACAAGGCGGCGAAAGCGGCCTGGTTGCCCGCGGCGATCTCGGCGATCAACGCAGCGGGATCGCTGCCGTCTTCCGGCGCGCAGATCTCCTCCGAACTCCCCATGCAACGTTTCTCTTGGATGGCGGTACTGAATGCGACGCGATCGAGATAAAAAAAGGCCGAAACCCTTGTATTGATTGGGGATTCCGGCCTTTCTGGGACTGCTTTGGAGCTTGTATTGGTGGAGGTGGGGGGAATCGAACCCCCGTCCGAAAGCGCGCGATCTCCGGTACTACATGCTTAGCTCGTTGTTGATTCTCGTACGACGGCAACACAACGTGCGAGGCACGCCGTCGTCCACACCCGCTAAGTTCACTGCCGGTTGGCGGGTCGCCGCCGGAAGCTGTTCCGTGATAATGACCCTACATCCACGAGCACGGGCACAAGTGGGTTCGGGGCTTACGCCTTAAGCGGCGAGAGCGTAGTTGTCGTCGTTGGCAACTAAATTTTGCAGCTGGATTAACGAGGAAAGCTACCCCCTCGGCATGCACCAGTGGACGTTGCTACTCCCGTCGAAGCCTGTGCACCCCCGGGGAAGTCATACCACTGACCGGGCAAGTATGGGGGCGGGGGAGGGTGGGGGCAAGCGCGCCCGCTGTGGCGTGTTCAGTGCGGCGCGTTCAGGCGTCGCGATTGTGCCGGCGCATCGTGCGCTGTTTCTCTCTGGCCCAGTCGCGGTCCTTGGCGGCATCGCGCTTGTCGTGGTCCTGTTTGCCCTTGGCGAGGGCGATTTCCAGTTTGACCTTGTTGCCTTTCCAGTACAGCGCGGTGGGGACGATGGTGTAGCCCTCGCGCTGCACCTTGCCGATCAGCTGGTCGATCTCGCGCCGGTGCAGAAGCAGCTTGCGGGTGCGGCGGTCGTTGGCGACGACGTGCGTCGAGGCCTGGATCAGCGGGGTGAACTGGGCGCCGATCAGGAACAGCTCGCCGTGCTGGACCAGGGCGTAGCCGTCGATGATGTTGGCGCGACCGGCGCGGATCGACTTCAGCTCCCAACCCTGCAGGGCGAGGCCGGCCTCGTGGCGCTGCTCCAGGTGGTATTCGTGCCTGGCGCGTTTGTTCAAGGCGATGGTCTTGGTGACCGGCGCAGGCTTGCCTGCCTTGTCGCCCGCCTTTGCCTTATCCTTTCCGACTTTCTGCTTGCTCATTGCGGCATTGTCCCTGAAGCGGGGCGGGCTGGCGAGTCGGGGCGAGCCATCAGCGAATCAGCCTGCGAGTCGAACGCCCCATGCCGGTCATCCAACGCTCCGCCCTGGTCGAACATTCCGCCGCGAAGATGTTCGCGCTGGTCAACGATATCGCCGCGTATCCGCGCCGTTTCGACTGGTGCGAGGCGGCGGAAGTGATGGAAGCGGACGATGCGCGGGTGGTGGCGCGGCTGGATCTGGGGCTGGGGGCGCTGAGGACCTGGTTCACCACCGAAAACACGCTCTCGCCGCCGCATCACATCGACATGGTGCTGCGCGACGGGCCGTTCCGGAAGCTGAGCGGGCGCTGGCAGTTCCACGCGCTGGACGAGTGCGCATGCAAGGTCACGCTGACCCTGGATTTCGAATCGAGCAACAAGTTGCTGGGACCGGCGTTCGCGTTGGGCTTCCAGAGTCTCGCGGACCGGATGGTCGACGATTTCGTGCGCGTGGCCGATCACGGGGAAGATTGAGCGACCCGCGAAGATGATGCGTATCGAAGTGATCCGCGCCTGGCCGCGTCGGCATGAATCCATGATCCTGGCGCTGCCCGAAGGCGCGACCGTTGCCGATGCCCTGGCTGCGGCTGCGTTTCCGCAGCAGGAAACGCCCGCCGCGGTGGCGATTCATGGCGAAACGGTTGCGCTGGATCAGCCGCTGCGGGACGGCGACCGCGTGGAACTGCTGCGGCCGCTGCTGCTGGATCCGAAGGAAGCCCGGCGGCGTCGCGCCGGGAAGTGACGTCCGCTCAGCGGCGGCGTTTTTTCTTGTCTTTGGCGAGGTTCGGGCCGAACTGGCGACGCGCGTTCGCGGCGAGTTCGTTGTCCTGCTCGGCGAAATATTCGCCTTCCCACTTGCTGACCAGGTCGTTCTCGAAGAACACCGTGAAGTTCTTGATCTCGGTGGTGCCCTGACGGTCGGTGCGCTGCGTGGCGGTGTAATCCCAGCGATTCTGATTGAACGGATCGGAGATCGTCGGCGTGCCGATCAGCGTAATCACGTCCTGTTTGCTCATGCCGGCCTGCAGCTGGTCGGCCGCGGTTTTCTCGATCAGATTGCCCTGATAGATCGGCTGCTTGTAGAGGATGCCGCAGCCGCTGGTCGCGAGCGCGACGGCGAGAACGAGCAGTGGAGTGCGGAGCGAACGGCGGGTGATGTTGAGCATGAGGCAGCCGGCTGGAAGGAGGTGTCGCGCCCGGCGATGATACACTGACGCCCGGCACAGTCGGCAGCCCGGCAGTGCGTCGTCGTTCATCGCGGGTTGGATGCCCCCTCGTTCAATACTCACGGAACGCATTCATGGAAACCAGAGACCTCCGCAAGCTCGGCCTCAAGGTGACCCACCCGCGGATGCGGGTGCTGGAGTTGCTGGAGAACACCCGGCCGCGGCACATGACCGCCGAGGACATCTACCGCAAGCTGGTGGACGACGGCGACGAGATCGGCCTGGCCACGGTCTACCGGGTCCTGACCCAGTTCGAGACCGCCGGGCTGGTGCTCAAGCACAATTTCGAGGGCGGCCACGCCGTCTACGAACTCGACCGTGGCGATCACCACGACCACATGGTCGATATCGAGAGCGGCAAGATCATCGAGTTCGAAAGCCCGGAAATCGAGGAGCTGCAGCGCAAGATCGCGGCCGAATACGGCTACGACATCGAAGAGCACGCGCTGGTGCTGTACGTCCGGAAGAAGAAATAACCCGGATCTTGTAGAGCGGCCTTCAGGCCGCTGGTGTTTTTCCGAAACGGAGCAGCGGCCTGAAGGCCGCTCTACGAGTGTCGATCAGACCACGTTTTCCAGCAAACGCTTCGCCGCGGCGCGCGCTTCCTTGCTGACTTCCACGCCGCCCAGCATCCGGGCGAGTTCTTCCTGACGTTCCTTCGGCCCCAGCCGCTGCACGGCGCTCTGGGTCATGCCGGCCGCTTCGGCCTTGCTGACCCGGTAGTGGGCATGGCCCTGTGCGGCGACCTGCGGCTGGTGGGTCACGCACAGCACCTGACGCTTTTCGCCCAGCGCCCGCAGTTTCTGGCCGACGATCTCGGCGACCGCGCCGCCGATGCCGGAGTCCACTTCGTCGAACACCATCGTCGGCACGGCGTCCAACCCCAGCGCCGCGACTTCGATCGCCAGCGACACCCGCGACAGTTCGCCGCCGGAGGCGACCTTGCGCAGCGAGCGCGGCGGCTGCCCGGCGTTCGCCGAGACCAGGAATTCCACCCGCTCCGCGCCCAGCGGGTCGGGGCGTTCGGCTTCGTTGAGTTCCAGCGCGATCTCGAAGCGGCCGCCGCCCATGCCCAGTTCGGCGATCAGGTCGGTGGTGGCCTGCGACAGCGATGCCGCCGAGGCGCGGCGGATGGCCGTCAGCGCACTTGCGGCTTCGCGCCAGCCGGTCGTGGCCTTGGCGATCTCGCCGTCCAGCGTGGCCAGGCGGGTGCCGGCGTTGCGCAGGGCGTCGAGTTCGGCCGCCAGCCGGTCGCGGACCTCGAACAGGGTTTCCGGCGCGACCCGGTGCTTGCGGCCGAGTTCGTGCAGGCGGCCCAGCCGCTGCTCCAGTGTCTCGAACTGGTCGGGGTCGAGGTCGAGATCGTCGCGGATGCGCTGCAGCAGGCGGGTAGCCTCGTCGATCTGGATCGCGGCGGCGTCGAGCATGCCGTCGACTTCGCCCAGCCGCGGTTCGTCGTTGCGGGCGCGGGCGATGTCGCCGCGCAGTTGCAGGAGGGTCTGCAGCAGTGACGGGGTGTCGTCGCCGCCCAGCCGGTCTAGGCCGCGCTCGCAGGTCTCGATCAGCCCGGCGGCATTGGCGTGGCGGCGGTGATCGGCGAACAGGCCGGCGATGGATGCGGGTTCCAGTGTCTCGCGGTCGAGCTCCCGCCACTGGTGTTCCAGCAGTTCGATCCGGTCGGAGACATCGCCGGTCTTCGAGAGCGCATCGCGTTCGCGCAGCAGCGCGGACCAACTGGCCGCGGCTTCGCGCACCGCGGCCAGCGCCGGTTCGTGACGGCCGAAGGCGTCGAGCAGATCGAGCTGGCTGGCGCGCGACAACAGGGCCTGATGCTCGTGCTGGCCGTGGATCTCGACCAGCATCCCGGCCAGTTGCGCCAGTTGGGTCACCGTCACCGGCCGGCCGTTGATCCAGGCCCGCGAACCGCCGTCGGAGCGCAGGGTGCGCCGCAGTTGGCAGGCGGCCTCGTCGTCGCGGCCTTCGTCCAGCATTTCCTGTTCCCGCAGCCAAGCCAGCGCTTCGGGGCGATCGGAAAGGTCGAATTCGGCGTTCAGCTCGGCGCGTTCGGCGCCGTGGCGGACCATGCCGCTGTCGGCGCGCAGGCCGGACAGGAAGCCCAGGGCGTCGACCAGCAGCGATTTTCCGGCGCCGGTTTCGCCCGAGATCACGGTCATGCCGGAGCCGAATTCCAGCTCGGTGGAGGAGACGACGGCGAAATCGCGAATGGAGAGGTGGGTCAGCATGGGGCGGAATTGTGCCTCAAAGTCTGTCGTTCCGACGCCCGGCGAGCGTGCGGGGAAGGAAGCGGGGTGCGTTGTCGCGTGCGGCGCGGTACTTCAGCGCGCCACTGTCTCACCGGTCGAGACTGCGCCCGCGCTCTTGCGCCCGCCGACGACTGGGCCTATATCAATGCGCATGAATCGTCCCGCCGACTCCCTTCTCGATCCGCGCGCGCGGCTGCTGCTGCGGTCGCTGATCTCGCGCTACATCCGCGACGGCGAGCCCGTGGGGTCGCAGACCTTGGCCCGTCACGCGGGGCTGGATGTCAGCTCGGCCACGATCCGCAACATCCTGGCCGAGCTGGAGGATGTGGGCCTGCTGTCGGCGCCGCATACGTCGGCCGGCCGCGTGCCCACCTCGCAGGGCTATCGGGTGTTCGTCGACAGCCTGCTGCAGATCCAGCCGCTGGCCGACGGCGAGGTGTCGCGGCTGCGCTCGGAACTGGCGCCGGGCGCCGGCACCCAGAGCCTGCTGGGCAGCGCGTCGGAGCTGGTGTCGGCGATGACCCATTTCGTCGGCGTGGTCAGCGTGCCCAAGCGCGAGCAGTTCGCGTTCAAACACGTGGATTTCGTGCCGCTGGACGGCCAGCGAGTGCTGGCGATCCTGGTGTTCGCCGACAACGATGTGCAGAACCGGATCCTCCACGCCCGTCGCTGCTACGAACCCGGCGAGCTGGAGCGCATCGCCCAGCATCTGAACACCCACTACGCCGGCCGCCCGCTGGCGGAGGCTAGGGCGATGCTGCTGACCGAACTGCGCAGCGCCAAGCAGGAAATGGAAACGCTGATGGCGCAGGCGCTGGAACTGGCCGACCAGGCGCTGGCCAGCGACGCCGAGGACATGCTGGTGGCCGGGCAGACCCGGCTGATCGGGGTGCAGGACCTGTCGAATCTCGACCGCCTGCGCGAGTTGTTCGAGGCTTTCGCCAGCAAACGCGAGATCCTGCAGGTGCTCGAACGCACGCTGCACGCGCCCGGTGTGCGGATCTTCATCGGCGAGGAAAGCGGGATGGCGCCGCTGGACGGCGTGTCGCTGGTCACCGCGCCGTACGGCGTGGGCGGGCGGACGCTGGGCGTGCTGGGCGTGATCGGCCCGACCCGGATGGCCTACGACCGGGTGATTCCGGTGGTGCAGGCCGCCGCGGAGGCGCTGACGCAGGCGCTGGGGCCGGAAGACGCTCGCTAACTCACCCCTAGAGCGGGCTTCAGCCCGCTGCTTTTCTGCCACCAAGGGCATTTCAAACTGCCGATTCATTGCCATCAGCCTCGGGCGCGGCTTCGATATCGTCGCGCTTCTGGTTCGTCCTGGGCCGGCCTGAAGGCCGCTCTACGGAATGTCGGCTCTTGATTCCCAGACACACGGCCCCATTGCTGGGCGGTCGGCGGGTTCTCCTCCCTTTGTCCCGCCTCCGGACCGAGTACGAATCAAGCGTATGAATCAGGAACACACCCCGCAGGACGATCAAACTACTGCTCAGGGCGGCACCGCCCAAGCCGATATCGAGACCGACAACAGCCCGGACGCCATCATCGAAGTCCTGAAGGCGGAAATGGAGCAGCTCCGCGCCGAATCCCTGCGCGAACGCGCCGATCTGGACAACCAGCGCAAACGGTTGGCGCGCGAGGTCGAAATGGCCCGCAAATTCGCCAACGAGCGCCTGCTGGGCGACCTGCTGCCGCTGTTCGACAGCATGGAAGCCGGCCTGGCCGCCGCGGCCGAAGGCGACCCGCTGCGTGCCGGCATGGAACTGACCCTGCGTCAGTTGCACCGCATCGCCGAAGCCAATGGCCTGCTGGAAGTGGCGCCGGCCGCCGGCGATGCCTTCGACCCGGAGCGCCATCAGGCGATGAGCATGATCGATGCCCCCGGCGTGGCCCCGGGCGCGATCTTCCAGACATTCCAGAAAGGCTATTTGCTCAACGAGCGCCTGCTGCGGCCGGCGCTGGTGGTGGTGGCGAAGCAGGACTGAGGCCACCCCGGCTCTTCCGTAGGAGCGACGGAAGTCGCGACGGATTGCGGGAAGTCTTGACCAGCCATTCGGCTGTTGAAAACCCGAAGCCGGTCGCGGCTTCCGCCGCTCCTACGTGAATCTTCGGCCGGTTAGCGCTTGAAACCTCCGCGCCGACCCCCACAAACAGACCATCGGCGGCCGCGAGCCGCCACCAATCTCCAACGTTCCAGAGGACATCATCATGGGCAAGATCATCGGCATCGATCTGGGCACGACCAATTCGTGCGTCGCGATCATGGAAGGCGGCAAGGCCAAGGTCATCGAGAACAGCGAGGGCGACCGTACCACGCCGTCGATCGTGGCCTACACCAAGGACGGCGAAGTCCTGGTGGGCGCCAGCGCCAAGCGCCAGGCCGTCACCAATCCCAAGAACACTTTCTACGCGGTGAAGCGCCTCATCGGCCGCAAATTCACCGACGCCGAAGTGAAGAAAGACCTCGACCTGGTGTCGTACGCCATCGTCGAACACAACAACGGCGACGCATGGGTCGCGACCAGCGACGGCAAGAAACTGTCGGCGCAGGAAGTGTCCGCGCGCATCCTCGAAAAAATGAAGAAGACCGCCGAAGCCTATCTGGGCGAGACGGTGACCGAAGCGGTGATCACCGTGCCGGCCTACTTCAACGACAGCCAGCGCCAGGCCACCAAGGACGCCGGCAAGATCGCCGGTCTGGACGTCAAGCGCATCATCAACGAGCCGACCGCGGCCGCGCTGGCCTATGGCCTCGACAAGGGCGACGGCGGCAAAGACCGCAAGATCGCCGTGTACGACCTCGGCGGCGGCACCTTCGACGTGTCGATCATCGAGATCGCCAACGTTGATGGCGAGAAGCAGTTCGAAGTGCTGGCCACCAACGGCGATACCTTCCTCGGCGGCGAAGACTTCGACAAGCGCGTCATCGATTACCTCGTCGAAGAATTCAACAAGGACCAGGGCATCGATCTGCGCAAGGATCCGCTGGCCCTGCAGCGCCTGAAGGATTCGGCCGAGCGCGCCAAGATCGAACTGTCGTCGTCGCAGCAGACCGAAGTGAATCTGCCGTACATCACCGCAGACGCCTCCGGTCCGAAGCACCTCAACATCAAGCTCACCCGCGCCAAGCTCGAAGCGCTGGTCGAAGAACTCGTGAAGCGCACGATCGAACCGTGCCGCACCGCGCTGAACGACGCCGGCCTGCGCGCCAGCGACATCAGCGAAGTGATCCTGGTCGGCGGTCAGACCCGCATGCCGAAAGTGCAGGCTGCAGTGACCGAGTTCTTCGGCAAAGAGCCGCGCAAGGACGTCAACCCGGATGAAGCGGTCGCGATCGGCGCTGCGATCCAGGGCGGCGTGCTGGCCGGCGACGTCAAGGACGTGCTGCTGCTCGACGTGACCCCGCTGTCGCTGGGCATCGAAGTGATGGGCGGCGAGTTCAACAAGATCATCGAGAAGAACACCACCATCCCGACCAAGGCGACGCAGACGTATTCGACCGCCGCCGACAATCAGACCGCAGTGACCGTGCACGTGCTGCAGGGCGAGCGTGCCCAGGCGATGTACAACAAGTCGCTGGCCCGCTTCGACCTGGCCGGCATCGACCCGGCGCGTCGCGGCGAGCCGCAGATCGAGGTCACCTTCGATATCGACGCCAACGGCATCCTGCACGTCAGCGCGAAGGACAAGAAGACCGGCAAGGAACAGAAGGTCGAGATCAAGGCCGGCTCGGGCCTGTCGGACGACGAGATCCAGCGGATGGTGCAGGACGCCGAATCACATCGCGAGGACGACAAGCGCTTCCACGAACTGGTACAGGCCCGCAATCAGGCCGACGCGTTGATCCATGCCACCCGCACCGCGATCAAGGACAACGGCGACAAACTGCCGGGCGAACTGATCGGTCGCGCCGAAGGCGCCATCGCCGAAGTCGAAAACGCGATGAAGGGCGACGACAAAGTCCAGATCGAGGCGAAGTCGAAGGCGCTGGAAGAAGTGGCGCAGGCGATGATGGGCGCCGCGGGTGCCGGCCCGCAGCCCGGCGGCGATGCCGGTCCGTCCGCGTCGTCGAAGCAGGACGATGTGGTTGACGCCGAATTCACCGAAGTGAAGGACGACACCAAGCCCTGACCCGGCCGGATGGCCGTGCAGGTCGAAAACCGGAAGAGCCGCGGCATGCCTCGGCTCTTCCGTCGTTAACGGTGCCGCCCCTTCGACCCGATCGCTGAGACTCGAGCCGCATCTTCCGTCCCGGACGTTGCCTTGAACGATTTTCCACTCCAGATGTGTGATTCCCGCCCATGAGCAAGCGCGACTATTACGAAGTCCTGGGCGTCGCCCGCAGCGCAAACGAAGAAGAACTGAAGAAGGCGTATCGCCGTCTGGCGATGAAGCATCACCCGGACCGCAATCCGGACGATGCCGGCGCCGAGGCCGCCTTCAAGGAAGCGAAGGAAGCCTATGAAATGCTGTCCGACGCCAACAAGCGGCGCGCGTACGATGCGCACGGCCACGCGGCGTTCGAGCACGGCACGGGCAGCGGCGGCGGCCAGGGCCAGGCCGATATCAACGATATCTTCGGCGACATCTTCGGCAACATCTTCGGCGGAGGTGGCGGCGCACGCGGCCCGCGCCGCGGCGCGGATGTCGGCTACGTGATCGAACTCGATCTGGAGGACGCCGTTGCCGGGGTCGACAAACAGATCGAAATCCCGACGATGGCCGAATGCAAACCCTGCAAGGGCAAGGGTTCGGAAGACGGCAAGGTGGACACCTGCGCCACCTGCCAGGGCCGCGGCCAGGTGCGTTTCCAGCGCGGCATCTTCTCGATGCAGCAGCCGTGCCCGCACTGCGGCGGTACCGGCAAGCGCATCGTCAATCCATGCAAGGCCTGTCATGGCGCGGGTCGGGTCGAGGAAGAGAAAATCCTGTCGGTGAAGATTCCGGCCGGCGTGGACAACGGCGACCGCATCCGCCTGTCGGGCGAGGGCGAGGCCGGTCCGGCCGGCGCCCCCGCGGGCGATCTGTACGTCGAAATCCGTGTGCGCGAGCACGCCATCTTCCAGCGCGACGGCGACGACCTGCACTGCGAAGTGCCGATCCGTTTCTCGCAGGCCGCGCTGGGCGACACCATCCGCGTGCCGACGCTGGGCGGAGAAGCGGAGATCAAGATCCCGACCGAAACCCAGACCGGCAAGGTCTTCCGGCTGCGCGACAAGGGCGTGAAATCGGTGCGCAGCCGCAGCACCGGCGACCTCTACTGCCGCGTCGTGGTCGAAACGCCGGTCAATCTCACCCCGCAGCAGCGCGATCTGCTGAAGCAGTTCGAAGAGACGTTCGTGGGCGAGGGCGCGCGTCGCCACTCGCCGCGTTCCAGTACCTTCATCGACGGGGTGAAGAGCTTCTGGGAGCGCATGACTTCATGACGTCGGGCATGACGTCTTGAGCATGTCGTTTTAAGCAGGTCGTATCGGGAATGACGTCTCGAATGTGCCGATGGTGGCTTACGCGGCCATCGGTACCGGTGACGTTTTCCCGCCGCGGCTGGCCGGCTTCAGCCAGTCCGCGCCGGTCGTGGAATAGCGGTCGATCACCGCTTCCGCCAGCGCCGCATCGTCGAGCTGGGACGGATGGAACGAAGGCCGCGCGTAGGCCCACAGATGTTTGAGCGTGCGCCCCAGCATATGGTGGCCGCCGCCCAGGTGATGCAGCAGTCCGCTCCATGTCGCCGATCGCCACAGCCGTTTGTTCTGGGCGAGGAATCGCAGCATGCCGACGGTGATCAGCGCGTAGAACAAGGGCACGGTCAGCGCCAGGCCGAGCAGTCGTATCGCATGATTCGGCGCAACCGCCTGCAGCACGTCGAACGACACCTGCTTGTGCTCGATCTCTTCGGCGAAATGCCATTCCAGCAGCGCGCGCACTTCCGGATGGGCGTCGGCGAGAATCTGCTGCGACAGGAATTCGTGGGCCATGTACGCATTGATGTGCTCGACGCAACTCACCATCGACAGGCGTATCGACAGCGGTGCGATGCGTTCGACCATGCGGAAGGTCAACCGGTCGACCGCGCGCTCGAAACCACGGAACCGGTAGCCCTGCCGATCCAGCGTTCGCCAGTAACGCTTGTGGGCGACGCCGTGTTCGGCTTCCTGATGGATGAAGGCCGCTGCGGCCTTGCGCAGCGCCGGATCGGCGATCAGCGGCAGGCTGACGCTGATCGTGCGCATGTAGAACGCCTCGTTTGCGGGCACCAGTACGCCGTACGTATCGAGCGCGGCGGCCACGGCAGGCGACGACGGCAACCAGTCGCTTGGAGTGTCGGTGGGCAGTGGAGCGGTGAAACGACGTGCGGTCAATTCTGCGGTCATGCGGGCCCCCTGCCCAGACGCCCAACGCAATCTATTTCCGAAGCCTACTCCCAATCGACAGGCGCCACATGTGCGCTACTGCT
The DNA here is from genome assembly GCA_943371935.1 of Chitinophaga pinensis. Classification (GTDB taxonomy): domain Bacteria; phylum Pseudomonadota; class Gammaproteobacteria; order Xanthomonadales; family Xanthomonadaceae; genus Lysobacter_I. The sequence goes on along the minus strand of CALRWS020000014.1, from coordinate 61,638 downwards.
CAAATCGGATATGTGACGGAGATTGCGTTTTCATCCAATCACTGAGAAATTTTACCAATATCCGCAATGCCTTCAGAATGCACGAATCCCGAAGTACGGACAGGTTCGATGCACACACGACCCACAGTCGGCATTGTCGGCAGCGCAGGCGCCTATGGCCGCTGGCTGCGGCTTTTTTTCGAAACCCGGATGGCGCTGCGGGTGCTCGGGCACGATCCGGCCGACCCTCATTCCGATACCGTCGAGCGCGTACTGGACGACGCCGACGTGCTGCTGTTCGCCGCGCCCATCCGTCTGGCCGGGCAGACCATCGATGCCTGGGTCGAGCGTTCGGCAGGACGCGAACGCGGTCGACTATGGCTGGATATCACCTCGATCAAGCAGGCGCCGATCGCGGCGATGCTGCGATCGCAGGCCGAAGTCGTGGGACTGCATCCGATGACCGCGCCGCCCAAGGCGCCGACGCTGAAGGGCAGGGTGCTGGCGGTCTGCGAAGCCCGCCTGGACACCTGGCGGCCATGGCTCTCGCAGTTGCTCGATGCGCTGCAGGCCGAGTGCGTGCGGGTGTCGCCGGAGCACCACGACCGGGCGATGGCGCTGGTGCAGGCGATGGTGCATGCGACCCATCTTGCGCAGGCCGGCGTGCTGCGCGGATACGCGCCGGCGCTCGGCCCGCCCGCGGCGCTGTTACCCCTGCGTTCGGCTTCGTTCGAGCTCGATGTCGCGATGATGACCCGCATCCTCTCGCTCAATCCGCAGATCTACGAGGACATCCAGTTCGGCAATCCGCATGCGCTGGAGATGCTGGATCGTCTGCTCGGCGAGCTTCAGGCGTTGCGCGACCTGGTCGGGCAGGGCGACGAGAACGCGCGTCGCGCTTTCCGCGAACGCTTTCTCGAACAGAACCGCGATGCATTCGATGCGCGTACGCTGTCCGACGGCAATTACACCTTCGAACGGGTCGGTTATCTGCTGGCCGATCTGGTCGACAGCCCGTCGATGAGCGTGCACCTGCCCGAGGATCGCGCCGGTTCGCTGAGGGCGCTGCTGGGTGTGTTCGAGCGTCACGGCATCAGCCTGTCCTCGATCCATTCCTCGCGCACGCCCGCGGGCGAAGTGCATTTCCGCATCGGATTCGATTCCGGCGTGGCCACTGCGACGTTGGCGCAGGCGTGCCGCGAGATCGATGCCAGCGGCATCGGCCGCGCGATCGAAGGCATCGATGCGGCGGCGCATTGAAGTCGAGCGACGGTTGAGCGTGGGCAGGTCGGCGGTTACCCTGCGTGGATGTCCGAATCCCATCGAGTTCCTCATCGACTGCTGATCCACGGCGCCAGCGGGCGCATGGGCCAGACCCTGCTGCGGCTGGTCGTGGAGCGCGACGATCTGCGCGTGGTCGCAGCAGTCGCGCCGCCCGCCAACGACGCGGGACTGCTCGGCATGCCGTTCCACCCGTCCGCCGATCTCGAACATGTTCCGCAGTTCGATGTCGCAGTGGATTTCAGTCTCCCGGTCGCCTTCGATCCCCTGCTGGCGCTGTGCGCCCGTCGCGGCGCCGCCTTCGTGTCGGGCACCACGGGGCTCGCGCCGCAGCAGCGCGCGGATCTGCTGGTCGCCGCGCAACAGATTCCGGTGCTGTGGTCGGCCAATTTCAGTCTTGGCGTGGCCATTCTGGACGAACTGGTCGAACGCGCAGCCGCGGCGTTGCCCGGCTGGGATTGCGACATCGTCGAAGCTCACCACACCCGCAAGCTGGATTCACCTTCGGGCACTGCGCTGGCGCTCGGCGCCGCCGCCGGGCGAGGTGGCGCAAACCCGCACTATGCGAGCCTGCGCGCCGGCGACATCGTTGGCGAGCATTTGGTCCAGTTCGCCGCCGCTGGAGAGCGGATCGAGTTGATCCACCGCGCCACCAACCGCGACATTTTCGCCCGCGGGGCGCTGCATGCCGCGGCACGGATCGTCGGCCGCCCGCCCGGCAGTTACCGCGTCCGCGACATGCTGTGAGCGTCCACCTCTGTCGGCGAGGTCATCGCGCCGGAACCTTGCTCTGATAGGGCCTGGGCACGCACTTGACAGTGCCGGGCCGCCAGCGCAAGGTCGGCGCGGGCATAGATGTGCCCATCGTGTTGCCCGGCCGGGGATGCAGGAAGTCGTCGAGGTCGTCGCTGTATTCGAGGCTGTGGACAGTCGTGCCGCCCAGCGGCACCCATTCGAATCAAAACGGAGATTTGAGAATGTCGTTCAAGAACACGTATCTGCGCCGTCGGGCGCTTGTGGTCGCGTTGTCCGCCCTTGTCCTGTCCGGCACTGCCATCGCCGCCGACCGCGTCAACGTCACAGGCCTGAGCAACGGCGAACCGGTCGACGGTTTCATCGTTACCTACCGCGAGGGCAGCGCCAGCAAGGCCAGCGTCCTCAACCAGCAGCGCGCGCTCAATCAGGCCGCCGCCAGCGCGTTCGGCCGCACCAAGCCGATCACTCTGAAGCGCGAGCGCACGCTCGGCGTGGGTTCGGAGCTGGTGGTGGCCAATCGGTCTCTGGATCGTGTCGATGCGGAAACCCTGATGCGCCAGATCGCGGTCAATCCCGATGTCGAATACATCGAGCCGAATATCCGTCTGTATCCGACCCTCACCCCGAACGACACCTTTTTTAATCAGCAATACGGCTTCCAGAGCGGCGTCGGCGGCAGCAATGCCGATCAGGCCTGGAACCTCGGCTTTCTCGGCGCGGGCAAGATCGTGGCCGTGATCGACACGGGCTATCGTCCGCATGCAGATCTCAACGCCAACATCATCAACGGCTACGATTTCATCACCAATGTCTCCACCGCCAATGACGGCAATGGTCGCGATGCCAGCGCCCTGGATCCGGGCGACTGGACCACCGCGGGCCAGTGCTTTGCCGGTTCTCCTGCTCGCAATTCGAGCTGGCATGGCACTCATGTCGCCGGTACTGTCGCTGCGGTAACCAACAATGCTGCCGGCGTGGCCGGTATGGCGTTCAATGCCAAGGTGCTGGCGGTGCGTGCGCTCGGCCGCTGCGGTGGCACGCTCGCCGACATTGCTGACGCGGTGACCTGGTCGTCGGGCGGTACGGTCGCCGGTGTGCCTGCAGTCGGTGCCAACCGGGCGCAGGTCATCAACATGAGCCTGGGCGGTGGTGGCGCCTGTTCGGCGGCTTCTGCCATGCAGGTCGCGATCAATGGCGCGCTCAGCCGCGGTACGACGGTGGTGGTGGCGGCTGGCAACAGCAACGCCAATGTCTCCGGCTTTACACCCGCCGGCTGTACTGGTGCAGGTCTGATCGTGGTCGGTGCGACCGATTCGACCGCGAGGAAGGCCAGTTTCTCGAGCTACGGCGCAGGCGTCGATGTCTCCGCTCCTGGCGTCAGCATCGCTTCTACCCTCAACGCGGGGACCACGGTTCCGGGTGCCGACAACTATGTCAATTACAGCGGCACGTCCATGGCAGCGCCGCACGTGGCTGGCCTGGTCGCGCTGATGCACTCCAAGCCCAGCGTCGACCGTACCCCGGCGCAGGCGGAAGCTATCATCAAGGCCAACATCAAGCCGTTCGGTGCAGTGCCGTCGCCCGGCCCGCTCGGTACTGGCATCATCAACGCCTTGACCACGCTGAACGCGACGCCGTAAAGGTCCGTTCGTACAGTTCAGGTTCCACGACGGACCCCGGCTTCGGCCGGGGTCTTTCTGTTCAGGGATGCCAGCGCCGCCGAAAAATTCGCTGGCGGAGGCGGGGGCTCGCCGGTACAATTCCCGCTCGCCTGACTACCCCTTGCCCCGGACCGGTTCCGTACCGTGTCCGAGGCTTCGTGCAACCTGCCGCCGGCAAAACGAGGCGAACTCCAGTGAGCGATACCGCAATCCTTGTCCTCGAAGACGGCACCGTATTCGAGGGCGAATCCGTAGGCGCGCCCGGCCTGTCAGTGGGCGAGGTGGTGTTCAACACCGCGATGACCGGTTACCAGGAAATCCTGACCGATCCGTCCTACGCCCGTCAGCTGGTGACGCTGACCTATCCGCACATCGGCAACACCGGTTGCACCGCGCCCGACGACGAAGCGCAGCAGGTCTGGGCCTCCGGCCTGATCGTCCGCAACGTGCCGCGACGCCCCAGCAACTGGCGCAATCAGATCGCATTGCCGGAATGGCTCAAAGCCCGCGGCATCGTCGCGATTTCCGAGATCGATACTCGCAAGCTCACCCGCCTGCTCCGCGATCGCGGCGCCCAGAACGGCGTGCTGATGGCGGGCGATGTGAACGTCGACGCTGCGCTGGAAGCCGCGCGCAAGTTTCCGGGCCTCAAGGGCATGGATCTGGCGAAAGTGGTCAGCACCGGTGAACGCTATCCGTGGACCGAAGGCCAGCTCGATCTCGACCGCAACGTCTTCGTGTCCGCGGAACCGAAGTTCCGCGTCGTCGCCTACGACTTCGGCGTGAAGCTCAATATCCTGCGCATGCTCGCCGAACGCGGCTGCGACGTGACCGTGGTACCGGCGCAGACCTCTGCCGCCGACGTGCTTGCGCTGAAGCCGGACGGCGTGTTCCTGTCCAACGGCCCCGGCGATCCGGCGCCCTGCGATTACGCCATCGCCGCGATCCGCACCTTCATCGCGCAGAAGATTCCGACCTTCGGCATCTGCCTCGGCCACCAGTTGCTGGGGCTCGCCTCCGGCGCGCAGACGCTGAAGATGAAGTTCGGCCACCACGGCGCGAATCATCCGGTGATCGACATCGACAGCGGACGGGTGATGATCACCTCGCAGAATCACGGTTTCGCCATCGACGAAGCCACGCTGCCGGCGAACGTGCGCGTGACCCATCGTTCGCTGTTCGACGGCAGCAACCAGGGCATCGCGCTCAGCGATGCGCCGGCCTTCAGTTTCCAGGGGCATCCCGAAGCCAGCCCCGGGCCGCACGATGTCGCGCCGCTGTTCGACCGCTTCGTATCGATGATGGCGCGCGCCGCATGATGCGCCGGGTTTCCCGCCTCGTCCGGATCGCTGCGTGCGCGCTCGCGCTGGGTTCCGCGATGCCGGCCTTCGCCGAATCCGTGGTTGCTGCTGCACCGGCGCCGCTGACGGTCGTACAGGCGCGCGAGGCCCAGGCGCTGTTCGGTTTCGACGTGGCGATCCCGAAGATCATCGAAGAGGCGTTCAAGGAGCAGCCCCAGTACGGGGCGATGACGCCCACCCAGCGCGGATGCCTGCTGGAGATGGCGTCGCCTGCGTTCCACGGGCTGTTCGACGATGCGTTCATCGAGCTGTTCGGCGACACCGATGTGCTGGCGGACTGGAAGGCGTTTTCGCTCACGCCCGGCGGCAGGGTGTTCATCGACGGCATGCGCAAGGCCGTGTTGTTCAAGATCAACGGCGACCCCGAACCCGACATGGCCGGGATCTTCGGCGCCTTGGGCGACGCCGAAAAGGCGGACATCGTCGCGTTCATGGAAAGTCCGTCCGCAGGCGTGATGAAGAAGGGATTTCCGGACGTGGAGTTTCCGCCCGGCATGGAGAAGACGCTGCAGGCGCGTGCCGAACAGGAGTGCGGCGTGACCTTGGACAAGCTGTGAAGATGGCCGCGCCGCGCCGCTTGCTGAAGCGACTGCGCTGGCCGCTGTCTTTTGCACTGTTTGTCGCTGTTTATCCGGCCTTCGTACTGGGCACCACCTATGCGCACTGGCTGTCGGTCGATCTGCCCGGTGGACGCCACGGCCCGTCCGATGCCTACCGCCACAGCCTCGCCAGTGCGACCGTGGCCTACACCGGCTCGCCGCGCTGGGTGGACTGGGTCACCGAGGTGATGGAAAACGGCGGACGCGGCGATGCCGCACGCGCCATGGATGCGCACAACAACCGGCTCGGCGCCCGCATCGGTGCCGATGCCGAGACTTGGAGCGAGATGCAGGCCGGCGTGCTGGCGGCGGTGAAGGGCGGTGGGATCGGAATATCCGACCCGGATCGCATCACCTGGTTGCCGCCCGACCGGTGGCGGGAAAGCTTCTACTGATGCATTCGCATTCGCCGACCACCGCACCACGAACAACACCCGGAATTCGAACGATGAAAGCCTTCCAGTCACGCCGCAACCTCGCTGTCCTCGTCGTATCGCTGCTGTTCGGCGTGGTTCCTGCCGTGCAGGCCGCCGAAAAGGCGCCTGCCAAGTCCGCGGCTGCGAAGTCCACGGCTGCGAAGTCCACGGTTGCAGAGTCGGCGGCTGCAGAGTCGAATGTGCAGCGCATGACCGACCTGCAGGTGAAGATGATGCCCTTCGGCGCGATCTTCGACATGCTGGCGAAGGCCGACCCGAAGTGGCCCATGCAGGAAAAGCCCGATGCGGTCACGCCCACGCAATTGGGATGTCTGCGTGGCGAGCTGTCGACGCCCGGTTATCGCCGTTACAAGCAGGCGCAGGTCGAAGCCTATCTGGCCGCCAATCCCACGCGCGCGGCCTCCGAGATCGCGCTGCTGGAACAGGGCGCGGCCGAACTGTTCGGCAAGCTGGTCCTGGCCGGCGCCGACAGCGAGCGCAGCGGCGTGCAGGCCGATCCGCAAACGGTGCTGAAGGAAGCCACGCCTGAACAGATGAGTTCGTTCATGAGCTTTTTCGGCGATCCGAACCACGCTGAGCTGCGCAAACTTTCCGGGCTGGGCGATGCGATCAGCCCGGGCAAGTCGGCCAGCGAAAACGAATCCGCCGGCGAGCAGCTCGGTTCGACCATCACCCTGCAGGTCATGCTGAAGGCGATGTCGACCTGCGAGGTTCCGACCTCGGTCCTGTTCGAAGAATAGTACGCATCCACCCCGCGATCCGCGACCGATCCATGCGGCCGCCTCACGTCCCACGTCGTCCATAGAGTGAAGAAATGCCCAAGCGCACCGACATCCAGACCGTCCTGATCATCGGCGCCGGCCCGATCGTGATCGGCCAAGCCTGCGAATTCGATTATTCCGGCGCACAGGCCTGCAAGGCGCTGCGCGACGAGGGCTATCGCGTGGTGCTGGTCAACAGCAATCCCGCCACGATCATGACCGACCCGGGCATGGCCGACGCGGTGTACATCGAGCCGATCAACTGGCGCACGGTCGAGAAGATCATCGCCAAGGAAAAACCCGATGCGCTGCTGCCGACGATGGGTGGCCAGACGGCGCTCAATTGCGCACTCGACCTCGCCGACAACGGCGTGCTGGAAAAGTACGGCGTCGAGCTGATCGGCGCCAAGCGCGACGCGATCCGCATGGCCGAAGACCGCGAGCTGTTCCGCGTCGCGATGAAGGAGATCGGGCTGGAATGCCCGAAGGCCGAGATCGCGCGCACCCTGGAGGAAGCGCTGGATATCCAGTCGCGCGTCGGCTATCCCACCATCATCCGCCCCAGCTTCACGCTCGGCGGCAGCGGCGGCGGCATTGCCTACAACCGCGAAGAATTGATCGACATCGTCAAGCGCGGTCTGGATCTGTCGCCGACCACCGAAGTGCTGGTCGAGGAATCCGTGCTTGGCTGGAAGGAATTCGAGATGGAAGTGGTCCGCGACACCGCGGACAACTGCATCATCGTCTGCTCGATCGAGAACTTCGATCCGATGGGCGTGCACACCGGCGACAGCATCACCGTCGCCCCGGCGCAGACGCTCACCGACAAGGAGTACCAGCGTCTGCGCGACGCCAGCATCGCGGTGCTGCGCAAGATCGGCGTCGATACCGGCGGCTCGAACGTGCAGTTCGGCATCAATGCCCAGGACGGCCGCGTCGTCGTCATCGAGATGAATCCGCGGGTCTCGCGTTCGTCTGCGCTGGCGTCCAAGGCCACCGGCTTCCCGATCGCCAAGGTCGCGGCCAAGCTCGCGATCGGCTACACCCTCGATGAGCTGAAGAACGAGATCACCGGCGGCCTGACGCCGGCGTCGTTCGAGCCCAGCATCGATTACGTCGTCACCAAGATTCCGCGCTTCGCGTTCGAGAAATTCCCGGCCGCCGACGCGCGCCTGACCACGCAGATGAAATCCGTGGGCGAAGTGATGGCGATCGGCCGCACGTTCCAGGAATCGCTGCAGAAGGCGCTGCGCGGCCTGGAAACCGGCAAGGTCGGCCTGGACCCGACCGATCTGGACCTGAGCACCGCCGAAGGCATGGCCCGCCTGCGCCGCGAAGTGAAGGAAGCCGGTCCGGAGCGCATGTTCTATCTCGCCGACGCCTTCCGCGCCGGCATGTCGGTGGAAGACGTGCACGCGCTGTCGTTCGTCGACCCGTGGTTCCTCGATCAGATCGAAGAACTGATCGCCTGCGAGCGCGACGTCGCCGCCGCCGGTCTCGAAGGTCTGGACGCCAAGCGCCTGCGCGCGCTCAAGCGCCGCGGTTTTTCCGACGCCCGCCTGGCCCAGCTCGCCGGCACCAACGAAACCGCGGTACGCGCGCTGCGCAAGGCGTTCGGCGTGCGCCCGGTGTACAAGCGCGTGGATTCGTGCGCGGCCGAGTTCGCCACCAACACCGCGTACCTGTATTCGACCTACGAGGACGAATGCGAAGCCGCGCCGAGTTCGCGCGACAAGATCATCGTGCTGGGCGGCGGCCCGAACCGGATCGGGCAGGGCATCGAGTTCGACTACTGCTGCGTGCATGCGGCGCTGGCGCTGCGCGAAGACGGGTACGAGACCATCATGGTCAACTGCAACCCGGAAACCGTGTCCACCGACTACGACACGTCGGATCGCCTGTATTTCGAATCGCTGACCCTGGAAGACGTGCTGGAGATCGTCGATCTGGAGCAGCCGAAGGGCGTGATCGTGCAGTACGGCGGCCAGACGCCGCTGAAACTCGCGCAGGCGCTGGAAGCCAACGGCGTGCCGGTGATCGGCACCTCGCCCGATTCGATCGATCTGGCCGAAGACCGCGAACGCTTCCAGAAACTGGTCGATAAACTCGGCCTGCTGCAGCCGGCCAACCGCACCGCGCGCAACGCCGACGAAGCATTGGCGCTGGCGCGCGAGATCGGCTATCCGCTGGTGGTGCGCCCGAGCTACGTGCTGGGCGGCCGCGCGATGGAAGTGGTCTATTCCGACGCCGATCTGTCGCGCTACATCCGCGATGCGGTGAAGGTCTCCAACGATTCGCCGGTGCTGTTGGACCGCTTCCTCGATCACGCGGTCGAGGTCGATATCGACGTCATCGCCGACAGGGACGGCAACGTGCTGATCGGCGGGGTGATGCAGCACATCGAAGAAGCCGGCGTGCATTCCGGCGATTCGTCGTGCTCGCTGCCGCCATATTCGCTGTCCGCCGAGACGCAGGCGAAGCTGCGCGACCAGGTGGTGGCGCTGGCCAAGGCGCTGAATGTGATCGGCCTGATGAACACCCAGTTTGCGGTCCAGACCGAAGCGGACGGCACCGACACCATCTTCCTGCTCGAAGTGAATCCACGCGCCTCGCGCACCGTGCCGTTCGTGTCCAAGGCCACCGGCATGCCGCTGGCGAAGATCGCCGCGCGCTGCATGGCCGGCAAGACCCTGGCCGAGCAGGGCGCGCTGAAGGAAATCGTGCCGCACTATTACTCGGTGAAGGAAGCGATCTTCCCGTTCGCGAAATTTCAGAACGTCGATCCGATCCTGGGTCCGGAAATGCGCTCCACCGGCGAGGTGATGGGCGTGGGCCTCAACTTCGGCGCGGCGTTCGCGCGCGCGCAGGAAGCCGCCGGCATCAAGGCGCCGCCGGTCGGCAAGGCCTTCATCTCGGTGCGCGATCCGGACAAGCAGCGCGTGCTGGCGGTGGCCGAAGACCTGATCCGTCGCGGCTTCTCGCTGGTGGCCTCGCGCGGCACGGGTGCATGGCTGCGCTCGCAGAACGTGGCCTGCGACACCATCAACAAGGTCGTGGAAGGCCGGCCGCACGTCGTCGACCTGATCAAGAACGGCGAAATCACCTATATCGTCAACACCACCGAAGGCAAACAGGCCATCGCCGACTCGTTCTCGATCCGTCGCGAGGCCCTGCAGCATCGGGTGACCTATTCGACCACGATTGCGGGCGCGAAAGCCTTGCTGCATTCTCTCGATTTCCGCGACAGCGGCCCGGTCTGGGCGCTGCAGGAACTGCACAAGGAACTGGATCCGTCATGAGCCGAGCCCCCCTGACATCGAAAGGCGCGCAGCGCCTGCGTAGCGAGCTGGAACAGCTGAAGAGCGTGCAGCGCCCGGCGGTGATCAACGCCATCTCCGAAGCCCGCGCCCACGGCGACCTCAAGGAAAACGCCGAGTACCACGCCGCGCGCGAGCAGCAGGGCTTCATCGAAGGCCGCATCAAGCAGCTCGAAGCCGAGCTGTCGCATGCGCAGGTCATCGACATCTCCACCCTCAACGCCGGCAGCCGCGTGGTGTTCGGCGCGACCGTGACCCTGGCCGACGTGGAGAGTGAGGAGGAGAAGCGTTACCAGATCGTCGGCGACCTCGAAGCCGATATCAAACTCGGGCTGATCGCGATCTCCTCGCCGATCGCGCGCGCGCTCATCGGCAAGCACGAGGGCGACGTGGTCGAGATCGACGCGCCGGCCGGCCGCCGCGAGTTCGAACTGATCCAGGTCGCCTACGAAGGCTGACCGGGGCGCAACGATGGCCCGCGCCATCTTCCTGCTGCCCGCATGGTCGGGCTTCGGTCGTCAGGGACTCTCGCCGGAGCTTGCGAAAGCCTTCGGCCGCGCCGAGGCCGCCGTGCCCGGCGACGCTGGCACCGATGCGCAGTTGATCCGTCATTTCGCCGCGACGCCCGCACGCTGGGCGCCGGCCGCGATCACGCGCCAGGCCGATGCCGGCGATGCCGCCGGCGCGGCGTGGCTGCGCGCCGATCCCGCGCACGTGCGGCCGGAAATGACCGGCGCACGTCTGCTGGGTATCGGCGAGCGGCTGTCGCTGTCGCAGGCCGATGTGGATGCGCTGCTGCCTGCGCTGAAGCCTGTCTTCGGCGACAGCGGTTTCGCCCTGGATGCGCCCACGCCATCCCGTTGGTACCTGCGTCTGCTGCGTGAAGCCAAGTTTCCGCAGTTCAGCGCCCCGGACGACGCCCTGGGCGCCGATCTGTTCGAGCATCAGCCCGACGGCCCCGAAAGCCGCCGCTGGCGCGCATTGCTCAACGAGGTGCAGATCGTGCTGCACAACCATCCGTGGAACGCACAGCGCGCCGGACGCGGGCTGGTGTCGATCAATGCGCTGTGGGTCTGGGGCGGCGGCGTGCTGCCGGACCGCATCGTCGCCGACGCGCGACGCGCCTGCAGCGACGATGATCTTCTGAAAGCGTCGATCCAGCTCGCGGGCGGTACGGCGCAGCCGCTGCCTCGGGATTTCGGCAGCGCCACGTCGAGCGGTAACGACGTCGCGCTCTACGATCTGCGCCGCTTCCGCGATTTCGCGGCGCTGCAGCGCGACTGGCTGCTGCCGGCGGTAGCGGCAGTACGTTCGGGCGCACTCGAAGCGCTGGCCGTCGACGCGGCGGACGGTACGCAGCTGCGACTGGCGCGCGGCCAACGCTGGCGCTTCTGGCGCGGCGCGTGGGCGCTGCCGGCGCCAGTGCGACCGCAGGACCAGGAATGACCCGCACGATCCGGCGCCGCGATGCTGCGGAGATGTCCGATCCCCAGGGCGAATGGCCGCCGCAGTTGTCGCCGCTGCTGCGTCGCATCTATGCCGCGCGCGGTGCGCACACCTATGCGCTGGCGCAGCCGCGCCTGCCGCAACTGCTGCCGCCGGATACGTTGCTGGGCATCGATGCCGCGGCGCGTCTGCTGGCCGCCGCGATGCACAACGATCGTCATATCGTCGTTGTCGGCGATTTCGACTGCGACGGCGCCACCGCCTGCGCGGTCGCGGTGCGCGGCCTGCGCCTGCTGGGCGCGAAGCAGGTGTCGTACGCGGTACCCAATCGCATGATCCATGGCTACGGCCTGTCGCCTGCGCTGGTCGAAGACCTGGTCGGCATGCGTCCCGATGTACTGGTCACCGTCGATCACGGCATCGCCTGCCATGCCGGCATCGCCGCGGCGAAAGCGCACGGCTGGCAGGTGCTGGTGACCGATCACCATCTTCCCGGCGAACGGCTTCCGCAGGCCGATGTCATCGTCGATCCGAATCTTCCCGACGACGGTTTCCCCAGCAAGGCGCTGGCCGGCGTCGGCGTGATGTTCTACGTGCTGCTGGCGCTGCGCCGTGCGCTGCGCGAAGCCGGTGCGTTCGATGGCGATCCGCCGGATCTGTCGGTGCTGCTGGATCTGGTCGCGGTGGGTACCGTCGCCGATCTGGTGCCGCTGGATGCGAACAACCGCATCCTGGTGGCGGCCGGCCTGCGCCGACTGCGCGCTGGCCACGGCTGCGCCGGTCTACGGGCGCTGATCGAAGTATCGCGCAAGCAGGCGGCGACGCTGACCGCGAGCGATATCGGTTTCTCGATGGCGCCGCGCATCAACGCCGCCGGCCGGCTCGAAGACATGGCCGTCGGCATCGAATGCCTGCTCTGCGACGATGCCCGCCGCGCGCGCGAACTCGCCGAGATCCTCGACGGCATCAACGCGGAGCGTCGCGGCGTGCAGCAGCAGATGGTTGGCGATGCCGAGGCCGCACTGGCCGGACTTTCGTTCGACATCGATTCCGGCCGCGCCACAGTGTGCTTGTATCGCGAAGACTGGCACCCGGGCGTCGTCGGTCTGGTCGCGTCGAAGGTCAAGGAACGCGTGCATCGCCCGGCGATCGCATTCGCACCCAGCGATGCCGGCAGCGATGTGCTACGCGGTTCGGCGCGTTCGATCGCCGGTTTCCATATCCGCGATGCGCTGGCGGCGGTGGATGCGCAACATCCCGGGCTTATCGAGAAATTCGGCGGCCATGCGATGGCCGCCGGCCTGAGCCTGCGACTGATCGAACTGCCGCGTTTCCAGGCGGCGTTCGAGCACTGCGCCGCGGCGATGCTGTCGCCGGAGCTGCTGCAGGACGTGATCCTCAGCGACGGCGCGATGCCGCCGGATGACTGCGGTATCGAGACCGCGCTGGCGCTGCGCGACGGCGGACCGTGGGGACAGGGCTTCGCCGAGCCGCTGTTCGACGATGTCTTCGAGGTCGTCGGGTGGAAGATCCTCGGCGAGCAGCATCTGAAACTGGAACTGATTCGGCCGGGCGTCGCCGGCCAACGTCTCAACGCGATCCACTTCAGCGGGTGGACCGGGGAACCGCCGGCACCGCGCTCGCGCATCGCCTACCGGCTGCAGCCGGACGATTGGCGCGGCGGCGACGCCGTACAACTGGTTGTCGTTCATCGCGAGACCGCGGGCATGTAAGCCTGCGGGAAAGTTCGTTTCTACGCCGACAGGCCGAACGGCGGTCGGATGCGCCAATCACTCCGGTCGCGGAATCGCCAGAGACACCGTGCTCCACAGCTGCACGGCCTTGCGCATCGTCCATGCCCGCTGCCTGTATGCCGTTGTGTCGGGAAACTCAGACGATGGCCGCATGGCGGTTCGACTGCCGCTTCAGCAGCACGATCGCCACCAGCAGCACCGCCATCGGCGCCAGCGAGAGATAGAACGCGGTCTGTCCGCCCAGTCTGGCGAATACCTGGCCGGTGATGAACGATCCGGTGGTGCCGCCCAGCGCCGAGAACACCACGATCAGGCCGGTCATCGCCGCATGTCGCGCTTTCGGCAGTGCGCTGAGTACGACCGAATTGATTGCCGGGTAGATCGGCGCCATGAACAGGCCGAGCAGCGGGAAGACGAACGCCACCAGCGGCGCATGCCGCCAGCCGTCCTGCGCTGGCGGTTGCGCATGTGCGGCCATCGGCAGCACCACCATCACCAGCGTCGCCATTGCCAGCACGCAGACGATCAGCAGCCAGTGCCACGGCATGAAACGCAGCACCAGCCCGGCGCCGAGACGGCCGACGGCGGTGGCGGCGGCGAACAGGCTGGCCAACTGCACGCTGGTCACCGTGGACAGATGCAGCACGTCGGCATTGAAGGTCGGCAGCCAGGTGTTGATGCCCTGTTCGATCAGCACGTACAGGAAGGCCGAGACCAGGAACACCACCACCATCGGCAGCGCGACCAGCTTGAACATGTCGGCGGAGGATCGCGCGGCGGCGTGGTTGTCGCGGGCGGCGTCCTCGTCCATCCGCGTGGTCGCCAGCAGCGCGATCACCGCGACGCAGGCGACGGCCAGCCACAGGAAAATGTCCAGCCAGACCCGATCGGTCGGCGCGGTCTGGCTGTCGATGAAGATGCCGAACAGCCAGGGGCCGGCGAGTACGCCGACCATGAAGCAGCCTTCGATGACACTGGTCAGGCTGGCGTGGCCCTGTTTGTCGTCGGTCAACAGCCCGATGCTGGAATACACCGCGACCTTGACCAGCGCGAACGCCACGCCGACGGTCGCCAGCATGACCTTCACCATCCAGAAGGTATTCGTCGCCGGCATCAGCAGGCAGGCGACCGTCACCAGCCCCAGGCCCAGAATCATGCCGCGTCGATAGCCCAGGCGCGGCAGCAGCGAGGCGACCAGGAACGCGACGACGGCGATCGGCAGATCCTTGAAGGCATCGAGCACGCTGGTCGCTTCCTTGCTCGCGCCCAGCGCTTTCTGGCTCATCAGGATCAGTGTACCGACGCTGTTGAGCAGCACCGCGAAGATCATGTAGGTCAGGATCATCGCGAGGATCATGCGCTGGCGTTGGGGCTGGGCGGTGTTCATCGACGGCTCCGATGGCGGTGGCCGGACGGCCGGTGGCGGATGCGTCGCGCCACCGCGATGGCGCCGTTGCGCATGGCGGCCCGGAAGCCCGGGCAAGCGATCCGTTGCATTGGCCGGAAACCCGATGTGCGGATATCCGGAAAAATTGGGCGAAGGGGTTCCGCCCGCCGCCGCCGACGGGATCATCCGTCGGCGGCGATATCGCTTACCAGTGGTACTTGACCTGGACATTGACCTCGCGGCCTTCCAGTGGACGTGCCAGCAATACGCCGCCGGCGGTGGACGCCGCGCCGAAGATGCGCGAATTGCTCTCGGTCAGACCGAGTTCGTTGGTCATGTTGGTGCCGCGCACCGCGAATTCCCAATGCTGGCCGATGTTCGAGACCACGCCGAAATCCCAGGTGCGGTACGAGCCGAGCTGCTGCAGCCCCGACTGGTCCTGGGTGCGGTCGCCGACGTAGGTGTAGGTCACGTAGGGCGTGATGTCGCCCCAGTCGAAACCGAACGCATAGCTGGGCGTGAACATCGCGCGGAACTTCGGCTGGCGCTGCAGTTGCTGGCCATCGATCGTCGCGCAGGCGTTGTTGCCGTTGATGTCCAGGTAGGGGAAGCAGGCATCGTAATCGGTGTATTCGCCGTCGAGATAATTGGCCACCAGCTGCAGGCGCAGTGCATCGGTCGGCGTCATGGCGCCGATGAAGTTGACGCCCGTCGAATCGGAACCATAGATCAGCGGACTGCCCACCGGGGTGCCGGCGCCGTTGGTCGGCTGGTACTGCAGACCGGTGAACTTGCGGCGGTAGGCGCTGATATCTGCGTAAAGCAGCTGGGATTTGTACTTGAAGCCGACCTCGTAGTTGCGGATCTTCTGCATCGGCGGGGTGTTGCCGGTGACGCTGCCGCGGATGCCGTTGTCGAAATCCAGGAAGTGGCCGCCGGTGTTGACCCGGCCGTACATCGACATGTTGTCGGTGAAGGTGTAATTGGCGCCGGCCGTCCATGCCGGATGGGTCTTGTCGTACTCGGTCTTCGCATACGTGCCGTTGCAGACCGGCACCGCGTTGTCGTACAGCGTGAGCGGATTGCTGTCGAGGTCGCGGTTCACCAGATTGCAGACGTTGTTGGTCGTGTTCTGGTTTTCGATGCGGCCGGACAGGTCCAGCAGCCATTGACCGATGCGCCACGTGTCGGAGAGATATAGCGCCTTGTTGGTGCTGCTGCCGTGCTGGGCGATGTGGTAGCCGCCGAAATCGCTGAAGCCCTGGCTGTCGGTGCGCTGGTAGGTCTGCCCGCCGGTGGTGTAGCTGACCGCGATCGGCGTGGCGTTGGGTTCGTTGGTCATCAGCATCTGATTGCCCAGCGCCCATTTGTCGTTCATGGTCGAGTGGTTCAGATACAGACCGACGGTCAGCGTATTGCCCTCGAAGAGTTCCTTGCTGAGGCGGAAATCGTTGTTGATGCTCTTCAGATGTTTGTGGATGTGCCACCAGCCCTGCTGGATCACGCTCTGGCTCAGCGGCACCGCGCCGCCGCCGACGTAGGTGGCGGTGGCCGACCCGGCCGGCAGCGCGAATCCGCCCGGCGTGCCGGCGGTGTACAGCATGTCCTGCAGCGAAGCGGGGTTGTTGCCGGAGAACAGCGCATTGGTATCGGCATCGCCTTCGTCGAACAGGAACTTGTCGCTGATCGACCAGCCGTTGGCGAAGTCGTAGTCGAAATTGCCGCCGAAGAAGAAGAACTTCGCGCCGCGGCCGTCGGCCAGGTCCACGTCCTTGCCGCCGCCCGGATAGGACGGCAGACGCACGCGGCGAATCGCGTTGCTGTAGTACGTGTCGGTGAGCGGATCGAAGCCGGGATAGGCGCCGAAACTGTCGGTGCCGCGCTGGATTACCGGAATCGGGGTGATGAACTGGTTCTTGTCGTTGAGGTACCGCGCGTACAGCGTCAGCTTGCCTGCCTCGAATTCGTGCGACAGGGTGCCGGTCAGTTGGCCGCCCTGATCGGCCTTGAACTCGGGATCGCGCACGCCGTCGGAGGTGCGCCAGAAGCCGCCGACGCTGCCGTACCAGCCTTCGCCGATCTTGAAACCGGTAAAGCCGTCCAGACGGAACAGGCCTTCGTCGCCATAGGTCACGCCGACGCTGCCGGTGGGCTCTTCGCTGCCGGTCTTGAGGAAGAAGTTGGCGGTGGCGCCGATCTGGCCGTCGGCGAAGACCACCGAGGGGCCGCCCTGCAGGATCTCGACCGACTGCACGGTATCGTCGAGACGGAAGATCGAGGTGGTTTCGAAGAACGACAGCGTCGGCATGCCGTACAGCGGCGAGCCCATCAGCAGGGTCGAGAAATACGGCGCGTCGCCGCCGCCGGGGAAGCCGGCGATCCCGATGTTGGCGCCGGTCTGGCCGCCGCTGGATTCCGGCCACAGGCCCGGAGAGATCTTCAGCAGATCCGCCGTGCTCTTCGGGTTGGACATCCGGATCTGTTCTTCGCTGGCGCTGACGATGTTGTAGCTGGCTTCGAGTTTCCTGACGCCGCCGCTGGCGGCGCTGCCGGTCACCACGATGGCGTCGAGCGTGGCATCTTGCTGTTCCGGCGACGGGGCGTCGGCGGCCTGTGGAGTCGCTGCTTCCTGCGCGCATGCGAACGATGGTACGAGCGCTGCGGCGATGGCGGCCGACAGGGCATAACGGATCAATCGGACTTGCTGTTGCATGGTGTTCCCTCCAAATGTTCTACAAGGCTGTCTATCAGTGATGGGTTCGGGGGTGGGTTCGGCTTCGTGTCCCGGCATGACTCTTTGGCCATTCGTCAGGAGCGATGCGGCGGAGCGTCGTTGTCGTCGGAACGGACCGGCACGACGAATCGGGAAAGACGCAGCTCGGCGATCGTCGGCAGCACCGCATCGGCCGCGCCCAGTTCGATGGCGTCGCCGATGCCGATCGCCGCCATGCCGGCGGCATGGATCGCGCGGACGCCTGCGGCGGCATCCTCGATCCCGATGCACAGCGCCGGATCGACCTTCAGGCCGGCGGCGGCGGCGAGGAAAATCTCGGGGTCGGGCTTCGCGCGCTGGACCAGCGAGGCGTCGGCGATGCAGTCGAAGCGGTCTGCGATGCCCAGGCGCTCCAGCAGCGTCGCGGCATTCCGGCTCGCCGAGGCCAGCCCCAGCCTCAGTCCGAGGCTGCGTGCGTCCTCCAGCAGCTCAAGCACGCCCGGGAACACATCGTCCGGCGTGGCCCAGGCGATCGCGTCGCGGTAATAGCCATTCTTGCGTTCGGCGAGGAGCTGCTTCTCGCGGTCGTGGTACGCGCGCCCGGCGCGTTCGAGAATGATGTCGAGCGACGCCATCCGGTCCACGCCTTTCAGGCGTTCGTTGATCCGGCGGTCGAACGGAACCGAGATCTCCCGGGCGAGCCGTTCCCAGGCGCGGTAGTGGGTCTCCGCGGTGTCGGTGAGGACGCCGTCGAGATCGAAGATCAGCGCCCGGCATGGGCGCGGGAAGACGCTGGACCTCTCAGCGCGCATCGTCGTCTCCACGGATGGCAGCGCATCGCTGCGGGTGGGCGCATCGCAGATCGATGGCTTCGCCGTCATGACGGATGCACAGCGGCTCGCCCTCCAGCAGCAGGTAATGCACGCCGCCGGCATCGACTTCGACCCGCATGCGGCGCCCGCGCCAGCGCAGACCGAAGGCGTAGCTGCGCCAGGGTGTCGGCAGACTTGGCGCGAAGCGCAGTTCGCCATCGACGACGCGCAGACCGCCGAAGCCCCAGACCAGGCCCAGCCAGCTTCCGGCCATCGCCGCCATGTGCACGCCGTGCGCGGTATTGCCGTGCAGATCGTCCAGATCCACCCGCAGCGCCTGACGGAAATAGTGCAGCGCCTTGTCGGCGTGTCCGCACTCGCTGGCGACGATGCCGTGCACGGCGGCGGACAGCGTGGAGTCGTGGGTGGTGATGGCTTCGTAGTAGTCGAAGCTGCGCTGTTTGCGCCCGCGATCCAGGCCGTCGCCGGCCAGCATCAACGCCATCACCACATCGGCCTGTTTGCACAGTTGATGGCGATACAGCGTCATCGGGTGATGGTCGAGCAGCAGCGGCCGGCCGGGCACGTGCAGCGGTCCCGGCCAGTGCGGTTTGTGCAGGAAGGTGTCGTCCTGCGCGTAGATGTCCAATGCGGGATCGACGGCGAGCCGCATCGCGGCCGCGGCGCGCTGCCAGTCCTTGATCTCGTCCTCGCCCAGCCGCAGGCGCGAAGCGAGCGATGCGCGCGCGCGTGGATCGCTGTCTCCCAACTGGCGCCAGGCATCGGCGGCGCGCTGCAGATGCCGCTGCGCCATCCGGTTGGTGTAGAAGTTGTTGTCGACCAGCGCGGTGTATTCGTCGGGCCCGGTCACGCCATGGATGGAGAAGGCGTCGCCGCGCAGCGGATCGAAATGGCCGATCTGCATCCAGATGCGCGCGGTCTCGAACAGGATTTCGGCGCCCGCATCGCGCAGGAAAGACATATCGCCCGTTGCGTCGAGGTACAGGCCGATCGCATAGGCGATGTCGGCGTTGATGTGGTACGCCGCGGACCCGGTCGGGTAGTGCGCCGAGCATTCGTCGCCTGCGATCGTCCGCCACGCATACAGCGCACCGGACAGATGATTGAGTTCGCGCGCGTGGGCGCGGGCGGCGTCCAGTGTGCGATGGCGATACATCAGCATCGCCCTGGCGATCTCCGGCGCGGTGAACACCATCACCGGCAGCGCGAAGACTTCGGTATCCCAGAAGCAGTGGCCTTCGTAACCTTCGCCGGTGAGCCCCTTGGCGGCAGTGCCGTCGATGCCGTTGCGCGACGCCGAACGCATCAGGTGGAACAGATTGAAGCGCAGCGCCGCGGCGGTTTCGTCGTCATCGTCGACTTCGATGTCGGCGCCGCGCCAGTACTCCGCCATCGCATCGGCGTGAACGCGCGCGAGTGCCGAATAACCGATCCCTTTCGCGCGGGCGAGGCGTTCGCGGTTGCGCGCCGTGAGCTGCGGGTCGTCGCCCTCTGCACCGACTGCGTAGGACACGAATTTTTCGAGGCATACGCGATCGCCGGGACGCAGCGTCGCGGTGAATCCATGCGCGACCGCGTCGTCTTCGATCTGCGGCGGCGTCGCTTGCAGCCCGGTCGCAAGGTGGGTCTGCGCCGCTTCGGCCACCAGGCCGCTGTGCAGCGTGCACTGCAGCATGCGTCCGGTCTGCGCATCGGTCTCCCATTCCAGGGTTTCCAGTCCACCGCTGCCGGAGATGCCGATGCGCGGGTCGTCGCCCTGCTCGACGAAATCGCCGCCGCTTTCCAGCCGCGATTCCAGGGTGAGCACGCCCGCGAAATCTTCCGATGTCACCTCGAAACGGATCGCCAGCAGATCCTCATCCAGGCCGACGAACCTCTCACTGTGGATCGACAGCGTCGCGCCGGCCGGCGTGCGCAGGCGCGACCGCCGATACAGCACCCCGTGGCGCAGGTCCAGGCGACGCTCGAAGTCGAGCCAGAGGCACTGCGACGGGTCCAGCGGTTCGCCGTCCAGCGCGATACGGATGCGTTTGCCCTCCGCCAGCGCGATCCGGGTATCGGTGGCGCGGGCGAAGCCGGTGAAACGCTCGTGATAGTCGATGCGATGACGCTCGAACAGCCCCGCATGGAAACTGCGGTCGGTATCGCTGGCCATTTCCTCCAGCCCGCCGCGCACGCCCAGTGCGCCATTGGCCAATGCGAACAGCGATTCGTCCCGCGCAGCGGTCGCGGGGTCGAACGCGCTCTGCCGGTATTGCCAGCGATCGCCGTCGTCGGGACGGGAAGCGGGCAGGGCATGGGCGGTGTCGCGGGCGTCGAGGTTCGGCATCGTGCATCGGTTCCCGGGCAGCGGGTGTGCCGCCGGCGGGTGCACTGATACGAGCCGATGGTATCGATGTCAATGATGATTTCTGCTGCGATGCAGCACTTTCTGTCTGTCGAATGAGGGGGTGGGAATCGCCGAATCATCCGGAGCAATATAAAATGTTATCGATATCATCATGTTGTCTGAGCATCGGGGCTCAGCCTGCGGCTCGCGGGTCGGTCCGGCAGAGGACGACGCGGCGTTGCACGGCGGGTTCGCCGTCGCCGTTCATGTTGCAGGGCAGCATGGGTTTCCGCGGACACATTCGCAGCGGCCGGCCGCGAGTAGCGGGCCGTGAATCAGGTCCCGCGCACGACCAGATGGGTCGGCAACTGCTCCGATGCGACGTCCTCGCCGGCAATCATCGCCAGCACTTTGCGGGCGAGCAGCAGGCCGCCTTCGTAGAGATTCTGGTGGACCGTGGTCAGCGGCGGCTGGTAGCTCGCGCCCAGCGGCGTGTTGTCGTAGCCGATCACCGAGACCTCCTCGGGCACGCGTCGGCCGCGCTCCCCAAGCGCCTGCATGGCGCCGATCGCGAGCAGATCGCTGACCGCGAAGATGCCGTCGATGTCCGGATGCCGCTCCAGCAGGGCGAGGGTCGTGCTTTTGCCCAGCGCGATGGTGAAGCCCTCGGCGTTGGCGGTGAGCGCATGCGCCTGGTGCCTGGCGAGTGTCTGGCTGAACCCGGCGAGCCGCGAGGCGACCTCGGGGTGCGCCGGGTCGCCGAGGAAGACGAGACGCTGCCGCCCCAGCGCCAGCAAGCGCTCCGCGGCGAGGCCGCCGCCGTGGAAGTTGTCGCTGCCGACGGTCACCACGTTGCGATGACGGTCGCTGCTGCCCCAGACCGCCATCGGCATGTGCCATCCGCCGATGGTGTCGACGGCGTCCTCGTGCGCGCCCTGGCCCAGCAGGATCACCGCATCGGCGGCGCGCGCGTTGGGCAGGGGGTCGTTCTGCAGTGTGGTCAACAGCACCGAGTAACCGGCGGAGGTCAGTTCCTGGGAAATGCCGCCGAGCAGATCCAGCGGATAGGGATCCGACATGCGACGGTCGCTGCTGGGCTGCATCTCGACGATGACCGTGACCGTGCGGCTGCTGCGCATGCGCAGATTGCGGGCGGTGACGTTGTAGGTATAGCCCTGATCGATCGCGACCTGCTTGATGCGCGCCGCGGTCTCGGCGGTGACCAGCGGGCTGTCGGCCAGCGCGCGGGACACGGTGATCGCGGATACGCCGGCGATCCGTGCGATATCGGCCATCGTCGGGCCCGACACGGTCAGCTTGTGGCGTCGATTGCGGGGAGTCGACATGGGCCCGGAGTGTTGTTCGATGGGCGCCATACTATGCCAGCCGCCGCTTTCGCGATGCGTACGATCATTGCCGAGCCGAGCACATACGCGATACCGCACAAGCCTTCCGCCACGCATATGGCCCCGGGCCGCGGCGACGGTCTCGGTTAGGATGACGTGCGGCGCAACCCCGTTCCGGTGGACCGGTCGTTCTGTCGTCACCATCCGCAGGGGAACCATCATGCAACGAGGCTTCGCGAGCTCCGCCGTCATCACGCTCGTCGCCGGGCTGCTGCTCGGCCAGGCGGCACCCGCCGCACAGGCGCAACGCGCCCGCGACCGCGTCGCGGAAACGGCGATCATCGCGCCGCCGCTGATCGTGTCCCGCGACGCGGAAACGCCGGTCGGCCTGCGCGCCGCGTCGATGCAGGTCGACACCGACGGCAGCCTGGCCCGCACCACCCTGCTGCTCACGCTGTACAACCCCAACGACCGGCTGCTGGAAGGCACGCTGGAATTCCCGCTGCAGCCGGGCCAGCAGGTCAGCGCGTTCGCGCTGGATGTCGGCGGCGCGCTGCGCGACGCGGTGCCGGTGCCCAAGCAGAAAGCGCAGCAGGTGTTCGAGAGCATCGAACGCCGCAACGTCGACCCGGGCGTGCTCGAACAGACCGCGGGCAATCATTTCCGCCTGCGGGTGTATCCGATCCCCGCACGCGGCACGCGTCAGGTGCGGCTGGTGATCGATGAAGCCATGCGCCGCGACGCGGACGGCTGGCGTCTCGATGTGCCGGTGCATCTGCTCGGCGGCGCGGACGCGTTTTCGCTGAAGCTGCGCGCCCAGGGACTGCGCAAGCCGCCGCAGGTGGTGGGCGCTTTCGAGGGTTTGAATTTTGAACGCAGCGGCCGCGGATACGCCGCGACCATCGAGCGCAAGGCATTCCGGCCTGCGAATGGTCTGTCGCTGCGTTTCCCTGCGGAGAACGCGCCGCAGAGCTACTTGCAGACGCAGGGCAACGACCGTTTCGCGCTGGTCGAGATCCCGGTGCCGGCAACTGCGAAGGCCGCGTCCGCACGCGCCTTGCCCGCATCGGTCGCGCTGCTGTGGGACGCTTCCGGCTCGGCGCGCAAACGCGACCGGCAGACCGAGTTCGCGCTGCTCGACCGCTATTTCAAGGCGATGGGAGACGGCAGCGTCGTGCTGCGCCTGCTTCGCGACGTGGGTGAAGATGGCGGCCGTTTCGAGATCCGCGGCGGCGACTGGAGCGCGCTGCGCAAAGTGTTGGAAACAGTGGTGTACGACGGCGCCAGCGATCTTGCCGACTGGACGCCAGCCGCCGGCATCGGCGAATACCTGCTGGTCAGCGACGGCCTGCAGAACTACGGCGACCGCGCGTTTCCGAAGCTTCGCGACGGGCAGTCGCTGTACGCACTGAATTCCGCCGGTGCGGACGCCGATGGCGCGCGTTTGTCGGCGCTGGCCGAAGCGCGCGGCGGCCGCCTGGTGCAGTGGCAGGGTCGTGCAGGTGTCGATGCCGCCGCCGATGCGCTGCTGGGTGCGGGGACCCGCATTGTGTCGCTGGAAGGCGAAGGCATCGAAGATCTGCAGCCGCAGGCCTGGTACGTCGAAGGTGGCCTGTTGCGCGTGGCCGGTCGATTGACCGAACCGACCGCCACCCTGCGCGTCACCGTCAGCGAAGCAGGCAAGACCCGCAGCTTCGAACAAAGGATCGACAGCAATACGCCGCAGAGCACCCGGGTCGGCGCGCTGTGGGCCAGTTGGCAGGTCGCCGCCCGTGCGGCCGAACCCGAGCGTCATCGTGCCGAGATCGCGCGCCTCGGCCAGCGTTTCGGCATCGTCACGCCGGGCACGTCGCTGCTGGTGCTGGAAGCGCCGGAAGACTATGTGCGCTACGACATTCCGGCGCCGCCCGCGCTGAGCGAGCAGGTCGCCGCGCTGCGCCGCACGCAGACCCAGGAAAAAGAACAGTCGCGCAGCCAGCGGCTGGAAGAGGTGGCCAGCCGTTTCGCCGATCGCGTCACCTGGTGGGGACGCGACTTCCCGAAATCCGCGCCGCCTTCGCCGAAAGCCGACAAGGCCAGTTCGAGCCGCGGACGATTGGCGCGCGAAGAAGCACCCACCGGCGGCGTTGCCATGCAAGCGCCGCCACCGCCGCCCGCACCGCCCGCACCGATGATGCCTGCCGAGGCCGTTGCTACGGATCGTTTCAATGATGATGCCCGACAGCGCGATGCCGATAGCGAACTCGATTCGGTGGTCGTGACAGGTTCGCGAATCCCGGGCACGGAAGCGGCCAACGCATCGCCTGCGATGCTCGCCGGCCGCGAAGGCGACGGCAATGCAGCCGGTCAAGGCGTTTCCATCCAGTTGCAGGCCTGGGCACCGGATTCGCCCTACGCCCGCCGTTTGCGCGGCGCCAAGGCCGAGGATCTCTACGTCGTGTATCTCGACGAGCGCGACAGCCACGCCGACAGCACCGCGTTCTATCTCGATGTCGCCGATCTGCTGCTGCAGAAAGGCCGTCGCGCCGAGGCGCTGCGGGTGCTGTCGAATCTGGCCGAACTGAAGCTGGAGAACCGCCACGTGCTGCGCGTGCTCGGCTACCGGCTGATGCAGGCGAAGGATTACGCCCGCGCGGTCGAAGTCTTCCGCGAAGTGCTGCGCCTCGCCGACGAGGAACCGCAGAGCCATCGCGATCTCGGTCTGGCGCTGGCGGCGTCCGGTCAGCGTCAGGAAGGCATCGAACGTCTGTACGAAGTCGCGGCGCGGCCGTGGGACAGCCGTTTCTCGGAAGTGGAGCTGGTCGCGCTCAATGAACTCAATGCGATCGTCGCGACTTCGCCGCAGCGGCTCGACACCGCCTTCATCGACCGCCGCCTGCTGCGCAACATGCCGCTGGACCTGCGCGTGGTGCTGGCCTGGGACAGCGACAACAGCGACATGGATCTGTGGGTGACCGATCCGAACGGCGAACGTTGCTATTACGGCAACAAGAACACCTACCAGGGCGGGCGGCTGTCCGACGATTTCACCGGCGGCTACGGCCCCGAGGAATTCGTGCTGAAAGACGCCAAGCCCGGCAAGTACAAGGTCGAAGCCAATTTCTTCGGCGACCGCCAGCAGATCGTCACCGGCGCGACCACGCTGAGCATGATGTTCAGCACCGGCTGGGGCACGAAACGCCAGAACGACCAGACGGTGACGCTGCGCCTCAGCGGCAAGAGCGAGACGGTGTTCGTGGGCGAGTTCGAGGTGAAGTGATACCTGCCTCGGTTCTTCGGCGTGATCGCCTCATGCGGTCACGCCGAAGAATGTGAGGGATAGCGTCGCGCCATGCCGTCACCGTGAACACGTGGACCCAGTGTTATCTGATTGAGGCGTAAGGTCTCGAGGAAAGAATGCAATTTCCAACGCCACAAGACATCGAGGCTATGCGATCACGTGGCTTCGACCCATCGACTATCGCGCCACTCGAAAAGAGGAGCATACGTGCTGAGCGGGTTCGATCCGCAATTCGTGCTGCATTCTCGAACGTTGTTTTGGGAAACGGCGTTGGACTATTGCAGGGGCAAGCGTTGGACGACTACGCAGACGATGCCGGTCAAGCACAGGCCAGAGCCTTGGATGAAAAGAATGACTGGAGCAGCATCCCGGTAAAGCGCCTAAATGAATGCCATAGCAGCCTCTCCTTCTTCGACGCTGAAGGTGTGAGGTTTCATTTGCCCGCGTTCATGCTTGCACAGTTGGCCGGAGAATTCGATTTCGACCTCTGTTTTCATCTTGCATACTCGACTGATCCGGTCGCTCGCTTCGCATTTCTGAATCAAGATCAACGAATCGCCGTCCGAAGTTTTTTGGAGCTTATCCGTGATGAGCCTGATATGCAGTTTCATATCGAGCATATTGATCGGGCACTCGACGGTTTCTGGTCCAAGACGATCAGCGTCTAACAATCCCTTCAAGCGAAACCCGCTTCGCAGGTCGGATTCATTCAGGCGATATCGCGAAAGCTGGACCTCGGCCTTCGCCGGGGCGACGACGACCATGTCATCGTGTCGTTGCAGCGCGAGGTGCTTCGACAGGCGTGCTGACGAGGTGCGCGTTCGCTTTCAACCCGAACAATGGCCGCAGCCAGCGCACCCGCCGTACCAGTTCGAAACCGAGGAAGCTCAGCGCGAACGTTGCCAGCACCAGCAGCGGGCCTTCGACGACCGGGCGCAGGCCCAGCGGCTGCGCGTTGTGGGCCAGCACCACGATGAGCGTCTGGTGGAGGATATAGACCGGGAACACGGCTTCGCGCAGATAGCGCAGGGCGGGCGAATCGGTGAAGGCGATGCCGCGGACAAAGCCGAAGATCGCGGCGATCATGGTCCACTGGAACGTCGCCCAGACCACGCGCTGGAACATGCGCAGCGCATCCGGCGGCGGTGCGGCCTCATCGCTGTAGCCGCTGAAGTGGAAATACCAGACGATGAAACCGTAACCGGTCGCGGCGATGACCAGCGCGGGCCAGCGCATCCGCTGCAGCGAATTCCATACACCATCGCGGGTCGCGACCAGCACGCCGAGCAGGAACAGCGGTAGATACTGCGCATGGTTGTACCAGTCGTCGACCAGGGCATGGGTCGACTCGAAACGCCCGACCAGCGCCACGCGCACGGTCGCCAGCAGCAGCGCCGGCCAGACCAGCACGCCGATGCCCAAGAGTCGACGTTCCAGCCAACCGCCGACGCGATCCATCGTCCCGGATACGAAGCGCAGCAGGGCCCAGGCGATCATGGTGTACACCCACAGGTAGGCGACGAACCACAGATGGTTCCAGGTCGGCACCTCCAGGCAGTCGCCCTCGCGACAGAAACCCGGATCAGCCTGCAGGTAGCGGCCCCAGAACGCCAGATAACCGTCGTGGTAACCACCGGGCAGATTTTCGACCACCTCGTAATAGGCCTGCGGCGTGACGATCACCAGCATCCCGAAGATCAGCGGCACGAGCAGGCGCCAGCTCCGCTGACCGATGAAACCGGCCGGCCGTTTGCCGAACAGGAAGGCGGTGGCGACGCCCGACACCAGGAACAGCAGCGATAGCCGCCACGGCGAGGTGAGCATCATCAGCGGTTCGAGGGTTTCGGACGCATACGGGCTTTTCACATGCCAGTCCCAACTCACGTAGTACATGCCGACGTGGTACAGCACCAGCAGGAAGAAAGCGGCCACCCGCACCCAGTCCAGATCGTATCGTCGTTCCATCGGCGTCTCCATTCGGAAAGTCGCCAGTGTCCGGTCCGGCACGGCGCAGACCACCGCGAAGTGTCTGCCGGCGTGGCTTCGGGGACGAAGCGACAGGCGCGAGGGACGAATCCGGGGCGTGACGCGCGTCGCCTTGCCTACAATGCGCGGATGACCACAGCCCCGGATCCAGCGCCCGCCCAGGTAACCGTCGAGGCCGCACCGGCCATCCTGCAACGCTGGCAGCGGCCGCTGGAGATCGGATTCTGGGTCACGCTCACCCTCATCAACGGCATCGCCAACAGCATCACCGTGCTGATGGACATCCGCCGGGTGGGGCTGGATTTCGCCGATTGGGAGCCCGCGGTGTGGGAGTGGTCCAGCGGACTGATGATGCTGGCGCTGGTGCCCGGTCTGGTCTGGTTCACTCGCCGTTTCCCGATGCACTGGGACACCTGGCGTCGACACCTGCCATGGCACGTCGCCGCCAGCGTGGCGTTCTCGCTGATCCACGTCCTGGGAATGGTCGCACTGCGGAAGCTCGTCTACGCCAGCCAGGGCGATCATTACGACTTCGGCTCGTGGCCGGCCGAGCTGATCTACGAATATCTCAAGGACATCCGCAGCTACACGATGATGGTCTCGGTGATCGAGGTCTATCGTTTCATCCGGCGCCGGCTGCAGGGCGAAGCCAGTCTGCTGGACCGCCCGGACGAAGGCGAACCGGTCGAACCGGTGGACCGGCCGGAACGCTTCCTGGTCCGCAAGCTCGGTCGCGAATTCCTGATCGCCGCCCACGACATCGAATGGCTGCAGGCTTCGGGCAACTACGTCAATCTGCGGGTCCGCGGCCATGACTACCCGTTGCGCAGCACCATCGCCGGCATCGAGGCGAGGCTCGACCCGGGGCGCTTCGCCCGCATCCACCGCATCTACATCGTGAATCTGGGCCGGGTCGCGTCGATCGAGCCGCTGGACACCGGCGACGCGCGCCTGCACCTGCACGATGGACAGGCGCTGCCGTGCAGCCGCCGCTATCGGGACGCGCTGCGTGCCCGGGCCGGGGCGGCCTGAGTCGCAGCTTGACACCGCGCTGCGATTGCCTGGAAACGAACCGGGCCCTGCTGGAGCGGTGCCCTGCTAGAATCCCCGCTCTTTGCTGCGACCGCACATCACGCCATGATCGAACTCAATCCGATCCGCCAGCGCATCGACGACCTTCGCGGTCGGCTCGATTCGCTGAGGGGGTATCTTTGACTACGACGCCAAAGTCGAGCGTCTGGAAGAAGTCAATCGCGAACTCGAAAACCCGGACGTCTGGAACGACTCCGGACGCGCGCAGGCCCTGGGCCGCGAGCGCTCGCTGCTCGACAAGACCGTCAACGGCATCCGCGACCTGAAGGACGGCCTGGCCGGCGCCGAAGAGCTGCTGGAACTGGTCGAAATGGAAGAGGACGACGATACAGCGCTGGCCATCCAGGCCGACGTGGAGCGCTACGCGCGCGGCGTCGACCAGCTGGAATTCCAGCGCATGTTCTCCGGCAAGCTGGACGCGGCCAATGCGTTCGTCGACATCCAGGCCGGTGCCGGCGGTACCGAGGCGCAGGACTGGGCGGAAATGCTGCTGCGCATGTACCTGCGCTGGTGCGAAACGCGCGGCTGGAAGACCGAGCTGATGGAAGTCAGCGCCGGCGATGTGGCCGGGATCAAGTCGGCCACGTTCAAGGTCGAGGGCGATTACGCCTTCGGCTGGCTGAAGACCGAGATCGGCGTGCACCGGCTGGTGCGCAAGTCGCCGTTCGATTCCGACAACCGCCGCCACACCTCATTCACCTCGGTGTTCGTCTCGCCGGAAGTCGACGACGACATCGACATCGAGATCAATCCCGCGGATCTGCGCACCGACGTCTATCGTTCGTCCGGCGCGGGCGGCCAGCACGTCAACAAGACCGAATCCGCGGTGCGCATCACCCATATCCCGACCAATACCGTCGCGGCCTGCCAGAACGGCCGCAGCCAGCATCAGAACCGCGACATGGCGATGCAGATGCTGAAGGCCAAGCTCTATGAGCTGGAAGTCCAGAAGCGCAACGCCGAGCGCGACGCGCTGGAAGCCACCAAGTCCGACATCGGCTGGGGCAGCCAGATCCGCAATTACGTGCTGGACCAGTCGCGGATCAAGGATCTGCGCACCGGCGTCGAACGTACCGACACCCAGAAGGTGCTGGACGGCGACCTCGACGAATTCATCGAGGCCAGCCTCAAGTCGGGCCTGGAAGCGGGCTCGAAACGCACCGACGCCGTCTGATTTCCCTGCCTGCTGATTTACACACCTGTGGGAGCGGCGGGAGCCGCGATGCTTCGACTTGGATCCATCGAGGCTTCCGCCGCTCCCACAGCGAACACCTCACGCATCGACCGAAGACACTGCCATGACCGAAGACCAGACCCCGCAGCACGACGAGAACGCCCTGATCGCCGAGCGGCGCGGCAAGCTCGCGGCGCTGCGCGGGCACGGCATCGCATACCCGAACGACTTCAAGCGCGAGCATGTCGCCCGCGATCTGCAGGACGCGTACGAGGATGCCGAACGCTGGACCGGCGAAGCGCTGGAGGCCGAAGGCCGACGCGTCGCGGTCGCCGGCCGGCTTATGGCCAAGCGGGTGATGGGCAAGGCCGCGTTCGCGCAGATCCAGGACATGACCGGCGGCATCCAGCTGTTCCTGCAGGCGAACACGCTGGGCGACACCTACGACGCCTTCAAGGGCTGGGACGTCGGCGACATCGTCGGCGCCGAAGGCACCTTGATGCGCACCAAGACCGGCGAACTGTCGGTCAAGGCCGGCAACCTGCGGCTGCTCACCAAGTCGCTGCGTCCGCTGCCGGACAAGTGGCACGGCCTGAGCGATGTCGAACAGCGTTACCGCCAGCGCTACGTCGATCTGATCGTGAATCCCGATTCCCGTGCGGTCTTCGTCAAGCGCTCGCAGATCGTCACCGCGATCCGGCGTTGGCTCGACGGCCGCAACTTCCTCGAAGTCGAAACGCCGATGATGCATTACATCGCCGGTGGCGCCGCCGCGAAGCCGTTCGTCACCCACCACAACGCGCTCGATCTCGAACTCTATCTGCGCGTGGCTCCGGAGCTGTACCTCAAGCGACTGGTCGTCGGCGGCATCGAGCGCGTGTACGAGATCAACCGCAACTTCCGCAACGAAGGCGTCAGCACCCGCCACAACCCCGAATTCACCATGCTCGAACTGTACGAGGCCTACGCCACGTACACCGAAGTCATGGACCTGACCGAGGACATGATCCGCGATGTCGCCCGCGACACGCTGGGCATCGATGAAGTGGAGTGGGACGGCAATACCATCGGCCTGGCCGCGCCGTTCCGGCGCTGGAAGCTGGAAGAAGCGGTGCGCGAGCGCAACCCGGAGATCTCGGTCGCCGATTGCCGCGATCGCGACGCACTGGCGCAGCACTGCGCGAGACTGAAGGTGCACGTGAAGCCGGGCTACGGCTGGGGCAAGCTGCTGCTGGAAATCTTCGAGAAGACGGTCGAGGCCGATCTGATCCAGCCGACCTTCATCACCCATTACCCGGTCGAAGTCTCGCCGCTGGCCCGGGAATCCGATACCGAGCCGGGCATCACCGACCGCTTCGAGCTGTTCATCGGCGGCAAGGAAATCGCGAACGGTTTTTCGGAGCTGAACGACTCCGAGGATCAGGCCGCACGTTTCCGCGCCCAGGTCGAAGCCAAGGAAGGCGGCGACGACGAGGCCATGCACTACGACGCCGACTACATCCGCGCGCTGGAAGTCGGTCTGCCGCCCACCGGCGGCCTGGGCGTAGGCATCGACCGCCTGGTCATGTTGCTGACCGGATCCAGCTCGATCCGCGATGTACTGCTCTTTCCATACATGCGCCCAGAACTCTAGAAGTCCTGAACTCTGGAAATCGGCCGATGAAAGCGCACTGGTCGGTGAGACCGCACTGTGAGATATGACAGGTAGGGTTCCTGCCTTCTCATGCGTTGCAGGCGCCATGCATGCCGCTCCTGCCTTGAATCTCCGGCCGGCCCCGCATCCATCGTACGGTCGGAGCTGTCGAAGCCGCGCTGGACTAGAATAGGATCGAGATGTCGCCACACGAGACAAGGCACGGAAATTGCTATAAATTCCGGATCATACAAGCGCCGATCAATCCACCACAAAAGCAAGGACGCACGGTATCCGCATGTGGGGCAACTCCGTGAAAATCGTCATCGTCGATGACCAGACCTCCGCACGCACGATGCTGCGGCACATCCTTGAGGACATCAGTCCCGAGTTGGAAGTGTTCGACTTCGGCGACTCCGAGGAAGCGCTGCGCTGGTCCGAGAACAACCGCCCGGATCTGCTGCTGCTCGACTACCGCATGCCCGCCATCGACGGCCTGGAGTTCGCGCGCCGCTTCCGTCGCTCTCTGAGCAACCGCGATGTCCCGATCGTGCTGGTCACGGTGGTGGGCGACGAACCGATCCGCCAGGCGGCGCTGGATGCCGGCGTGATCGACTTCCTGGTCAAGCCGGTGCGCCCGCGCGAACTCCGCGCCCGCTGCCGCAACCTGCTCCAGCTCCGCCAGCAGTCGGAATCGATCAAACAGCGCGCGCTGTCGCTGGAACAGCGGCTGCTCTCGAGCATGCACGAGGTCGAAGAGCGCGAACGCGAGACCCTCTCGCGGCTGGCGCGGGCCATCGAGTACCGCGACATCGGCACCAGCGCCTACCTGGAACGCATGGCCCACATCGCCGGCCTGATCGCCGAAGGTCTGGGCATGTCCGAGGAGGAAGTGCGGCTGATCGAGCTGGCCGCGCCGCTGCACGACATGGGCAAGATCGCCATTCCCGACGACGTGCTGCTGAAACCCGGTCCGCTCGACGAGCACCAGCTCGCGATCATGCGCCGGCACCCCAAAATCGGCCATGAGCTTCTCAGCGGCAGCCAGAACCGTTTCATCCAGGCCGGCGCGACCATCGCGCTGCGCCACCACGAGCGCTACGACGGCAGCGGCTATCCCGACGGCCTGGTCGGCGCCGATATCCCGATCGAAGCGAGGATCGTCGCGGTCGCCGATGTCTTCGACGCGCTGATTTCGCCGCGCCCGTACAAGGCGCCGTGGAGTTTCGACAACGCCCTCGACTTCCTGATCGAACAGAGCGGCAAGCTGTTCGACCCGCAGTGCGTCCAGGCGCTGGTCCAGAACCGCGCCAGGCTCGAGAACATCTGCGAACGCTATTCCACCAGTTCGCAGCGCCCAGGGCTGGAGTGATCCCGCTACCCGCCGCCGTCGAGTGGGTCCGCGCCCGGCTGGAAAACCGACCGGACACCGAGCACGAGCAGGCGGTCGTCAGACTCGCGGTACTGTCGGTGGTGCTGGTCTACATGCTCGCGCGCCGCGCCGTCGGCATGGACGTCAGCGACACCGCGGTCAATATCGTCCTGCTGCTGGTGGCGACGGGTTTCGTCGTCGGCCTGGCCATCGTCGCCGCCATCGTCGTCCGTCCGCATGTGTCGCATCGCCGTCGTTTCATCGGCATGGTCTCCGACTATGCGCTGATGGGCACGGCGATGATCGAGCTGAGCGAGCCCCTGGCCTGGGTCTACGTGATCCTGATGTGGGTCACGGTCGGCAACGGCCTGCGCTTCGGCAATCGCTATCTGGGCGCGGCGATCACGATGGCGGTCACCACGTTCGGTGCGGTGATCTATTACACCCCGTACTGGAGCGAGAATCCCAGCCTCGGGATCGGTCTGCTGGCCGGTCTCGCCGCTATTCCGATGTACCTCTCCGGTCTGTTGCGCGCACTGACCCGCGCGACCGAGGAAGCCAATCGGGCCAATGAAGCCAAGAGCCGCTTCCTTGCGAACATGAGCCATGAGTTCAGGACGCCGCTCAACGGTCTGGCGGGCATGTCGGAACTGCTCGCGACGACCCGGCTGGATGCCGAACAGCGCAAATATCTCAACACCATCCAAGCATCGACGCGCTCGCTGTTGTCGCTGGTCGAGGATGTGCTCGACATTTCCGCGATCGAGGCGGGCAAGCTCAAGCTTGCGCTGATCGATTTCCGGCTTTCCGAAGTCATCGAGCACATCGGTCTGATCGTCGCGCCGACCGCACGCGGCAAACAGCTGTCGTATCAGGTCCACGTCGCGAAGGATGTCCCGGACGTTCTGTGCGGCGACTCCGCGCATCTGCGACAGGTGCTGCTGAATCTCGTCAGCAACGCGGTCAAGTTCACCGATCGCGGCTATGTGCGCCTCGAAGTCGGGCTGGTCGCATCCGAAAATCCGCTGGTGCATCGGGTGCGTTTCGTCGTCACCGATTCCGGTGTCGGCATTCCGAGCGCGGCGCGCGCCAAGATCTTCGAGGCGTTCGAGCAGCTCGACGGAAGTCTGTCCAGGCGCTATGGCGGCACGGGCCTGGGCACGACCATCGCGAAGGGACTCACCGAAGCGATGGGCGGCTCGATCGGTTTCGAAAGCTCTGAAGGGGTGGGGACGCGTTTCTGGGTCGAACTGCCGTTCGCCCACGCCGAAGCCGGCAAGTTCGCCGGGATTCCCGATGGCGATGGACTACGGACGGACGGTTCGGCTGCCGCATCGAACGCGAATGTGATCGCGTTCAGCGATCCCTTCCTGCGGCATCGCGCCCGCGTGCGCACGATGCGCATCCTGATCGCGGACGACCATGCCGCCAACCGCATGGTGCTCGAAAGCCTGCTCGGCAAAGCGGGTCATCGCGTGATCGCGGTCGAGAACGGCGAGGAAGTGCTGGACATGCTGAGCAACAGCGACTTCGATGCGGTCATCGTCGATCTGCACATGCCCGGCATTTCCGGGCTGGACATGCTGCGTCAACTCAAGGTGATGGAAGCCGGCACCGGCCGGCAGACGCCCGTGATCGTACTCAGCGCCGATGTCACTCCGGATTCGATCCAACGCTGCGAAGATGCCGGCGCGCGCACCTTCATCGCCAAACCGGTATCCGCGGCGAAGCTGCTCGACTGCCTCGCCGAAATCGCCTCTCCGCAGCCCGGTCCGGCCGTGGCGCAGACACAGACAGGTCGCGCGCCCATCGCGGGCAGCACCGAGATGATGGATGCCTCGGTACTCGACGAATTGGCCTCACTCGACATGGGCGAGGCCTTCATGGCGAAGTTCATCCGCCAATGCCTGCAGGATGCCGCGGAGTGTCTCACCGGCCTGGAGGAAGACAGCGTCGCCGGCTGTTGGGATCAGGTCCGGGAGCATGCCCACGCCCTCAAGGGCGTGGCCAGCAACCTGGGTCTGCTGCGTTTGCGCGACGGCTGCGGAGAAATCATGCAGATTCCCGAATGGCAGTTGTCGAAGGAATGGAAGACGCGGCTCGCCGCCCTGCGCGAACACATGACGCAGGGGCGCGCCGCATTGCAGGCGCGCGAGGCCATGCGTCATGCGCGCGACGACAGCGGTGCCGACGGAACCCCGTGATCCCTGGAACATGATCATGGCGGTCGTGCCCGGTTCGCTCTCGTGATCAGATCGTCCGCGATCACGCCGCGACGCTGTGCGCCAGCCGTTCCTGCGCCTTCACGATGCGTTCCATCGTCCGCAGCGATTTCTCGCCCAGCGCAAGCGCCGTGTCGACCCACACCTCGGTGATGCCCATCAGTTCGTTATAGCCGACGGGTTCGGCGATACCGCGCACGGCGTTCATCGCGAGGTGCGCATGCGGGCTACGCTGCTGTTTGCGGATGAGCGCTTCCACCGCGGCTTCGCCTTCGCCCTTCGGCACCAGCACGTCGACGATGCCGAGCTTGTACATCTCGTCGCTGGTGTAGATATCGCCTTCGAGAATGATCTTTTCCGCCAGCTGCGACGACACGCGCTTGCGCAGGAACGAGTACGCGCCCATGCCCGGGAAGAGGCCGAACAGCACTTCCGGCAGGCCCATGTTGACGCCTTCTTCCGCGACGATGGTGTGACACGACAACGCAAGTTCGAGGCCGCCACCCAGCGCATCGCCCTGGACCAGCGCGATCGTGCGCACATCGCCGCCCAGGCCGGTGTGGATGTGATACACCCCGTCGACGCAGCGACGCGCGTACTCGAGAAGTTTCTGGCGGTTGTTGTCGCGGATCAGCTGCGCGAACAGATGGAGGTCGCCGCCGAGGTTGAATGCCTGCGCCTTCGATGCGATGACGACATGCCGCAGTTCGCCGGCCTGACGCTGCGATTCGCGCAGCGTGATCGATGTCAGGAACGACCACATGTCTTCCATGAGATTCGTGCGGAAGCACGGCCTCACGCCCCAGTCGATATCGGCATGCATGTACATCCAGTGGGCCGACCCGTTGGGGGAGGATTCGACGCGGATGGTGTTCAGCTGGGTGGTACGGTGCAGTTTTTCGATATTGCTCATGGAAGTTCCCCAAATGGTTGGCGATGCATCGGCCGGGCGGCCCGATGCGATCGGCGGAGATACGGAAAAGCCCGGATATCCGCCTGTATGCGCCGAAAATTTGGAAACTTCAAGCCAACCGAACACGCTAAAAGAGACAGGTTAGCAGTGGTGCTAACCTGTCCGCAGAGCGGAATTGCGACCAGCGTCGCCTTATGACACGGGGGGCGGATCCCGCAGTTCACGACGCAGGATCTTGCCGACGTTGGTCTTCGGCAATTCGGTCCGGAACTCCACGAATCTGGGCTGTTTGTAGCCGGTCAGATTTTCGCGGGCGTGCGCTTTCACCTGTTCCGCGGTGAGGTTCGGATCCTTCTTGACGATGACGACCTTGACCGCTTCGCCCGACTTTTCGTCGGGAACGCCGACCGCCGCCACTTCCAGCACGCCGGGCATCATCGCGATCACGTCCTCGATCTCGTTCGGATACACATTGAAGCCCGACACCAGGATCATGTCCTTCTTGCGGTCGACGATGAAGAAGAATCCGTTTTCGTCCATCCGCGCGACGTCGCCGGTATGCAGCCAACCGTCGGCATCGATGGCCTTGGCGGTTTCTTCCGGACGCTGCCAATACCCCTTCATGACCTGCGGCCCCTTGATGCAGAGTTCGCCGATTTCGCCGTGCTTGAGGGTGTTGCCGTCGTCGTCCTTCACGCAGGCGTCGGTGGATGAAATCGGCAGGCCGATGGCACCGCTGTATTCGGCGAGATTCATCGGATTCATGCACGCCGCAGGCGATGTTTCGGTGAGGCCGTAAGCTTCGATCAGGGTGCAACCGGTCACCTGTTTCCAGCGCTCCGCGACCACCCGCTGCACGGCCATGCCGCCGCCCAGGGTCAGATGCAGGCGCGAGAAATCGATCTTGTCGAAGCCGGGCGTGTTCAGCAGACCGTTGAACAGCGTATTGACGCCGGTGATGGCGGTGAAGGGAATGCTGCTGAGTTCCTTGACGAATCCGGGCATGTCGCGCGGATTGGTGATCAGATAGTTCAGCCCGCCGAATTTCATGAAAACCAGACCGTTCGCGGTCAACGCGAAGATGTGGTAAAGCGGCAACGCGGTGACGATGATTTCCTTGCCCAGCTGCACGTTGGTGCCGATCCACGCCGACGACTGCTGCATATTCGAGACCAGGTTGCGATGCGTGAGCATCGCGCCCTTCGACACGCCGGTGGTGCCGCCGGTGTACTGCAGGAAAGCGATATCGTCGGATGCGATATCCACTGCCGGTAGTTTGTGCATCTGGCCGAGCGTCAGCGTGTTTTTGAAGCGGATGGCGCCGGGGATGTCGTAATCCGGAATCATCTTCTTCACGTACTTCAGCACGAAGTTGACGATCGCGCCTTTCGGGAACGGCAGCATGTCGCCGAGCCCGGTGGTGATGACTTTCTTGACCGGCGTATCGGCGACCACTTCCTGCACGGTCTTGCCGAAGTTGTCGAGCACCAGGATCGCGCTGGCGCCGGAATCGACCAACTGGTGCTTCAGCTCGCGCGGGGTGTACATCGGATTGGTGTTCACCACCGTGAGGCCGGCGCGCAGGATGCCGAACGTGGCGATCGGATACTGCAGGCAGTTCGGCATCATGATCGCGACGCGATCGCCCTTCTTGAGCTTCAGTTCGCCCAGCAGATAAGCGGCGAACTGCTTGCTGTACTCATCGACCTCCGCATAGGTGATCGTGCGTCCCATGTTGGAAAACGCAGGGCGGTCGCGATATTTTTCGAGCGAGGATTGCAGCACCGCCACGATCGAGGCGAACTCGTCCGGGTCGATCTGTTGAGGTACACCTGCGGGATAGCTCGCAAGCCACGGACGATCGAGATTCATTAGGCCCCTCCACCTGTTAGGCCGCTGGATTGCGGCTCTGTGTTGTCTTCCTTGATTGGAGCATAGGCTCTAGGGAGCCGCAAGACGCCACCGTATGCAAGGGGCAGGAAGTCGCCCCTCGCGTGGACCGTGGACACCCGGTCAGCCGCCTTTCTTCGAGGCCAATTGCCGCAGGACGTAGTGCAGGATGCCGCCGTGCCTGAAGTATTCGACCTCCTTGGGCGTGAGCAGCAGGATCCGCGCGCGGAATCGGCGCTCCTGGCCGTGCGCGCGCCGGGCGACGACGGTCGCGATCCTGCCCGCGCCATCCTCCAGACCGGTGATATCGATGGTTTCGGAGCCGTCGAAGCCGAGCGTCCGCGCGTTCTCGCCTTCCTCGAACTGCAGCGGCAGCACGCCCATGCCCACCAGATTGGAGCGATGGATGCGCTCGAAGCTCTCGGCGATCACCGCTTTCACACCCAGCAGATTGGTCCCTTTCGCCGCCCAGTCGCGACTGGAACCGGTGCCGTATTCCTTGCCGGCCATCACCACAAGCGGCACGCCATCGGCCTTGTAGCGCATCGCGGCGTCGTAAATCGGTAGTTTTTCGGGAGCGCCGCCGGCGTCGGACGGATAGTGCAGTGTGTTGCCGCCTTCCTCGCCGCCCAGCATCAGATTCCTGATCCGGATGTTAGCGAAAGTGCCTCGCACCATGACGTCGTCGTTACCGCGGCGCGAACCGTAGCTGTTGAAATCCGCGGGCGCCACGCCGCGGGACTGCAGGAATGCGCCGGCCGGCGAGTTGGCCTTGATGTTGCCGGCGGGGGAGATGTGATCGGTGGTGATCGAATCGCCGAACAGACCCAGGATGCGCGCGCCGTGGACGTCGTCGATGGTGCCGACGTGCATGGTCATGCCTTCGAAGTAGGGCGGGTGCTTGATGTAGGTGGAGCTTTCGTCCCAGCGGTACGACTCTCCATCGGGCGACTCGATCTGGTTCCAGCGGCTGTCGCCCTTGAACACCTCGGCGTAGTTCTTCGCGAACATCTCCGGGCCGACGGTGGCGGCGATCATGTCGCCGATCTCCTTGTTGCTGGGCCAGATATCGCGCAGGAACACCGGCTGGCCATCGGTGCCGATTCCCAGCGGCTCCCTGGTCATGTCGATATCGACCGTGCCCGCCAGCGCGTAAGCCACCACCAGCGGCGGCGAGGCCAGATAGTTCATCTTCACTTCCGGGTGGATGCGGCCCTCGAAGTTGCGGTTGCCCGACAACACCGAGGCGACGGCCAGATCGCCCTCGGCGATCGCCTTCGATACTTCGTCCGGCAGCGGGCCGGAATTGCCGATGCAGGTAGTGCAGCCATAACCGACCACGAAGAAACCCAGCGCCTCCAGGTCCGCGAGCACGCCGGCCTTCTTCAGGTAATCGGTGACCACCAGCGAGCCCGGGCCGAGCGAGGTTTTCACCCACGGCATGGATTTCAGGCCTTTCGCGACCGCATTGCGGGCGAGCAGGCCGGCGCCCAGCATCACCGCCGGGTTGGAGGTATTGGTGCAGGAGGTGATCGCGGCGATCACCACCGAACCGTCGGTGAGCTCGCAATCGGTGTCGCGGATGCGGATCCTGGCCCTAGGCTTGGCCGCGAGGTGTTCGGCTTGCGGCTGCGCGGCGCCCTCGGCGTCCATGCGCGTGGTCTCTTCGCGCGGCGGTTTGCGCGATGCGATCAGGCCGACCAGGTTGGCGTGGAAATCCGCCTGCACGGCCTCCAGCAGCACGCGGTCCTGCGGCCGCTTTGGCCCGGCCAGCGAAGGTTTGACCGTGGCGAGATCCAGTTCGAGCGTGGCCGAGTAGGTCGCGGCCGGGGTGTCGGCGTCGTGCCACATGCTCTGCGCCTTGGCATAGGCCTCGACCAGGGCGATCTGGGCTTCGCTGCGGCCGGACAGGCGCAGATAGGTCAGCGATTCGGCGTCGATCGGGAAAATCCCGCAGGTCGCGCCGTATTCGGGCGCCATGTTGGCGATGGTGGCGCGGTCGGCCAACGGCAGGTGCTGCAGGCCGTCGCCGAAGAATTCCACGAACTTGCCGACCACGCCGAGCTTGCGCAGCATCTGGGTGACGGTGAGCACCAGGTCGGTGGCGGTGGCGCCTTCCGGCATCTTGCCGGTGAGCCTGAAACCGACCACCTGCGGAATCAGCATCGACGACGGCTGGCCCAGCATCGCCGCCTCGGCCTCAATGCCGCCCACGCCCCAGCCGAGCACGCCGATGCCGTTGATCATCGTGGTATGGCTGTCGGTGCCGAAGACGGTGTCCGGGAAGGCGAAGAGTTCGCCGTCGACTTCGCGTTCCATGACCACGCGTGCGAGATGCTCCAGATTCACCTGATGGACGATGCCGGTATTCGGCGGCACCACCTTGAAGTTATGGAAGGCCTTCTGGCCCCAGCGCAGGAAGCTGTAGCGTTCCTTGTTGCGCGCGAACTCGATCTGGCCGTTGAGATCCAGCGCTTCGCGCTTGCCGAACACATCGACCTGCACCGAGTGATCAATGACCAGTTCCGACGGAATCAGCGGATTGATCTGGCCCGGATCGCCGCCCAGCGCTTCGACCGCGTCGCGCATCGCCGCCAGGTCGACCACGCAGGGCACGCCGGTGAAGTCCTGCAGCACCACCCGCGCCGGCATGAACGCGATTTCGGTATCGGGATCCTCCGCGGCATCCCCGCGGGCGACCGCTTCGATATGCGCGGGCAGCACGCTGATGCCGTCCTCATGCCGCAGCAGGTTCTCCAGCAGCACCTTCATGGCATAGGGCAGCTTCGCCAGATCCAGCGCGGTGCCGGAGTCGGCGTCGGACGCGAAGCGTTCGGCGAGTTTCGGAAGGCTGTAATAAAGGAAGGAACGGCCGTCGACGTCGAGGCGGCTGCGAGTAGCGAAGGAATCGTGCATGGCGGTGCTCCTGGGGGAGGGGGCTTGTCGCGATTATCCACCGACCGACCCTGCTGGCGTTGCCATCGGGTCAGGGCTTCATCATGGCGGCGAATCGCATCGACGGTAGAGTATGCACGGATAAGTATGTATTATCTCCGCATACCGCAAGAGGATCGCCCCGATGGAAGCGACAGTCGCCGAGCGTGGCCAGATCACCCTGCCCAAAGCCGTCCGCGACGCGCTCGGGCTGACCAAGGGCAGTGTGCTGAAGGTCGAGCTGGAAGGCAGCCGGATCGTCCTGCGCAAAAGCGTCGACGACGCCATTTCCCGCGCCCGCGGCCGCTTCAAGCTCGACGGTTTCGACTCCACCGATGCTGCGATGCAGGCGGTGCGTGGACAGGCTGGTCGTGGGCTTGCTGCCGATGACGACGGTTCCGCATCCTCGACATGATCGCGATCGATTCTCCCGTCCTGATCGATCTGCTGGCCGACGGTCCGCACGCCGACGCCGCCGAGGCCTGTCTGCGCCAGTGCCTGAGCGCCGGCCCGGTGGTGGTCTGCGACGTGGCGCTGGCCGAGATCTGCGGCGCCCTGCGCGACGGCGCCGAGGCGCTGGCGGTGCTGGAAGACATGAGCATCCGTTTCAGCCCGCTGGAAGCCAAGTCGGCGCTGCGTGCGGGCGAGATGCAGCGCCGCTATCGGCAGCGCAACGACGACCTGCCGCAAAACAGCACGCGCCGGGCCGCCCCGGATTTCCTGATCGGTGCCCATGCCATGCTCCAGTGCAATGGCCTGATCACCCGCGACGACCGCTTCTTCCGCGACTATTTCAAGGGTCTCAAGCTGATCGTTCCGACAGTCTGAAGCCGCCGCCACAGCTTTCCAGTCATCCCACCACGCCATTCCCACATTTCCAAGCACGACCGACACCAGGAGTCACTCAGATGCTCGCAGCCTACCGCCACCATGTCGCCGAACGCGCTGCGCTCGGCATCCCGCCGCTGCCGCTCACCGCGCAGCAGACCGCCGAGGTCATCGAGCTGCTGAAAGCGCCGCCGGCCGGCGAAGAAGCCACGCTGGTCGAACTGATCGTCCACCGCGTCCCGGCCGGCGTCGACGATGCGGCGAAGGTCAAGGCGTCGTACCTGGCCGCCGTCGCGTTCGGCAACGAAGTCTGCACGCTGATCACGCGCGAGCGCGCCACCGAACTGCTCGGCACCATGCTGGGCGGCTACAACATCCACCCGCTGATCCAGTTGCTCGACGACGCCAGCGTCGGAACGATCGCGGCGGAAGCGCTGAAGCACACGCTGCTGATGTTCGACGCCTTCCATGACGTCGAAGAGAAAGCCCGGGCCGGCAACGCCAACGCCAAGGCCGTGCTGCAGAGCTGGGCCGACGCCGAATGGTTCACCAGTAAGCCGGAAGTGCCGCACAACCTGACCATCACCGTGTTCAAGGTGCCGGGCGAAACCAATACCGACGACCTGTCGCCGGCGCCGGACGCCACGACCCGTCCCGACATCCCGATGCACGCGCTGGCGATGCTGAAGAACCGGCGCGACGACGCGCCGTTCGTGCCGGAAGAGGACGGCAAGCGCGGCCCGATCCAGGCGATCCAGGACCTGAAGGCCAAGGGCCATCTGGTCGCCTACGTCGGTGACGTGGTCGGCACCGGTTCCAGCCGCAAGTCCGCGACCAATTCGGTGCTGTGGTGGACCGGCGAAGACATCCCGTTCATCCCGAACAAGCGTTTCGGCGGCGTCTGCCTGGGCAACAAGATCGCGCCGATCTTCTACAACACCATGGAGGACGCCGGCGCGCTGCCGATCGAACTCGACGTGTCGCAGATGCACCAGGGCGACGTGATCGAACTGCTGCCCTACGCCGGCAAGGCACTGAAGGACGGGCAGGTCATCGCCGAGTTCCAGATCAAGTCCGAAGTGCTGTTCGACGAAGTCCGCGCCGGCGGCCGCATCCCGCTGATCGTCGGTCGCGGCCTCACCGCGAAGGCGCGCGAATCGCTGGGGCTGCCGGTGTCGACCCTGTTCCGCCTGCCGCAGCAGCCCGCCGATACCGGCAAGGGCTATTCGCTGGCGCAGAAGATGGTCGGCCGCGCCTGCGGCCTGCCCGAAGTGGACGGCGTGCAGCCGGGCATCCGCCCGGGCGCGTACTGCGAGCCGAAGATGACCTCGGTGGGCTCGCAGGACACCACCGGCCCGATGACCCGCGACGAGCTGAAGGATCTGGCCTGCCTCGGTTTCTCGGCCGATCTGGTCATGCAGTCGTTCTGCCACACTGCCGCGTACCCCAAGCCGGTCGACGTGAAGACCCACCACACGCTACCGGAATTCATCGCCAACCGCGGCGGCATTTCGCTGCGCCCGGGCGACGGCATCATCCACAGCTGGCTCAACCGCATGCTGCTACCGGACACCGTCGGCACCGGCGGCGACTCGCACACCCGCTTCCCGGTCGGCATCTCGTTCCCGGCCGGCTCGGGTCTGGTCGCCTTCGCCGCGGCCACCGGCGTGATGCCGCTGGACATGCCGGAATCGGTGCTGGTGCGCTTCAAGGGTGAGATGCAGCCTGGCGTGACCCTGCGCGACCTCGTCAACGCCATTCCGCTGTACGCGATCAAGCAGGGCCTGCTCACGGTCGCCAAGCAGGGCAAGAAGAACATCTTCTCCGGCCGCATCCTGGAGATCGAAGGCCTGCCGAACCTCAAGGCGGAGCAGGCGTTCGAGCTGTCCGACGCCTCGGCCGAACGGTCCGCCGCGGGCTGCACCGTGCGTCTGAACAAGGAACCGATCATCGAGTACCTCAACAGCAACATCACGATGCTGAAGTGGATGATCGCCGAGGGTTACGCCGATGCGCGTTCGATCAGCCGCCGGATCCAGAAGATGGAAGCCTGGCTGGCGAATCCGCAACTGCTGGAGCCCGACGCCGACGCGGAATACGCGGCGGTGATCGAGATCGATCTGGCCGACGTGCACGAGCCCATCGTCGCCTGCCCGAACGACCCGGACGACGTGAAGACGCTGTCGGACGTGTCCGGCGCGGTGATCGACGAGGTGTTCATCGGCTCGTGCATGACCAACATCGGCCACTTCCGCGCCGCCGCCAAGCTGCTGGAAGGCAAGCGCGACATTCCGACCCGGCTCTGGGTGGCCCCGCCGACGAAGATGGATGCCTCGGAGCTCACGAAGGAAGGCCACTACGGCACCTTCGGCACCGCCGGCGCGCGCATGGAAATGCCCGGCTGCTCGCTGTGCATGGGCAACCAGGCGCAGGTGCGCGAGGGCGCGACCGTGTTCTCCACCAGCACCCGCAACTTCCCGAACCGTCTGGGCAAGAACGCGAATGTGTATCTGGGCTCGGCGGAGCTGGCGGCGATCTGTTCGCGCCTCGGTCGCATCCCGACCAAGGCCGAATACATGGCCGACATGGGTGTACTCGACGCGCAGGGCGCGGAAATCTACCGCTACATGAACTTCGACCAGATCGCGGATTACAAGGACGTGGCGGATACGGTCACGACGTAATCCGATGCCGTAGAGCGGAGCGAAGCTCCGCTGCTGCCTTTCCGAAGACGGTGTAGCGGAGCTTCGCTCCGCTCTACGGAAAAATAGAAGCCCGGCCAAAGCCGGGCTTCTTTGCACCGAAACAGCAGCGGCCTGAAGGCCGCTCTACGGAAGCGGGATCAATCCAGTTCCGCCTCGATCGCCTGCATCATCGCGCGGCGCAGGAACACGAAATCCCACAGCGAACCGCCCATCTGCCGCCACAACACCGCCGAGCGCAGCGCGGACAGCAGCAGGGCGCGGATTTCGGCCACCACGTCCGGCTGCTGCAGGTAGTGCGGATTGCCCTGGACGATCACTTTGGGCCGCAGATGGCTGATGGTGTCGGCGTAGAGCTGGCCGAGGCGGGCGATCGCGTCGGGATGGATGCTGCCCTGGCGTTCGGCGATGCCTTCCAGCGCGCGGATGCCGCTCAGGACCTGGCCCGCCAGGGTCTCGTCGGCGACAAAGCGGCGTTCGATCTGCAGCACCGCCCGGGCCAGCGGCGGCAACGCGGGGTCGGCATTGGTGTTGCCCAGATAATCTCGCAGCAGCAGCAGACCGCTGCGCACCGAGCGCGCGCCGCCGTAGACCGCTTCGGCCGACGCGGCGTCGATCCGGAACACGCTGTCGAGCGCCGCGCGCTCGGCGGTGGCGTCGGCGTGCCCGGTGTCGGCGATCTGCCGCACCAGTTTCAGCGCCTGCAGCATGCCGGCGAGCGCGATAACGCGGGAACGTACATCCATGGTCATGATCGATCAGTTCTTTGTAGGAGCGGTTGACCAGCCA
This sequence comes from Chitinophaga pinensis, assembly GCA_943371935.1. Taxonomy (GTDB): domain Bacteria; phylum Pseudomonadota; class Gammaproteobacteria; order Xanthomonadales; family Xanthomonadaceae; genus Lysobacter_I. Next base: position 16,863 of record CALRWS020000014.1, on the reverse strand, counting down.
TCCGGCTGTTGAAAGCCGGCCGCGACGTTTGTGCGGTCCGCCTGAAGCACTGATGTGGGGCCGCCATCGCGCTGTTCCAACGGCGCATCGGTGGCCGCGATCACAGCGCCGCCGAGGCACACCTCATCCTTGTACAGCACCAGCGACTGACCCGGTGTGACCGCGCGCTGCGGACGCTCGAAGGTCACCGCCAGGCGGCCGTCGGCCAGGACTTCGACGTCGCAGGCTTCGTCCTGCTGGCGGTAGCGGGTCTGCGCGGTGCAGGTGAAGCGGTCGGCCGGCGGCGCGCCGGAAATCCAGTGCGCGGTTTCGGACCACAGTCGCGTCGACAGCAGATAGGGCGAATCGCTGCCCTGGTCGACGATCAGGGTGTTGTCGTGCACGCGCTTGCCGACCACGAACCACGGTGCCGCCGCGAAACCGCGCACGCCGCCGATCTGCAGGCCTTCGCGCTGGCCGAGGGTGAAATAGAACACGCCCGTATGCTTGCCGACCTGGCGGCCGTCCGGCGTCACCATCGGCCCGGGTTTGGCCGGCAGGTACTGCGACAGGAATTCGCGGAAGTCGCGCTCGCCGATGAAACAGATGCCGGTCGAGTCCTTCTTCGCGGCGGTCGGCAGGCCGGCGTCGGCGGCCATGCGGCGTACGTCGGTCTTGATCAGTTCGCCCAGCGGGAACAAGGTCGCCGCCAGCTGCGTCTGGCCGAGCTGGTGGAGGAAATAGCTCTGGTCCTTGCTGCGGTCGGCGGCGCGCAGCAGTTGCCAGGCACCATCCTGTTCGCGAACCCGGGCGTAATGGCCGGTGGCGATGAAGTCGGCGCCCAGTTCGCGGGAGGCGTCGAGGAAATGCTTGAACTTGATCTCGCGGTTGCACAGCACGTCGGGGTTCGGCGTGCGCCCGGCGGCGTATTCGGCGAGGAAATGCTCGAACACGCCGGACCAGTATTCGTTGGAGAAATCGCGGAAATGGATCGGCAGGCCCAGCCGGCCGCTGACCGCGACCGCGTCGCGGCGGTCGTCCTCGGCGCGGCAGTCGCCGCTGCCGTCGTCGGCCCAGTTGCGCATGAACAGCCCGGCCACGCTGCGGTCCGGGTGGGTCAGGGCGTCATCGCGCAGCAGCAGGGCCGCGACCGAGGAATCGACGCCGCCGGACATGCCGACGATGATGCGGGGAGTCGTCATGGCGTCGCTGCGCTAGGGCAGATGCTGCAGCACCGACAGCGGCGAGCGGTGACCGGCGAGGTGATCGGCGACTACCTGCCAGACCAGCGGGCTGCGGTGGCGTTCGCGCTGCGCCAGCAGCTCGTCCGGGGTCAGCCAAAGCGCCTGGACGATGCCGTCGTCGAGCGGACGCGCCGGATCGTGACGCTCGGGCTCGGCGGCGAAGGCGAAGCGGAGGTAGTGACGTTCGGTTTCCGGCGCCTTCCACTGATAGGCGCCCAGAAAAGCGGTCAGGCGCACGTCCCAGCCGGTTTCTTCCCGGGTTTCGCGCAGGGCGGCTTCCAGCAGGCTTTCGTCCGGTTCGAGATGGCCGGCCGGCTGGTTGATCACCAGGCGGCCGTTCACCCGCTCCTCGACGCACAGCAACCGGCCGTCCGCGACCACGACCGTGGCCACGGTCACGTCCGGCTGCCAGAAGCGGCCTTCGCGATAGGTCATGCGCGTCGACCCGCCGTCTGGAACGCCTCGGTCACAGATCGTCCCGATCGCCGCTGAACTCGATTTCCATGTCGTCAGCGGTCTCGGCGGCGATATCCATGGCCGATTCCAGCTGCGCCGCATCGAGGCTGTCCGGCAGCTTGATCACGAAATACAGCACGTCGCCGCCCACTTCCCAGCTGCCGACCTTGTTCTTGCGGCTTTCGGCCAACAGCTCGAGCGCCTTGGCGCCCTTGATGCCGTCCTTCTCGACGCGCGCCGCGGGCGAGAAGATCTCGCGGATCTTGAATCCACCCACGTCCTGGGTGGTGCCGCTGACGAACACCAGCTGGCTGCGACCTTCCTTCGAATAGTTGTAGGTGACCTTGAAATCACCGTCGCCATCGACCTCGTACTTGACGCCGCGGGCATCGAGGCGGGTCTTGACCGAGGCATCTTCGGCGTGCGCGACCGGGGCGAGGAGGCTGCCGGACAGCAGCGAGGCGATAAGCACGGCACGGACGGATGACGACATGGGCGACTCCCCTGGTCGAGCGGTCGGAATGGCCGCTGCGGTGTCGCATTGTGTTCCGGCGGGCCGACCGTCGTCCATGGTCCGCGGTTCGACCGGCCGAGGACGGCCCCATGTGCCGGGCGGGGCGCTGGCCCGTTGCGGCGCAGGTCGCGGCCGATCGCGCAGACACATCGTTGCGGGCGTCACCGGGATGGACGCCGCCGTTATAATTGCCGGATGGCCAACCACAACGACCACGAACACGAGCGGGACCACGGCGTCGCCGTCGAAACCAGCAAGCCCGAGCTTGCGCGGCCGCCGCTGTATTCGGTGATGGTCTTGAACGACGACTACACCCCGATGGACTTCGTGGTCGAAGTGCTGATGCGCTTCTTCAGCATGAACCTCGAAAAGGCGACCCAGGTCATGCTGCATGTGCATACCCGCGGACGCGGCGTTTGCGGTGTGTTCACCCGCGAGATCGCCGAGTCGAAGGTCGCCCAGGTGAACGAATACGCGCGCATGCATCAGCATCCGCTGCTGTGCACCATGGAAAAAGCCTGAGTCTGCCCCCACAGTTCCCGCCATCGGAATGGCACGGCCGCGCGAATGGCGCGGAACTTGCATCTGAATCTTGTACTTGCGTCCGACCGTACATTGAGTGCATCGTCATGCGGCATGGATCGCCTTGGACGATGTGATCGACGAAGGCAGATAGCGTTTGTTACGACGCAGTGTTCCAGATCTTCGGTATTCCGCTTCGGGATGGCGCTCCCATCCTGAAACCCTGAGGCACGATGTGACCCAACCGGGCACAGTCGGTCCCACCGGCAGAACTTCTCGGAGGATGTGCGACCATGTTCAGTAAAGACCTCGAATACGCTATCGGACAGTGCTACAAGCATGCCCGCGAGGCGCGGCACGAGTACATGACCGTCGAGCACCTGCTCCTGGCGCTGCTCGACAACCCATCCGCCGAAACCGTGCTCAAAGCCTGCAGCGCCGACTTCCTGCGCCTGCGCAGCGATCTGGAGCACGCCATTTCCACGTCGGTGGCCACGCTGGCCGAAGACGATGCCCGCGATACCCAGGCCACGCTCGGTTTCCAGCGCGTGCTCCAGCGCGCGGTCTATCACGTGCAGTCCTCCGGCAAGAACGAGGTCACCGGCGCGAACGTGCTGGTCGCGATCTTCGGCGAGAAAGACTCCTACGCCGTCTATTACCTCAACCAGCAGGGGATCACCCGGCTGGATGTCGTCAACTACCTCTCGCACGGCATCGCCAAGACCGGCGACGGCGCCGAGCCGCAGGGGCAGGATGCGATCGAACAGAACAGCGAAGGCGAAGCGGGCGAGGGCAAGAACGACCCGCTGACCGAGTTCGCGGTCAACCTCAACGCGCTGGCCCGCGAAGGCAAGATCGACCCGCTGGTCGGCCGCGCCGAAGAAGTCGAGCGCACCATCCAGGTGCTGTGCCGTCGGCGCAAGAACAACCCGCTCTACGTCGGCGAAGCCGGCGTCGGCAAGACCGCGCTGGCCGAAGGGCTGGCGCGGCGCATCGTCGACGGCGAGGTCCCGGACGTGCTGTCCGACGCCACCATCTTCTCGCTCGACCTCGGCGCGCTGGTCGCCGGCACCAAGTACCGCGGCGATTTCGAGAAGCGGTTGAAGTCCGTGCTCGCGGCGCTGAAGAAGATCCCGCAGGCGGTGCTGTTCATCGACGAGATCCACACGATCATCGGCGCCGGTTCCGCCAGCGGCGGCACCATGGACGCCAGCAATCTCATCAAGCCGGCCTTGGCCTCCGGCGAGATGCGCTGCATCGGCTCGACCACGTTCCAGGAATACCGCGGCATCTTCGAGAAGGACCGCGCGCTGGCCCGGCGCTTCCAGAAGATCGACGTGGTCGAACCGACCATCGGCGAGGCCGTGGAGATCCTGCGCGGGCTGCGCCCGAAGTACGAGGCGCATCACCACGTCACCTACGCCGACGACGCCATCCAGGCAGCCGTGGACCTGTCGGTGAAGCACATCAACGACCGTCTGCTGCCCGACAAGGCGATCGACGTGATCGACGAAGCCGGTGCGCGTCAGCAGCTGCTGGCGCCCGAGCTGCGCAAGAGCCGCATCGACGTCGAGGAAGTCGAGATCATCGTCGCCAAGATGGCGCGGATCCCGGCCAAGCAGGTCAGCGCTTCCGACAAGGACGTGCTGCAGCACCTCGAACGCAACCTCAAGATGGTGATCTTCGGCCAAGATCCGGCCATCGAGACCCTGACCTCGGCGATCAAGCTCGCGCGCTCCGGTCTGGCCAACCCGGACAAGCCGATCGGCAGCTTCCTGTTCGCCGGCCCCACCGGCGTGGGCAAGACCGAAGTCACCCGTCAGCTCGCGCTGCAGCTCGGCATCGAACTGGTGCGCTTCGACATGAGCGAATACATGGAGCCGCATTCGGTGAGCCGCCTCATCGGCGCGCCTCCGGGCTATGTCGGCTTCGACCAGGGCGGCCTGCTGACCGAGAAGGTCGTGAAGACCCCGCACTGCGTGCTGCTGCTGGACGAGGTGGAGAAGGCGCATCCGGACATCTTCAATATCCTGCTGCAGGTCATGGACCGCGGCGTGCTGACCGATACCAACGGCCGCGAGGCGAACTTCCGCAACGTGATCATCGTGATGACCACCAATGCCGGTGCGTCGCAGGCAGCCCGCCGGTCCATCGGTTTCACCAAGCAGGACCACAGCACCGACGCGATGGAGATCATCCGCCGCAGCTTCAGCCCGGAATTCCGCAACCGGCTGGATGCGGTGGTGCAGTTCCAGTCGCTGGGCTTCGATCACATCCTGCGCGTGGTCGACAAGTTCCTGATCGAGCTGGAAACCCTGCTGCACGAGAAGAACGTCTCGATGTCGGCCACCCCGGCCGCGCGCGACTGGCTGGCCGAGCACGGTTTCGACCCGCTGATGGGCGCACGCCCGATGGCGCGGGTGATCCAGGACAAGGTCAAGCGCCCGCTCGCGGACGAACTGCTGTTCGGCAAACTGGCCGGCGGCGGTCGGGTTTCGATCGACGTGCGCGACAACCAGCTGGTGGTCGAGTCGCAGGCCGAGCCCGAAAAGCTGCTGCCTGTGACGGTCTGACCGCCGCAGTCCCGCGGAAACGGAAAAGGCGGCCAATGGCCGCCTTTTTCTTGACTCGATTCAGTGGGTTGTTGCGATCACTTCATGCGATACGTGATCCGACCTTTGGTCAGGTCGTAGGGGGTCATTTCGACCTTGACCTTGTCGCCGGTGAGGATGCGGATGTAGTTCTTGCGCATGCGCCCGGAGATATGGGCAATGATCTCGTGGCCGTTCTCGAGCTTCACCCGGAACATCGTGTTCGGGAGGGTCTCCGAGACCGTACCTTCAAATTCTATGACGTCGTCTTTCGCCATGCGCCTTGGGCTGCCGTTGAGGTCGGGCACAAAGGCCCAACGAAGCCGCGCATTCTGCCACGCAACGGCTGCAATCGCAAAGAAACCGTTAGCCGGAGGGCGGATCGCCCGATGCATCGTGCGGCACATCGCCCATCGACAGGGTTCCGAACGCATCGCGCCATGATCCGATCACTCCGGGCGCAGCGGTCAACGGCTCGATCTCCGCCATGAAGCGTGCCCGCGGCCGGGTTTCGCCGCCCATCCGCAGCAGGTGCGGATTCTCGACCTGGGCGTCGATCAGCGGCCAGCCCCATGCGTGCAACCGGAAGGCGAGCGCAGCCAGCGCAGCCTTGGAACCGCCGGATGCCAGGCTGACCATGCTCTCGCCGAAGAACATCCGGCCGACCGCGACGCCGTAGATGCCACCGACCAGCCGGCCGCCGTCATCGAACACTTCCACGCTGTGCGCGTGCCCGAGCCGGTGCAGCTCGGCATAGGCCTGCCGCATCCCCGCCGTGATCCAGGTGCCGTCTTGTCCCGGGCGTGGCGTCGATGCACAGGCGGTCACGACATCGATGAAGGCGGTATCGGCCCGCGCGACCCAGCCGCTGCCGCGCAATTGGCGCCGGAACCGGCGCGAGAGATGGATGCCATCGGTGCGGAACACGATGCGCGGGTCGGGCGACCACCACAGGATCGGCTCGCCTTCGGAAAACCACGGAAAAATGCCGCGACGGTAGGCGTTGAGCAGGCGTTCCGGGCTGAGGTCGCCGCCCACCGCCAACAGTCCGTCCGGGTCGCGCAGCGCGTTTTCGACCGGCGGGAACGGCGCGGATGGATCGCGCGCGAGCCAAGGCAGACGCAGACTCACCCGCGATCGTCCGCCGGTGCGCGGAACGGCGAATGCGCGGCGAGCTGCGCGGCATAGCGCCGCACCGCGATCGCTTCCTCCCCGCACCAGCGCGCCAGCGGTTCGGCGAAGTCGGGATCGGCGATCCAGTGCCGGCTGCGCACGAACGACGGCAGGAAGCCGCGATCGATCTTGTGCTCGCCCTGCGCGCCGGGCTCGAAGCGGGTCAGGCCTTCGCGAAGGCAGTAATCGATGCCCTGGTAGTAGCAGGTCTCGAAGTGCAGGCCGGGCAGGGTGCGGTGTGCGCCCCAGTAGCGCCCGTACAGCGTGTCGCCACCGCGCAGGCACAGCGCACCGGCGATGGCTTCGCCCTCATGATCGGCGAGGATCAGCACCAGTTGCCGCGGCAGCGTGCGCGACAGGTGGCGCAGGAATTCCAGGGTCAGCGCCGGTGAGTTGCCGTAATCAGCGAAGGTCTGCAGATAGAAGCCGTGCATGGCCGCCAGATCGTCGTCGCTGGCTTCGTCGCCGTGCAAGACCCGGAACGTGGCGCCGCTGCGCGCGACCTTGGCGCGCTCCTGGCGGATGTTCTTGCGGTGCTTGTGGTTCATCGCGGCGAGGAAATCGTCGAAGCATGTCCAGCCGGCGGCGTTGTGCCAGTGGTATTGCACGTCGATGCGCTGCAGCCAATGGCTGTCGTCGCAGGCCGCATCATCCCGTTCGTCGAGGAAATTGACATGCGCGGAGGAGCAGCCCGTCTGCCCGATCATTTCGATGATCCCCGCAAGCAGTTGCTCCCGCGCGGTGGCATCGCGCGCCAGCAGCCGCGGCCCGGTCACCGGCGAGTACGGCACCGCGCACAGCCACTTCGGGTAGTACTCGCGGCCGTACTGCGCGTAGGCACGGGCCCATGCGTGGTCGAAGACGAATTCGCCGTGCGAATTGTCCTTGAGATAACCCGGCGCGGCGGCGATCAGCGTGTCGCCGTCCCACAGCGTGAGATGCCGTGGCGTCCAGCCCCACTGCTCGCGCAGGCAGCCGTGCGCTTCCAGGCCAGCAAGAAAGGCGTACGACACGAACGGATTGCGGCCGTCGTGGAGGGTGTCCCATGCGTCCGCAGACACACTGTCCAGCGTGGACAACAGTTGGATGATCATTCGCGCGCCGGCGAGCGGTGCGCGGCGCGGCGGTACACATCCGGATCGTGCTTCTGCATATGCCGCTCCGGCTGCGACAGCGGAACGAAGCCCAACTGCGCGTACAGAGGCTGCATGTCTTTCGTGACCAGATGCCAGCGTCGCAGCCCCTGCAGCCGCGTGTCGGTCATCAGCGCTTCGACGATGGTGCGGCCATAGCCCTTGCCGCGATGCTGCGGCAGTACGAACACATCGGCTAGATAAGCGAACGTGGCCTGATCGGTGACTGCGCGGGCGAACGCGACCTGATGGCCGTCGAGATGACCGCTGCAACAGATCGAATTGCGCAGCGCGCGTTCCAGCGTGTCCTGCGGAATGCCGGCGGCCCAGTACGACTCGCCGGACAGGAACCCATGGACCAGCGCGAGATCGATGTCGTCGAAGTCGGCGCTGATCCGCAGCATCGCTCAGCCCTCTTTATCGAGGAACTTCTCGGCGTCCAGCGCCGCCATGCAGCCGAAGCCGGCCGAAGTGATCGCCTGGCGATAGACCTGGTCGGCGACATCACCGGCGGCGTACACGCCCGGGACCGAGGTCTGGGTAGCGTTGCCGTCGAGGCCGGTCTGGATGGTGAGATAGCCGTTCTTCATCGCCAGCTGGCCTTCGAAGAGCGTGGTGTTCGGGGTATGGCCGATGGCGACGAAGAAACCGTTGACCGCGATGTCGCGGGTGCTGCCGTCCAGCATCGATTTCACGCGCATGCCGGTGACGCCGCTGTCGTCGCCCAGCACTTCGTCGACGGTGTGGTGCCACACGGTTTCGATCTTGCCGGCCTGCACCTTGGCGAACAGCTTGTCCTGCATGATCTTTTCGGCGCGCAGCGTGTCGCGGCGATGGACCAGATAGACCTTGCGGGCGATGTTCGACAGATACAGCGCTTCCTCGACCGCGGTGTTGCCGCCGCCGATCACCGCCACGTCCTGATCCTTGTAGAAGAAGCCGTCGCAGGTGGCGCAGGCGGACACGCCGCGGCCCTTGAACTTCTCTTCCGATGGAATGCCGAGATACTTCGCGGTGGCGCCGGTGGCGATGATCAGGGCGTCGCAGGTGTATTCGCCGCTGTCGCCCTTCAGCCGGAACGGCCGCTGCGACAGGTCGGCGGTGTGGATGTGGTCGAAGATCACTTCGGTCTCGAAGCGCTCGGCGTGCGCCTGCATGCGGTTCATCAGATCCGGGCCCATCAGACCGTGGGCGTCGCCCGGCCAGTTGTCCACCTCGGTGGTGGTCATCAGCTGGCCGCCCATCTGCAGCCCGGTGATCACCACCGGCTTGAGATTGGCGCGCGCCGCGTAGACGGCCGCGGTCCAGCCGGCAGGGCCGGAGCCGAGGATGACCAGCTGGGTGTGCTTGGAAGTGCTCATGAAGCCTCTGGATCGAAGGAGGGGCGGCGCGAAGACCGGCGCGAGACGGCATAGCTTGGAGACGCACGGCGGGCGAATCAAGGGAAACAGCCGCGAGCGCGTGCATCGGAACGATGTTTCCCGGCCGCGCACCGTTTCGGCTTCGGCGGGTCTCTTTATGGCGAGTCGACGATCCGCACTCCCCACGGAACGTTCGACTGTTTGCTCCCAACCACTTTCTGGAGTCACTGACCGATGAATACGAATCCGCTCTCGATGCTGTCCGGCGCCTCCCTCGCGATGCTGGCCGCCGGTCTGGCCGCGTCCCCCGGCGCGCAGGCCGCCAAAACCAAGCTCGCCGCCGGCAAGGTCGCGATGGTCCACTGCGCCGGCGTCAACAGCTGCAAGGGCCACAACGATTGCAAGACCGCCAAGAATGCCTGCGCCGGGCAAGGCAGTTGCAAAGGCCAGGGCTTCGTCGCCGCGCCGGCCGACGCCTGCGCCGACATGGGCGGCCGTCGCGTCGATCCCAAGATCAACTTCACCGCGTCCTCGAAAGACTTCATCCACTGCATGGGCGCGAACGTCTGCAAGGGCCACAACGATTGCAAGACCGCCAGCAACGCCTGCAAGGGCCAGGGCAGCTGCAAGGGGCAGGGCTTCATCGCGCTGCCTGCGTCGACCTGCGGCAATATCGGCGGCAAAGCGGGCTGATATGTCGCTGCTGTCGAACACGACAACGGTGGGCTCCGGTGTGCATGCACCGGAGTTGCGGCCGTTTCTGGGGTTCGGCCTGGGGCTGCGGGTCGAACATTTCGCCGAGATCCTGGCCGAACCGCCGCGCGTGGACTGGTTCGAGATCACCTCCGAAAACTTCATGGTCGCGGGCGGCAAGCCGCTGCATCATCTCGAACACGTCCGCGCGCATTACCCGGTCGCGATGCACGGCGTATCGCTGTCGATCGGCAGCACCGATCCATTGGACATGGACTATCTGCGCGCTTTGAAGACGCTGGCGCAGCGCGTCGAACCGGTGTGGATCTCCGATCACCTGTGCTGGACCGGCGTCGGCGGCGTGAACAGCCACGACCTGCTGCCGCTGCCGTACACCGAAGAAGCCATCGCGCATGTGTGCAGCCGCATCGGCCAAGTGCAGGATGTTCTCGGCCGGGAAATCCTGCTCGAAAACCTCAGTTCCTATGTTGAGTTCTCGGCCTCGCGGATGCCGGAATGGCAGTTCGTCGCCGAGATCGCCCGCCGCAGCGGCTGTCGGCTGCTGCTGGACGTGAACAACATCCAGGTCAGCGCGCGCAACCACGGCTTCGACCCGTTGGACTATCTCGCCGGCATCCCCGGCGACAAGGTGTGGCAGATCCATCTGGCTGGGCACAGCGATTACGGCGATTACGCCATCGATACGCACGATCACGACGTTCCTGCCGAAGTGTGGCGGCTGTACGAAGCGACGATCGAACGTTTCGGCCCGGTGAGTACGATGATCGAGCGCGACGACCATATTCCGCCGCTGTCGGAACTGCTGCAGGAGTTGGACATCGCGCGGGCCTGCTATGAGCGCGTCTGTCTCGCACGCGATGAGGCGCACGCATGACTGCCTCGTTGGCCGATTTGCAGCGCGATTTCCTGGCCGACATGCGCGGCGTAGCCGCTGATGCAGCGATGGCGCACCTCGCGAGCGGCGGCATCCCGGCCGCGACCGGCATCGCGATCTACCGCAACGCCTACGCCGCCCGCCTGCGCGAAGCGCTGGAGAACGACCACCCGATACTCGGCCGCTATCTCGGCGATGCACTCTGGGCGCGGATGTGCGACGGCTACATCGCCGCGTACCCGTCGCGGGTGCGGTCGCTGCGTCATTTCGGCGAGTCGTTGCCGCACTATCTGGTGGGTGTCGAACCGTTTTCGGCATCGCCACAGTTGGCGGAAGTGGCGCGACTGGAGCGCCGGCTGCTGGATTGTTTCGACGCCGCCGATGCCGACCGGGTTGATTGGCAATCGTTGCTGGAGATGCCGGATACCGATTGGCCGGGCCTGTGCCTGCGCTTTCACCCCAGCGTGCAGTACCTGCGGCACGCGTGGAACAGCATCGAGATCTGGAGCGCATTGAAACATGATGACGTGCCGCCCGCTGCGGCGCCGGAAACCAGCGATTGGCTGCTGTGGCGCGACGATGAGCGCATCACCCGATTCCGTTCGATGGCCTTCGACGAATCAATGGCGCTGCGGCATTTCCTGCACGGCGGCGATTTCGCGGGCGCCTGCGAAGCGCTGCTGGAGATGCATCCGCCCGAAGCGGTGCCGGGCGTGGCCATCGGCCTGCTGCGAGGCTGGTGCGATGAGGGGTTGGTTCAGTACTGGCAGAGCGGGGTGAATTGCCGGGAAAGAAGGTCTGAATAATTCACTGCCGTCGTCCCGGCGAAAGCCGGGTCCAGTCTTATCAATGACTTGCCGAGGAACTGGGCCCCGGCCTTCGCCGGGGTGACGAGTTGCTCCGACCTTATTTCGGAGGTTTCGGCCTTACAAATCCTCATGCCCCGGCAACAACCCCTGCAGCTCCGGCCCCGTGAGATTCCGCCACTGCCCCGGCTTGAGATGCCCGAGTTTGATGTTGCCGATCCTCACCCGCAGCAGTTGTTTCACCCGGAAACCGAAATGCGCGGCCATCAGCCGGATCTGCCGGTTCAGGCCCTGCACCAGCACGATCCGGAAGCCGTTGCGGCCCAGTTTGCCGGTCTTGCAGGGCAGGGTGATCTCGCCGTTCAGCGGCACGCCGCGGCTCATGCCGCGCAGGAATTCGTCGCTGACCTGATGGTTCACCACCACCAGATATTCCTTCTCCAGTTTGCTCTCGGCGCGCAGGATCGCGTTGACGATGTCGCCGTTGCTGGTGAGCAGGATCAGGCCTTCGGAATCCTTGTCCAGACGCCCGACCGGGAAGATCCGCTGCTCGTGGCCGACGAAATCGACGATGTTGCCCTTCACGTCGGCCTCGGTGGTGCAGGTCACGCCGACCGGCTTGTTCAATGCGATATAGACGTGCCGGCGCTGGCCCTTGGCCGCCGACCGCGCCTTCAGCGTCTGGCCGTCGATGCGCACCTCGTCGCCTTCGCCCACTTCGGAGCCGACCCGGCCGCGCTGTCCGTTGACCGTGACCCGGCCTTCGCCGATCAGCCTGTCGGCCTCGCGTCGCGAACAGTAGCCGGTGTCGCTGATGTGTTTGTTGAGGCGCATGGCGCGCTCCGGTGGAATGGCCGCGGGGGTACCTGCGGCGGGCGTGCATCGTAAAGCATTGCCGTCCGCGCAGACAGGCGGCCGAATGCAGAAGCCCCCGGGCATGCCGGGGGCTTCTGGAATCGCACCGCTTCAGCGGATCACCGCTGCCGCTGCGGCCTGAGCGTGGGCAGGCCGACCATCGGCATCGGAACCGCCTTGCCGGCCTTGGCTCGCGTCTTCGCAAAGACGAAGGGATTGGCGGCCGCCGGGCAGACGGTGCCGGGCGCGGGCAGGTCGCCGTTGAGCAGGTAGCCGACCACGTAGTCGTCCGTGCATACGCTGCGACCGCTGAAGGCGGCCGTGTGGCCCCAGCCGGCATAGCTGAGCAGCCGGCTGTTGCGGAGCTGACGGTTGCTGGCGACCGCGCCGGCATAGTTGGTGGCCGGATCAAAGTAATTGCCGATCACCAGCACCGGCGTGGACGTGGTGGTCTTCCAGGGGCCGGTGTAGCGGTTCCGGGCGGTGGGCCAGGCCGCGCAGGCGGCGTTGTTCCACCACCAGCTGGGGCCGACGAACGAACCGGCATCCGCATATTTGCTGATCGCGGAATACCACTTGAACCCGCTGGGATACCCGGCATCGGCGCAATGGTTGCCGAAGTAGGCCTCCAGGCTGTTGTCGTAGACACTCCGCGGCACCGGGCCGGCGTCGCGGAACTTCTGCTGGATGGCGCGGTGCCGGATCAACGCCTTCTTCGAGGCGGCCTTGTCGCCCTGCATCGCGACGGACAGCAGATCGAGGAAATCGGCGTAGCTCGGCCAGATCTCGGGCGTGTACATCGCGCCGATCGCGTCGCCGACCAGTTCGTCGTAGGCGTACTCGAAGATGTCCTCGCCTTCGCCGATCACGATCGTCTGGCGACGGCCGACGGCCAGGATGGCGTCGAAACGCGCCTTCGAGCCGCTGGGGCCGCTGAGATAACAGTCCGTGCCGGCCTGGTCGCACTGGTTGAAGAATTCCTGCAGCACCTCATCCGTCGAGCTGCGGTCGGCCTTGATCTGCCAGCCGCTGCTCCACAGGTTCGGGTCCAGCACGCCGTCGATCACCATCGCCCGGACCTTCTTCGGATACAGGTTCGCGTAGGTGTTGCCGATGAACGACCCGTAGGAATAGCCAAGATAGTTCAGGCGCTGGTCGCCCACCGCCTGGCGCAGCAGATCGAGGTCGCGGGCGACGTCGGCGGTGCTCATGTGCTTGAAGATCGGCTGTTTCCTGCCCGCGCAGCGATAGGCGATGTTGCGGTAGCGCGCGAAGAAGTTGGCTTCCTGATTCGCCAGATAGGGGAACGTCGGCAGGTCCTGGAAGTAGGCGTCGCGGATGTCGTCGTTGTTCCAGCACTGGATCGGGGTGGATTCGCCGGTGCCGCGCGGATCCCAGCCCATGATGTCGAACTTGCCCAGCAGCGCTTCGTTGAGATAGTCGCCGAAGCCGTTGAAGATCAGATCGACGCCGGAAGCGCCCGGGCCGCCCGGGTTGAGGAACAGGGTGCCGATCTTGTTCTTCGAATCCGATGCGAGGATGCGCGCCACCGCCAGATCGGTCTTCGCGCCGAACGGCTTGCGGTAATCCAGCGGCACCTGCACGGTGGCGCACTGCAGATCCTCGAATTCCTCGAAACAGGGCTTCCAGTCGATCGCCGGAACCGCAGGCGCCTTGATCTTGAGCGGCGCCGCAAGAGCAGGCAGGCTGGCCACGGCGGCCAGCGCAGGCACCAGCGCGAACAGAAGGCGACGCATCGGGCGGCGGTTCAGGGGGTCGGTCGCGGGATCGGACGCCATTCGCGTGTTCTCTCGGTTGTAGTCGGCTGGTGGTGGATGCGTGCGGCTGGGGCTTGGGCGACTCTACAACACGGCTCGGCGTCCGTGCTCGATTGGCGCGCCGGATGAAGACCGGATTGACTGCATTCTCGGGCATCGCGACGCCCGATGGGCGCCAGGGGGTGGCGACTGTCGTCACAATTGTGGCGATGAGAAGGTAGCGACGGCACGATATCGGCCGCGCTCTGGGGACGATACGATGCAGGTATGTCGCTTCCCCGGTCGCCCGGAAAGCGGATGCAGCCGACAATCGTCCACATTCGATCCCGTGCAGGGACGGCCGACCGGGTGCCCGCAGCCGCTTTTCCCTGTAAGATCAGCCCCCTAGACGCACTTTCTCAGGTATCCCCACACGGTGGCACGCGAGCTTTCCGACCGCAGCAGCAAACTCCGTCGCGCCGCCGTGGCCGAGGCTCCCAAGTCGAGCCCGGGCCGACAGCGGCTGGTGCGCGATATCGCGCTGATCATGATCGCGCCGTTCCTTCTTTATCTGCTGGTCTGCCTGTTCACCTTCTCGCCGCAGGACCCCGGCTGGTCGCATTCGGGCAGCGTGACCGCGCCGCTGCAGAACGCCGGCGGCCGGGTCGGGGCGTGGCTGGCGGACGTCCTGCTGTACCTCACCGGCTATGTGGCCTTCCTGTTGCCGCTGATCCTCGGCGCGGTCGCCTGGATCGCGCTCTTCGGCATGGACAGCGATGGCGATGGCGACGCCGATCTGGGCCCGGCGCTGCGCCTGGTCGGGATCGTCGGGTTTCTGGTCGCCGCCACCGGGCTGCTGCACATGAAGATCGGCTCGGCGCCGGATTTCTCGGCGGGGGCGGGCGGCATTCTCGGCCAACTGGTCGGACGCTCGCTGCTGCGCGGGTTCGGCATGGTCGGCGGCAACCTGTTCCTGCTCGCGCTGCTGCTGATCTCGATCACCCTCGCCACCGGCCTGTCGTGGCTGGCGGTGATGGACCGCATCGGCGCGCTGGCGATGAAGATCCCGCCGATGTTCCGCAAGGGCACCCAGCAGGCCGCCGAGTGGCAGCAGGTGCGGGCCATGCGCGAAGAGCGCGAGGAAGTGCGCAAGGTCGACAGCGAGAAGCGCGCCAAGCGCGAGCCGGTGAAAATCGAGCCGCCGCCAGCGCCCGTCGTCGAAAAAAGCGAACGCGCCAAGCGCGAGCAGCAGATTCCGCTGTTCCACGTGTCCGACGGCTCGGGCATTCCGCCGCTGTCGCTGCTGGACGACCCCAAGCCGCAGCCGAAGGGCTACGACGAGGGCACGCTGGAAACCATTTCCCGGCAGATCGAATTCAAGCTCAAGGATTTCCGGATCGAGGCCCAGGTGGTCGGCGCGTATCCCGGGCCGGTGATCACCCGGTTCGAGATCGAGCCCGCGCCGGGCGTGAAGGTCAGCCAGATCAGTTCGCTGGACAAGGACATCGCCCGCGGCCTCAGCGTGAAGTCGGTGCGCGTGGTCGACGTGATTCCCGGCAAGTCGGTGATCGGCCTGGAAACCCCGAACACCCACCGCGAGATGATCTATCTCAGCGAGCTGCTGCGTTCGAAGGAATACGACAAGTCGGCCAGCCCGCTGACGCTGGCGCTGGGCAAGGACATCGCCGGGCGGCCGACGGTCGCCGATCTGGCGCGCATGCCGCATCTGCTGGTGGCCGGCACCACCGGCTCGGGCAAGTCGGTTGCGGTCAACGCAATGGTGCTGTCGCTGCTGTACAAGGCCAGCGCGAAAGAGCTGCGGATGCTGATGATCGATCCCAAGATGCTGGAACTCAGCGTCTACCAGGGCATCCCGCACCTGCTGGCGCCGGTCGTCACCGACATGAAGGAAGCCGCCAACGGCCTGCGCTGGTGCGTGGCCGAGATGGAGCGCCGCTACAAACTGATGAGCGCGGTGGGCGTGCGCAACCTCGCCGGCTTCAACAAGAAGGTGAAGGACGCGCAGGACGCCGGCCAGCCGCTGCTGGACCCGCTGTTCCGGCCGAACCCCGATCTGGACGAAGCGCCGCGGCCGCTGGAGCCGATGCCGTTCATCGTCATCTTCATCGACGAATTCGCCGACATGATGATGATCGTCGGCAAGAAGGTGGAAGAGCTCATCGCCCGTCTGGCGCAGAAGGCCCGCGCCGCCGGCATCCATCTGATCCTCGCCACTCAGCGGCCGTCGGTGGATGTCATCACCGGTCTGATCAAGGCCAATATCCCGACCCGCATCGCGTTCCAGGTGTCGAGCAAGATCGACTCGCGCACCATCCTCGACCAATCCGGCGCGGAGACGCTGCTCGGTCACGGCGACATGCTGTATCTGCCGCCGGGTACCGCGCTGCCCGAACGCGTCCACGGCGCCTTCGTCAGCGATGAGGAAGTGCATCGCGTGGTCGAGAACCTGAAGCAGACCGGCGGCGCGCCGGACTACGTCCAAGGCGTGCTGGAAGAAGTGCAGACGATGGGCGACGGCGTGGTCGTCGGCCCGACCGGGCTGCCCGAAACCGGCGGCGGTGGCGGCGACGAAAGCGATCCGCTGTACGACGAAGCGGTGAAGATCGTCACCGAAAGCCGTCGCGCCTCGATTTCCGGGGTGCAGCGCCGGCTCAAGATCGGCTACAACCGCGCCGCGCGGTTGGTCGAAGCGATGGAAGCGGCGGGCGTGGTGTCTCCGCCCGAGCACAACGGCGACCGTACGGTGATCGCGCCGCCGCCGCCGAGGTGATCGGCTTGCAGGGTCAGGGCTACCAGGACGCCCACAATGCCTTCGTAGGAGGGGCTTCAGCCCCGAGCTTTTCTTTCCGCAGAGCTCGGGGCT
>CALRWS020000013.1:0-114183 GCA_943371935.1 Chitinophaga pinensis | reverse complement strand
AGCGGACTGACGTCCGCTCTACAGCCCACCTCACAGGCTTGATCGGCCGATTCCGAACAGACGTCAGTGCGGAATCGGCTCAGGCCGCGTCGGCAGACGGCGAAGGCAACCCGATCGGCTCCGCATCCTGATCGGCGACCACCACGCGATTTCGGCCCTGCGCCTTGGCCTGGTACAGCGCCCGGTCGGCGCGGATCAATAACTGATCGAAACGGGTGTCGCCGGGCGACAGCCGGGCGACGCCGACCGATGCGGTGGGCGCGATGATCTCGTCGCCGCACGGTACTTTCACGTCCGCGATCGCCTGGCGTAGGCGCTCCGCAGCCGCGAGCGCGTGATCGCGGCCGACGCCTTCCAGCAGCACCGCGAATTCCTCGCCGCCGTAACGCCCGAGCGTGTCGGAATCGCGACAGGCATGGCGCATGGCATCGGCCACGGCCTTCAGCACTTCGTCGCCGATGTCGTGCCCGAAGCGGTCGTTGATCTGCTTGAACGAATCGATATCCACCACCGCGACGGCGAGATTCATGCCGTTGTCGATAGCCCGCGCCACCGCGACGTTGCCGGCGTCGGTGATGTAGCGCCGGCTGTGGACCGAGGTCAAGAAGTCGGTGGAGACGGCGATCTCGAGTTCGCGGCCGCGCGCCTGCATCAGGGTGCCGTGCCTGCGCTGCTGCAGGTACAGCGCCACCGCCACGCCGAGCATGCACAGCGCGAGGATGCCCGCGATCAGGGTGTAGCGCAGCCGGTTTTCGCTGACGATCGCGCGCAGGCGTTCGTTCTCGGTCTTGGCGTTGGCGGTGGCCAGCGCGGCGTCGCTTTCGGCGTAGCGCAGGCGCTCCTCGAAATCGGCGGCCGCGGACTCGCGTTCGGTGCGGGTGACCTGATCGGTCAACTGGATCAGCCGCGCGATCGATTGGGGAAGGCTGTCGGCCTGTATGCCCTCCAGTTGCAGATCGACGATGGCGCGTACGGTGCGCAGTTCGTCCTGCTGCAGTTTCAGGGCCGCGAATTCGCCGCGGGCCTTCTGGTACAGCGCGAAGGCCCCGGCACCGTCGCCGCGGAGTTCCAGCGCCTGGGCGCCGGTTTCGTATCCCAGACCGTGCAACTGCGTGTTCTTCAGATCGTCGCCGATCGCGCCGATACGTCGGCCCATCTCTTCCACGGTGTCGGCATCGCCCAGCGCGCGGGCGCTGCGGGCTTCTTCCAGCAGGATCTCCGCGGTCAGCTTGGGATCGTGGTTCGCCGGCAACAGGCCGCGGGTTTCCTTCAGCAGCTCGCGCGCCTCCTGCGGGCGCCCTCTGGCGGACGCGATGTGCGCCATGTTGCGCAGCAGTCGCAGGCGCATTTCCGGGTCTGTGTCGGCGGGGGCGTGTGCAAGCCCTTCCTTGGCGTAGCGATACGATTCATCGAGTTTCCCCAGCCGCTCGCTGATCGAGGAGTAGGCCAGAAAAATGTCGGCCATCAGCACGTTCTGCGGCGTATCGCCCAGCTTCTGCTGCGCTTCGGCCAGGACGCGGGCGGCGCTGTTGAAGTCGCCCAGCCGCGAGAGCGCTCGGCCGAGCGCGATCCGCGCGCGGACCTGCAGGTACACGCTTCCGCTGCGGTCGGCTGCGGTAATCGCGGACGAACCGGCGCGGCGCTGGCAGCGCCAGTTCGCGATCACACGGCAGGCATTGGCTTCGGCAAGCGCCAGTCTGGCGACGCCGACGTGATCGCCTTTTGTAAGCTTGGCGCGCGCCGCGGGAAGTTTTTCCAGCACCCGTCGCGGCTGGGTCAATGCTTCCACTTCCAGCGGATGGCGCTGGTCGCCTTCCGGAGCCGCAAGGCATGCGAACGGGAGGCAAGCCAGCAGCAGGCATGCGGCCAGGGCTCTGGCGGCCAGCGAACGGGCGTTCGCCCTGCGGTGTACAGGGAAGGCGAATCCAGAAAGGTTCAGTCGGCCATCCAGAGTAGGCAACCGGACATCCTTAGCGACGAGAATGCGGTGTGATGGGAACCCCTGTTCCGGAGAACGTCCGGAATGAGGTCGTCGAAACCTCCTGTCGTTGTCGCCCCGCCTCTGATCGGACATCGTGACCAGCGGCGCGGCCAGCCTAACCCACCCGGAGGCGTTTGATGATGACAGCCGCCGATTTTTCGCGGCGCCGCAGGCGATGGCCGGCATCCGCCCGGGTATGCGCGATCGGCTCCCGTGCGACAATGCCCGCGACGGAGTCGGCCAGGCAGTCGCGTCATCGCATTCTCCGGAATGCCGATGCCGAGGAAAGTCCGGGCTCCACAGGGTACGGTGCCAGGTAACGCCTGGGCGGCGCGAGCCGACGGAAAGTGCAACAGAAAGATACCGCCGAACGATCCTTCGGGATGCGTGGCAAGGGTGAAATGGTGCGGTAAGAGCGCACCGCGAGTCCGGCAACGGACCGGCACGGCAAACCCCACCGGGAGCAAGACCAAATAGGGAGACGATGCCGCGACCCGCGGTGTCTCCGGGTAGGTTGCTTGAGCGTATCGGTGACGATGCGCCTAGAGGAATGACTGTCCACGACAAAACCCGGCTTATCGGCCGGCTCCGTCACACTATCTGGGCTGTGCCCGGAAAAATCCCGAAGTTTGCTGCGCAAACCATGGGCCCCGCTGCGCACTTTCATACCCCGCTCGCGCTTCGCGCGAGCTGTTCAGGGGCTTGGCGTTGTAATCGGCCGCTTTACGACGCCAAGGATACGGCGTTACGGAAAAACGCCTGCGATCACTCGAAGTCGTAATTCATCTCGGGCCCGGCGGTGGCCAGGAAATGGCCTTCCACGTAATCGACGCCGGCCGAGAACAGGATCGACATGCTGGCCGCGTCCTGCACGAATTCGGCGATGGTCAGGATGTCGAGGTCGCGGGCCTTCTGCGCGATGTCGCGCACGCGCTTCTGGCTTTCGGCGTTCTTCGGCAGATCTTCCACGAAGCTGCGGTCGATCTTGAGCAACTGCGGCTGCACGTGGGTGAGCAACTGGAACGAATCCAGCCCCGCGCCGAACTGCTCCAGCCCCAGCCGGCAGCCGAACTGGTTCACCGCCGCGGCGAACTGCTGCACCGCATGCAGGTGAGTGAAGACCTTGGCTTCCTGCAGCTGCAGGGCGAGATATTCCCCGGAGGCGCCGCGCATCGCCAACTGCTCGCCGATGAAGGTCGCCAGCGCGTCGTTCTGCAGCGAGGCCTGCGACACCTTCACCAGCAGCGTCACCGGCTTGCCGGCGTGTTCGCGCTGGGCGATGAGTTCGATCGCGCGTTCCGCCACGTACCGGTCGATCAGTTCCAGCATGCCGTGGTCTTCGGCGATCTGCAGGAACATCCCTGGCGACACCAGTTCGCCGTCGCCGCTTTCGAGGCGCAGGAAGGTGTCGTAGACCGGGTGGTTGTCGCCCTGCAGATTGATCACTGGCTGGAAGTGCAGGGTGAACTGTTTCTGGTCGAGCGCGTCGCGCAGGCGCTGCACCCAGATCTGGATGCGTTCGGCTTCGGCGCGGTCCACCGCGTTGGGGTCGAACAGTTCCAGGCGGTTGCCGCCCACGCCGGCCGCCGACTGCACGCCGGCCGCGGCCTTCGCCAGCACCTGGCTGACGCTGGCGTTCTTCTCGCTGACCTGCACGCCGCCGATGCTGGCGGTGATGACGCTGGAGCGCTGACCGATGACGAACACTTCCGCGGCGAAGGTGTTGCAGATGCGGGTGGCGAGGGTCGCGGTGGCGGCGTGGTCGCTGTTGCGCAGCAGCACCGCGAGGCTGTTCTCGGAGAAGCGCGCGGCGATGGCGTGTTCGTCCAGTTCGCTGCGCAGGCGTTCGGCGATGGCGGCCATGATGGTGTCGGCCGAATCCAGTCCGATCTCGTGCAGCAGCCGCTGGTAGTGGTCGGGCTCGATCAGCAGCAGGCCGTGCTGGGTGCCGTTCTGGGCGGCATCGGCCACCGCGTCCTCCAGCGCGTGCAGGAAGGTCGGGCGGTTGAGCAGCCCGGTGACCTGGTCGCGCTGGCGCAGCTCTTCGACCTTGCGCGCCAGTTCCGGGTCCACGGCCTGTTCCTGGCGGCGGAATATCACCTGCTGACAGGCTTCGCCCTCGTACTGGGCCAGGGTGAATTCCATCACCGCCGGGAACGCATTGCCTTCGATGTCGCGCGCTTCCAGTTCGTAGCGCGGCGGTGGGGCTTCGCCCTTGCTCATGCTCTTGAGCAGAAGCTTGAACTCGTCGAGATATTTGGTGCCGACCAGATCCAGCAGCGACATGCCTTCGATGTCCTCGAAGGATTCGTAGCCGAACATCTCCAGATACGCGTCGTTGGCGCGGATGTGCATGCCCTCGTGGACGTAGGCGATCGGCTCGCGCGAGGATTCGATCAGCGCATCGCAGCGGCGCTCGGTCTCGCGGACCTGGGCCTCCAGCCGACGCTGGGCGCGACGGGCTTCCACGTCGGTCCATTCGCGGCGCACCGTGGCCAGCAGTTGCGGCGGTTTGTGGCGCAGGGCGAGGGCGCGCACGCCGCCGCCGAGCAGTTCGGAAAAGCTGTCGGTGTCGACGTCCTCGACCACCGCGACCAGCGGGATGTCCTTGCCGCTGGTGGTGACCTGCAGTTGCACGTCGGCGAGCGGGATCGACGTGCAGGGGTGGGACGCCAGCACCATATCGACCGTTTGCCCGATCAGCATCGTGGCCAGTTCGGTCGCGGTCGCGGGCCGCAGCGGCCGCACCGCGATCCCGGCGTTCCGCAGTCCGCTGACGATGCCCTCGGCCTCCTCGACACTGTCATCCACCAGCATCAGACGCAGCGCGGGATCGTTGCTTTTCGACATGCGGGAGCTCTCCGGGGGGCAAGGTATGGTACGCGGTGCCGGCTTCCGATGCAGACGGTGCCGACGACCGATGTCTCAGTTCGGGATGTCCTGATGTACAGGTTGCCGGCGCAAGGTTTCAGTCCGCAGGCTTACTTTGCGACAACGCGGTGCCCGCAGACAATGGGCGCTTGCCCGGGTCGCCGGCCACTTCGCGCACCAGCTTCGGAACCAGATAGCCGGACAGCCGCGCCATCAGTGCGTGATGCAAGGTCACCGCGCGGTCGTCGTCGACCTCGAAATGCGCCGATCCGGCCACCCGGTCCAACTGGTGCAGGTAATACGGCAGCACCCCGGCGGCGAAGCCGCGCTCGGACAGCGCCGCCAGGGCGTCGACGCTGTCGTTGACGCCGCGCAGCAGCACCGCCTGATTGAGCAGCGTCGCCCCCGTGTCGCGCAGCCGCGCCATCGCGAGGTCGACGGCATCGTCGAATTCCTGCGCGTGGTTGGCGTGCAGCACCACCGCCACCGGCCAGGGCAGGGCGCGCAGCCAGACGGTCAATTCGTCGTCGACCCGTTCCGGCAGCACCGCCGGCAGGCGGGTATGGATGCGCAGCCGGCGCAGATGCGGGATGGTCGCGAGCTGCGCGGTCAGCTCGGTCAGTTTGGCGGTCGACAGCGACAGCGGATCGCCGCCGGAAAGAATGACTTCTTCGATACTCGCATCGGCACGGATGGCCTCGACCGCCTCGCGCCACTGCCCGGCGGCGGCGGTTTCCTCGGCGTAGGGAAAATGGCGGCGGAAGCAGTAGCGGCAGTGGACCGCGCAGCTGCCGGTGGCGATCAGCAGCGCGCGGCCGGCGTATTTGTGGATGACGCCGGTGGCGGCCTTCGCCGCGCCATCGCCCACCGCGTCCAGGCCGAAGCCCGGCATCGGCCGCATTTCCTCGTCCAGCGGCAGCACCTGGCGCAGCAGCGGGTCGTGCGGGTCGCCCGGACGCATGCGGGCGACGAAGCCCCGTGGCACACGCAGCGGGAACTGTGCCGCGGCCTCGGCGGACAGCCCCGGCACCCGGCCTTCCAGTCCCAGCAGCGCCAGCAGCTCGGCCGGATCGCGCACGGCGTCGCGCCACAGGCGTTTCCAGTTGGCGGGAGCGGGGTCGGGGGCGGGATGCGGTGCGGGGGAGGCTGCGGGTATCATGTGCGGTCAATCGGGCCAGTGGATGGGACGCACCGGCGTTAAGCACCGGCGTTTCGGGTCCAGCCGCTCATTCTAGTCGCCCACGGGTCATGCCGACCCTGGGGCGGTTCCGCAGATCGCATTCATCAGGAGTAACCATGGCCAGTCTGGGCATGAACGACGTCAAGAACGGCCAGAAGATCCTGGTCAACAACGACCCGTGCGTCATCACCGAAACCGAATACGTCAAGCCCGGCAAGGGCCAGGCCTTCACCCGCATCAAGTTCCGCAACATCAAGTCGGGCCGCGTGGTCGAAATGACCATGAAGGCGACCGACTCGCTGGAAGTGGCCGATGTGGTCGACACCGACATGCAGTTCCTCTACGCCGACGGCGAATATTGGCACTTCATGAACCCGGAAAGCTTCGAGCAGGTGCAGGCCGACAAGGCCGGCATGGGTGGCGCCGAGAAGTGGCTCAAGGGCGAGGAAGAATGCTTGGTCACCCTCTGGAACGGCATCCCGATCGCGGTGACCCCGCCGAACTTCGTCGAACTGAAGATCGTCGAGACCGATCCGGGCGTGCGCGGCGACACCTCCGGCGGCGGCGGTAAGCCGGCCGTCCTCGAAACCGGCGCCGTGGTCCGCGTGCCGCTGTTCGTGGGCCAGGAAGAAATCATCAAGGTTGACACCCGCTCGGGCGAGTATTTCAGCCGGGTGAAGTGATTGATTCGCAGCGAGCCGGCCGAAGGCCTGCTGCGTAGCGAATCAATCATTCCCGCCCAGGACGAATGCAAAGCAGCGGCGACCTCGAAGCCGCGCGTGCGGCCGGCAGGGATTGAATCTCGATGTTGCTTTTCTTCGTAGCTCGGCAGTCAGAAGCCCGCCACCGGCGGGCTTCTGCTTTTCCGGCCCCCACCCATTCGTGCTGCGCACGAATCTCCCTCCCCCGCATGCGGGGGAGGGCTGGGGAGTGGGCGCCCCGGAGGCAGTGCGATCCCGGGAATGAGACAATCCCCCAATGACCTACCAGCCCGTCTCCGAAGCCCCCATTCCCGAAACCTGCGACCTGCTGATCGAGGCCCGTTACGTGGTGCCGGTGCAGCCACACGGTGTCGTGCTCGACCATCATGCGGTGGCGATCCGCGGCGGCGAAATCCTCGCGGTGCTGCCCATCGCCGAGGCCCGCGCCCGTTTCGAGGCGAAGGAGACGGTGTCGCGGCCCGAAGGCGCGCTGATGCCCGGCCTGATCAACGCGCACTGCCACAACCCGATGACGCTGATGCGCGGGGTCGCCGACGACCTGCCGCTCAAACAATGGCTCCAGGACCACATCTGGCCGATCGAAGGCGCAGTCATGGGCCCGGAATTCGTGGCCGACGGCATCGAGCTGGCCATCGCCGAGATGCTCCGCGGCGGCACCACCTGCTGCAACGAGAACTACTTCTTCCCCGACGTGCAGGCCGCGACCTACAAGCGCCACGGCTTCCGTGCCCGCGTCGGCCTGCCGGTGATCGATTTCCCGACCGCGTGGGCGAAGAGCGACGACGAGTATTTCGACCGCGCCGGCGAAGTCCACGACCAGTGGCGTCACGACACGCTGATCGCCACTGCCTTCGCGCCGCATGCGCCGTACACGGTGTCGGACGAGAATTTCGAGCGCATCCGCATGCTGGCCGACCAGCTCGATCTGCCGATGCACCTGCACACCCACGAGACCGCGCAGGAAGTGCAGCAGTCGCAGCAGAAACACGGCCAGCGCCCGATCGCGCGGCTCGACCGCCTCGGCCTGATCAACGATCGGCTGATCGCGGTGCACATGACCCAGCTCACCGACGCCGAGATCGCGCTGTGCGCCGAACGCGGCGTCAGCGTCGTGCATTGCCCCGAATCCAACCTCAAGCTCGCCTCGGGCTTCTGCCCGGTGCACAGACTGGTGCATGCCGGCGTCAACGTCGCCATCGGCACCGACGGCTGCGCCAGCAACAACGATCTCGACATGTTCGGCGAGATGCGCACCGCCGCGCTGCTGGCGAAAGCCGTGGCCGATGATGCGTCCGCGTTCGACGCCGCCAGCGCGCTGCGCGCGGCCACGCTGGGCAGCGCCAAGGCGATGGGCTTCGACCATCTGGTGGGATCGATCGAAGCCGGCAAACAGGCCGACCTGACCTGCGTGGATCTATCGGCGCTGGAGACCCAGCCGCTGCATCACGTGCTGTCGCAGCTGGTCTACGCCACCGGCCGCCATCAGGTGTCGGACGTGTGGGTCGCCGGCAGGGCGAAACTGCGCGACCGCATCCTGGTCGACATGGACATCGATGCGCTGATCGCGAACGCCAGGCAGTGGCGGGAGCGGATCGGTAGCGTGAAGGCCTGATCTGTCATCCCGAGCGCAGCGAGGGACCTGTTTTTCATCGCAGGGCAGCAGCAGATCCCTCGCTGCGCTCGGGATGGCAACACTCATAGAGATCGCGAACATGCAGAATCAAGGCAATCACGACCAAAACTTCAGCCAAGTCGAACTCGACAAGTTCAATGCCCTGGCGAATCGATGGTGGGACCCCGAAGGCCCGCAGAAACCGCTGCATGCGCTGAATCCCGCGCGCCTGGGTTACGTGCGCGACCGCACGACGCTGCGCGGCGCGCACGTGCTCGACGTCGGCTGCGGCGCGGGCCTGCTCAGCGAGGCGCTGGCGCGCGAGGGTGCGCAGGTGACCGCGATCGATCTGGCGCCGGATCTCATCAAGATCGCGAAACTGCACCGGCTGGAATCCGGGGTCGAAGTCGAATACCGCCTCACGCCGGTCGAAGCGCTCGCCGACGAGATGCCCGGCGCTTTCGACGCGATCGTCTGCATGGAAATGCTGGAACACGTGCCCGATCCCGGCGCGATCATCGCCGCCTGCGCGACCCTGCTCAAACCCGGCGGGCGGCTGTTCCTGTCCACGCTCAATCGCACCCCGGCCGCGTTCGCGCTGGCCATCGTCGGCGCCGAGTACGTCGCGCGGCTGCTGCCGAAAGGCACGCACCAGTATCGCGATTTCATCAAGCCGTCTGAGCTGGGCGCGTGGCTGCGCGCTGCCGATCTCGAGCTCGAAGACGTCAGCGGCCTGATCTACGACCCGCTGCGCCACAGCGCGCGCGTCGGCGGTCGCACCGATGTGAATTATCTGGCGTGCGCGCGCAAGCCTTAACAGGCCCGCGGGAGGGCTGTAGGAGGGGCTTCAGCCCCGAGCTCTTCCCGTCCTTCCTGCGATGCCGAGATCGCCCGAAGGCCCCTCTTGCATCAACCTCCCTATTCTTTCCTGCGCCATGAGGCATGTATGACCGGCACTGCAGAGGCTTCACAGAACATCTACTCGAAAGCAGGGCTCGTCATGCTCGGCGTCGCCTGCCTTCTGTTTCTGGTCGGGCTGGCGAAGGATCCGGCTCCCAGTGACGCGATCAGGAGCGTTCTCGTCACGATCTTTGGCGTGGCAGGTGGTGTGCTTTACCTGGTCGGCCGGTTCGTGACCGCCAAACGCACGCGGTCGCGCACAAACAGCTAGTTTCACTGTTGCACGCATTTCGCGATGCGGCCTGAAATCCATTCAAGCCGAACCCGCTTCGCGGGTCGGCTTGATCCAGGCGATATCCGTATTTTCCATTGGAGCCACCGTTGTCCCAGAACAGATTCCCGCGCGGCGTGCTCTTCGATCTCGACGGCACCCTGCTCGACAGCGCGCCCGACATGGTCGAGGCGATCAACATCCTGCGCCGCCGACACGGCGAGCCGGATATGCCGCACGACACGATGCGCGCGCACGTCTCCAAAGGCGCGCGGGCGATGATCGGCGCTTCGTTCGGACATCTGGACGCCGACGCGCGCGAAGCGCTGGTCAAGCCCTTTCTCGATGCCTACGAAGGCATCCTCGGCCGCCACTGCGTGCTGTTCGACGGCATCGCCGACATGCTCGACGCGCTGGAAGCCGACGGCGTGCGCTGGGGCATCGTCACCAACAAGCCGGAATATCTGGCGAAACAGCTGATGCCGATCCTCGGCTGGAACGAGCGCTGCGGTGTGCTGATCGGCGGCGATTCGCTGCCCGAGCGCAAACCGCATCCGCTGCCGCTGCTGCATTCGGCGGAAGTCATCGGCGTCGCCGCACGTGACTGCGTGTACGTCGGCGACGACGAGCGCGACATCGTCGCCGCGCGCGCCGCGGGCATGCCGTCGATCGTCGCGCTGTGGGGCTATCGCCTGCCCGGCGTCGATCCGCTGGACTGGCGCGGCGACACGATGATCGAACAGCCGCATGAGCTGCTGGATCCGCGCATCTGGCCGACGACGGTCGCGCATCCGCTGTGAACGATCACGCTATGAACGATATGTCCGACCTCGACGCCGCGCTCGAAGATTTCCTTGGCAAATGGCGCGGACGCTGGCCGGAATGGCGGATCGCGCAGGCGTTCGTCGCCGGGTCCGAGCGCGCGACCGCCGAGGCCTGGTTCGCACTGCTGCAGGAATGGACCGATGCCGCCTGGGCCGGCGACGATCCGACCCCCGGCTTCGCCAAGCTGGCGTGGTGGCAGGAAGAATTGCAGGGCTGGGCGAAGGGCCTGCGCCGGCATCCGCTGGGTCGCGTGCTGCAGAAGCGGCCTGCGCCGTGGGCGACGCTGGCGGCGGCGCTGGCTTCGCTGCAGGCCGTGCGCGAGCCCCTGCGTGGATGGGCGCCGCCGCAGCCGTCGATGGCGCAGTTGCAGCCGCTGGCCGATGCGATCGCCGACTGCGAGCGCGCGATTTTTTCATCCGATGTCGAATCCAATGTCGAATCCGGTGGCGATACATTCCTGTTGCTCGCCGCGCATGCGCTGTGGCATCGCGAGGAGGCCGCCGAGGCATCGCAGGCGCGGGCCTGGGCGCGGCAGCTCGCGACCATCGCGCCGCAGCGCGCCGGGTCGCGCCCGCGCCGCATCCACGATGCGCTGAGCCATGCCCGGCTGCGCCGCGTCGCCGCCGCGGGCGAGGTGTCGGCGCTGTCGCCGGCCGTGGCGCTGTGGCGCAGCTGGCGCGCGGCGCGGGGTTGAGGCCCGAACGCACCGTTCCGGGGCGATTCCCGAAGCGTTCGCGGTCGCTGGGTACAATGGCCGCCCCTTCGCACGACAGATGCCGCCCGTGACCTTGCGCCCGAATGCCCAACCGATGCCCGACGTGGCCGGCGATGCTGCAGCCGCCGCACGCGCGCTCGACTGGGTGGGGATGCGCAATATCGCGCTGCCGCTGCGTCTGCGCGATGAAGACGGCGCGGTGATGCAGGTGCCGGCCTCGGTGGATGTTCTCGTCGATCTGCGCGATCCCGATGCGCGCGGCATCCATATGTCGCGACTCTATCGTCAACTTCAGGACACGCTGGTCGAAGAGGCGCTGACGCCCGCACGACTGCGCCGCGTGCTGCAGACCTGCGTCGAATCCCAGGGCGCGCTGTCCACCTCCGCGCGGCTCACGCTGCGCTTCGAACAGATGCTCAAGCGCCGCGCGCTGATCAGCGACAACAGCGGCTGGAAGCGCTATCCGCTGGAGATCGACGCGGTGCTCGCGCAAGGGCATACGACGTTGACCCTGGCGTTCTCGGTCGAATACTCCAGCACCTGTCCGGCGTCGGCCGCGCTGTCGCGGCAGCTCAACGCCGAACGTTTCGTAGACGACTTCGCCGCCGCGCATCCGCTGTCCACGCAGGTGGTCGGCGAGTGGCTGGCGTCGGCGCGCGGCCTCGCCGCCACGCCGCACGCGCAGCGCAGCCGCGCCGAGATCCGGGTCGAACTGCTCGCGTCGTTCGACGAACTGCCGGTGGCCGATCTGATCGATCGCGCCGAAGCCGCGCTGGGCACGCCGGTGCAAACCGCGGTGAAGCGCGAGGACGAGCAGGCGTTCGCGCGGCTCAACGCCGAGAATCTGATGTTCTGCGAAGACGCCGCGCGCCGCGTCGCCGCCGCGCTGGCCGCCGATGCGCGCGTGCAGCGCTTCGACGTGCGCGTCTCGCATTTCGAGAGCCTGCATCCGCACGACGCGGTGGCGCAGGTGTCCGGCAAAGGGTCCACCACCGGCTGATCATCCGCCGGCAGAGCGCTCGCGGTGCCTTTACCGGTCCTTTGTCACACTTTCGTTGTGGTCGAATTCTGAACGACGTATGCTCGCTGTGTTCACGGCGCACGCCGTGAACGAGCCACGCAAGACCCATGGCGCACGCCATGGGCAAGCCACGCCATGCGGGATGCTGCGCGAGGAGATGGGGGCGCGCACAGACCGACCTATACCGATCGACAGAGGAGGTCACATGAAGATGCGTTTGCTCGCGCTGCTGCCCGCGGCGCTGCTGCTTGCCGCCTGCAACAAAGAGGCGCCTACCGAACCCGCCGCAGAACCCGCCAAACCCGCGGCAGAAACCGCACCGAATCCCGAGGTCGCGATCGCCGGCATCAAGCCGGTCGATGTGCCGGCCGGATTCGGTTATCCCGGTAACCGCGACGAATTCCAGGCCTGGGCCGACACCTGGCAGATCGACAACATCACCACCGCCGCCTGGAACCTGTGGGCCGGCATGACCAGCAACTCCGGCCAGAGCTGGAACGGCACCGCGCTACCGGTGTGGGACACCTGGTGCGGCAACGAGGAAGTGTTCACCGCCAAGGGCTGCGTGACGTTGGAGCGTCCGGCGCGCGCGTTCCAGAAACCCAAACAGATCGGACATACCGCATTGCGTGCGGGCAGGGCCGTACCCAGCGACACCCAGGTGGTGTCGTTCAACAAATTCAATCCGGCGATGGCGAATTTCCTGGGTGCGCAGCATGCGGGACCGGGCAACGCCAGCTACAGCTATGTCGCGATGCAGGATCTCGCCAATCTCAACGCCGCGTGGCCGGCGGAAACGCCGATCAGCTCGCGCAAGATCGAAGAGACGCCGTATCAGCCCGACAACGGCAGCACCCAGGGCTTCACCGCCATCGAAACCAAGCCGGTGATCTTCGTGGTGAAGGCGACCGGCCTGACGCCGATGCCGCTGTGGATGGGTCCGAAGCAGTCGACGACACCCGCCAACGCCACGCCCGAGACCTGGTTCAACTGCGTGCTGCTGGACCCGGCCGGCGCGCCCGACCCGAGCGTCGCGCCGGTGCCGGCCACGCCCGAGCAGATCGCGCAGATCGTTCCGGGCTCGACGATGGCCTGCAAGAACTATCTGTATGCGCCGCTGGCGACCATCTACAACTTCAAGATGGATGCCGCGGAAGCCGCCGACTGGAACGCGCTGGCTCCCAATTCGGGCGATGGCGGTCAGGGCCTCACCGCGGCGGCGGGTGATTTCGGCGTCCTCGGCGGCATGCACGTCAACAGCAAGGCGATCGTCAACTGGACCTGGGAAACCTTCTGGTGGCAGCCCGGCGCCGACGCGCCCGACAACTTCCCCGGCAGCAAGCAGGGCATGACCGACAACGTCGCCGGCCCCTGGCGCAATTACGCGATGTGCACGGCCTGGAACCAGACCAAGGGCAACGCGTCCAAGGACATGGTGGTGTGTTTCAACCCGTTCCTGGAAACCTCCAGCGGCATCCCCGCTGGCCAGACCAGCAACTGCATGAGCTGCCACGGCACCGCCACCGCGGGTTCGCCCCTGAGCGGTTCGCCGCTGTCGCTGCCGACGTTGAGCTATCCGGCGGCGTACAAGCAGCCGATCGACTTCAACAATGATCCGCGCTACGCGACGTTCACCCGCACCGATTTCTCGTGGGCGATTCCCAGCAATGCGTTTGCGGCGCCAGCGGCGCCGGCTGCGCCCGAGGCGCAGAAATAAAAGACGAAATGCGATGTTCGAGTCACGGCGGTCCGGCAGCAATGCCGGGCCGTTTTTTTTTGCACGCCCGCCCCGACCGTGCACGTGCATCAACCTGCGAGCAAACGCAGGAAGTCGACGAATTCCCGATCTCGACCGATGGCGTCGAGGATCGGCAGCACGCTCTGCGGGCCGTTGCTGCTGTTGGTGAAGATCACCGTTCCGCTGCCCATTGACAGTTCGATATAGCCCAGCGTGAATGTGCCTTTGTCCATGCCGGTGTGCATCAGATAGGTGCGTTCGCCGAAGCGGAATACTTCCCAGCCCAGCCCGAACCCGGCTTCGTCCGCGCAGGCCTGCGCGCGCGGCGGCGGACACAGTTCATCTTCTCGCTCGCTGTGGATGCGGATGCGTTCGGCAGCGAGATTGGCGTCCATGCCTTGCCGCTTCAACACTCCGATCATGAAGCGCGCGTAGTCGCGTGGCGTCGAGTGCATGTCGTCCGACGCGAGGTAGCGGTCCGATAGTTGTGATGGCAGTGCGTGGCCGTCGGCGTCGGTGGGAACGGCTACGCGATCTGCGAACCACGGCCGGCGGGTGTAGGCGGTCTCGCGCATGCCGCTCGGGCCGAACACCAGCGTCTGCGCCAGACGCTCGAACGGCGTGCCGGTTTTCTTCTCGGCGAAACGCGCCATGTACTCGAAGCCTTCGCCGGAATAGCCGAACGCCTCGCCCGGTGTCTTCAGGAATTTCAAGGTGTCGCCGGTCTCGTAGCGCCAGTTCGGGAAGCCGGTGCGATGGCTCAACGACAGGCGTGGCGTGAGCAGGTCGCGGCGCGGATCGTCGGCGAGATCGGGGTCCACCCAGTATCGAGACATCGATTCGTCCAGCGAAATTTTTCCGCGCGACGCCAGACGCAGGACCACTTCGGCCGAAACGGGTTTCGTCATCGAAGCGATGTTGTACAGCGTGCCCGGCGTCGCCGGTACGCCGGGACGGGCTTCGCCGTACGCCGCGGTGAAAGCGAGGCGCCGATCTTCGATGCGTGCGATGGAGACGCTGGCGATGCGTTTGTCCGCGAGCAGCGTCGGGACCAGCGCGTCCAACCGCGATCGCGCGTCGTTCGTTGGCGATGCGGCGAACGTGCAGGTGCTCAGCAGCGCGAACGCGCAGAAGGTCGGTCGGTACAGCGTTGCGATCTTGATGGTGTGCTGCATGGCGTGTCTCATGGCGGGCCTGTGGATGATTGGGCAAGCGGGTGGCGTTCCGGCGTGGTGCGCCGGTTGCGGGGAGGTTGTGGTGCTATGCGCGTCGGTCCGGATGCGTCTCGACGCGAAAACGAATGCTGGTATCAGACGCGGCCGCGGGTGAGCAGGTAGTAGGTCAGGTGGCTCGCGCCGGTGCAGGCCAGCAGGATCGCGACCGCGCCGGCGGTGACTTCATGCCAGCCGATGGCTTCGATCAGGCCGAAACCGATCGCCAGCGCCGTCGCCAGCAGCCCCCAGCGCAGCGACGCCAGCCGACGCTCGGTCTGTTCGCCCTGCAGGATCGAACGCAGCAGATCCTCGGTGCCGGGTTCGCGCAGCATCCGATAGCGCATGATGGCGTCGACCACCACCCGGAAGGCGTAGGTGATGCAGACGAACAGCGCGAGGGGAACGATGGTGTGTTGCAGGTCCATGAAGGTCTCCGTCGACCGGGCGAATGCCCCGTATGCGACACAGGAGACGCGAAGGCGCGGGGCGGTTGCATTCCGGGCTGCGTCCGGTTCGTGCGCCGCGATTTGCAACCGGTCGGCGCTCCCGCGTCTCTAGGGCTGGACATGTCCCCACGCCTCGCCCCCCTGTCCCCGGACCACATGACTTCGGATCGCGTCCTGGTCGAAGCCGTACTCGATAAAAGGCCCGGCGCCTTCGAGCGGCTGGCGGGCGAGTATCAGGGGCTGTGCTGGCATATCGTCTACCGCCTGGTGCGGCAGCCGGAGGACGCGCAGGATCTGTGTCAGGAAACCTTCCTGCGCGTGCATCAGAATCTGCATCAGTACCGGCACGACTGCCCGCTGAAACATTGGATCGGTCGTGTGGCCTATTCGATCGCGCTGCGGCACCTGCAGCGCCGGAAGATCGCGCTCGGCGCCGAGTTGCAGAGCGACGAAGCGCTGGTGCTGCCCGAGGATGAGGCCGAATATTTCGACTATGCCGCGGCCTGCGACGACGCGCAGGCCGCACGCCGGCTGCGTGCGGCCATCGATGCGCTGTCGCCGCTGCCGCGGATGCTGTTGACGCTGTATCACTTCGAAGACGTGTCGATCCCTGACATCGCGCAGATCACCGCGCTGCCTCCCGGCACCATCAAAAGCCACCTGTTTCGTGCCCGCCTGCGGCTGCGCGAAAGGCTCGAAAGCGGAGATTTCCCATGACGACCGACAGCAAAGACAGCAACGACCTGCGCGAGCGCGAGTGGCGGCTGCAGGAGCAGGCGCGTCTGGATCAGAAGCGCGGCGCGCCCGCTGACGGCACGGCGCGCGCGCTGCGTTATCGTCAACTGGCGCGCGAGTTGGATCAGCCGCTGGATGCGACATTGCCCAGCAATTTTTCGCATGCGCAGGTCATGCGGATCGAGGCGATTGCCGCGGAGCGTCGACGCGCCGACAGGCGTTTCGAGCGCAGGCTCCGGTGGGGGTTCGTCGGAGGTTATGGTGTTTTCATGCTCGCTAGTGCGTTGGTGTATCGCGACGACATCGTGGGCTGGCTCGACTCGCCGGTCATTGATGGCCTTGTTTCGAATCCGTGGGTGCCGGCGCTGCTGGGCTGTGTGGTGTTTGCGTATGTGTTGCGGATCCGGCCGCGGCGATGGTTTTCGTCGTCGAAGTGATGTGGATGGTTTTTGGGTAAAGCTTGGAACCTTTTTCGCGCTGGGGCGCGGGTCAATTTCTTTGGCGCATTGCGCCGCATGCGGCGCGAACGGCGAAGCCGCGAGTCAAGGAAACACTCAGTGCCGAGGCAAATCTGCCGTCGGCGACGTTGTGGGTATTTTTCGATGAGACATTCCTGTCTCATCGAAAAACGGCGTACATCGTGTGCGCCGCCCTTCGGGTCTGCAATTAGGTGGTAGTGCGGCGTTTCGGGAGGGGCGTCGAGACGATATCGCCTAAGTTGATCCGTCACGATGCGGGATCGGTTTGAACGAATTGTCAGGCCCGATCGATATGACAGCATCCCCGCCAAAAACCCGTCGCTACTTCGATGCGTGCGACGGTCATAGGGAAGTTTTTTTCATATGCCAAGCACGGCAATCGTGTTGTTATTTTCCAGCGTCTCATTAATCCATGCGCTGAATTCATTGATTGATGTGCACAATTCTGAAATGGTTTGTATCTCATCGTTGTACGCCATTTCACTTTGGTTTGGATATAGAAATTCTTCAATAGAAGATAGGCGTCTAGTTTCAGACAGAATGGCTTTCATCATGTCAATGTCGCACACTATTTTATTCCATGTGCGCGCTGGAATATTGCTGAAATGGCGGTGACTGTGCGTCGGCCAATTGCGAATTATTGTTGGCTCAAAGTAAAAAAAATGAGCCTCCGTGAAGAAAACAGAGCTTGGCCCCCAGTGCTTTCTCGCATAGTGCCCAGGAAGGACTTCTATATAAAGTGTTCCGCTCAGCAATCTTCGATTGCTTATCATTCAAGACATAAGAATAATTTTTGCCAAAGAATATGAAGGTTTTCAAAAAAACGAAGTTAATCGAATCGTTTATTGGCGGCCTAACACCTGGTGGTTCGTGAGTTCCAGCACCAGCAACGGATCAATCCGCACATCGAACCAGTTCATCCCCCAGTGCAGATGCGGCCCGGTCGCGCGGCCGGTTGCGCCCACGGCGGCGAAGACCTGGCCCTGTTCGACGCGGTCGCCCACTTTCACGTCGATGCGCGACAGGTGCAGGAAGTTGGAGCTGATGCCGGCGCCGTGATCGATCAGTACGGTGCCGCCGGTGAGATACAGGTCCGGGGCGGCGAAGGTGACGATGCCCGCGGCCGGCGCCTTCACCGGCGTGCCCTGCGCAGCGGCGATGTCCATGCCCGAATGCGGGGCTTTCGGTGTCCCGTTGTAGACGCGCTGATTGCCGAAGCGGCCGCTGATGCGTCCTTCCACCGGCCAGAGGAAGCGCTGCGCGAAATCTTCGCGGGCGTCGTCGCGCTTGCGTTGCGCGACGACCTGCGCCTGTTCGCGCTCGATCCGCGCGGCGATGGCTGGCGGCGGGTTGACCGTGGCAGGCGGTACGCCGTCGATGGCTTCGATCGGCCAGTCGCGCGGCGCGACGGCGATGCTGTGATCGACTGCGCCGATGCCGGGCCGGGTGATCTTCACGACCAGCGGCCCGGTAGCATCGCGGCCGACACCGAACACGAAGCGCCCGCTTGGCGAGATGCGCAGCGATCTGCCGGCATATTCGACGATGGCGGTGGGATCGGTGTCGCCGATGATCAGCGCGCCCTGTTGTACCGACGCCGGCAGCGATGTCTGGCGCTGCGGTGCAGTAAGTGCAGGCGTTTTCGGCGCCGACGGGGTGGAAACGTTCGATACGGTCGAACAGGCGGAGAGCGCCAGCATCAGCGCGCCCGCGGCCGTGGCTTGCCTGATGGAAGCCGGCCTCATCGATCGAACGCCAGGCGCATGCCGCGCGGTCCGCCCACCAGTTGCCGTCCGTCCCACACCAAGTGGCCGTTGACCCAGGTCGAGGCGATGCGAGAACGGAAGGTCGTGCCTTCGAACGGCGACCAGCCGCATTTGGACAACACCTCTTCGCGTTCGACCACGAACGGCGTGTCGTCGATCAACACGAGGTCGGCGCAATAGCCTTCGCGCAGGAAGCCGCGCTCCTTCACGTCGAACAGCTGCGCCGGCGCGTGCGCGAATTTCTGCACGACCTGCGCGGTGGTGAGGCGGCCTTCGTGCACGCATTCCAGCGCCGCGTTCAATGCGAACTGCACCAGCGGCAGGCCGCTGGGCGCGCGCAGGTAGGGCTGCTGTTTTTCTTCCAGTGTATGCGGCGCGTGATCGGTCGCCAGCACGTCGATCGTGTCTTCGGCCAGCGCGCGCAGCAGCGCTTCGCGATCGCCGAAGTCCTTGATCGCCGGGTTGCATTTGATGAAATTTCCGCGGCTCGCATAGTCGCGGCTGTCGAAACGCAGAAAATGGATGCAGGTTTCGGCGGTGATGCGCTTGCGGCTGCCGTCGGCGCGGATCAATGGGCCGCGCTCGAACAGCGCCAGCTCATCGGCGGTGGAGATGTGCAGCACGTGCAGGCGCGCGTCATGCTCGCGCGCGAGCGAGATCGCCAGTTTCGTGGATTTGATGCACGCCTCGCGCGAGCGGATCTCGCCGTGGAATTCCACCGGAATGTCGTCGCCGTACTTTTCGCGATACTTCGCGAGTTCGGCATCGATCATCGGCGTGTCTTCGCAGTGGGTGATGATCGGCGTCGGCGCGTCGCGGAAGACCGCGGCCAGCACGTCCGGGTCGTCCACCAGCATGTTGCCGGTCGATGCGCCCATGAACACCTTCACGCCGGGCGTGGTCAGCGGGTCGACGGCGCGGATGTCGTCGATGTTGCCGGTGCTGGTGCCCATATAGAAAGCGTAGTTGCCCCAGGCGCGACCTTCGGCGCGGCGGTACTTGTCGTCCAGCGCGGCACGGTCGAGGGTCGGCGGGCTGGTGTTGGGCATGTCCATGAAGCTGGTCAGGCCCCCGGCGACCGCGGCCGCCGATTCCGTGGCGAGGTCGCCCTTGTGCTCCAGGCCCGGTTCGCGGAAGTGGACCTGGTCGTCGATCATGCCCGGCAGCAGGCGGCTGCCGGCGGCGTCGATCACGATCTCGCCGGCGCGCGCCGCCAGCCTGCCGCCGATGGCCTCGATCCGGCCCTCGGCGAAGCGCAGGTCGCCGTCGAACTCGCGGCCCTCGTTGACCAGCCGGGCGTTGACGATGAGGGTGGGGGGATGGGCGGTCATGGGCGGGGTCTCGTCCGGTCGGGGCGGCGCACCAGCGGCGGCACGGGATCGTGGCCGCCGGGGCACAGGGGATGGCACCGTGCAAGGCGCCTGACGGTCAGCCAGCTGCCTTTGCCGGCGCCGAAGCGCTGGATGGCTTCCATCGAATACTCCGAACAGGTCGGAACGAAGCGGCAGCGCTGTCCTAGAAGCGGGCTGATCCAGCGTTTGTAGAAGCGGAGTACGGCGATCAGCAGGCGGTCGATCAAGGCGTTGATCCAGCGGGGGATTGCAGCGTGCAAGGCTCGCTGAAATGCGAGGTTGCCGCTGTAGCCCCGGCAGGGTATAACAGCCCGCTTTCCCGTCTCAAGGGAAGATATGAAGGATTCTCGGACGTGGCTGTAAAGAAACCCGCAAAGAAGGCCGCCAGCAAGGCCACCAAACAACCCGCAAAAGCGGCCGTCAAGAAGCCTGTGGCCAAGACTGTCGCCAAAGCGCCCGCCAAGCCGGCTGCGAAACCTGCTGTCGCCAAGAAAGCCGTCAAGCCGGCGGCCGCCAAGAGCGCCGCGAAGCCTGTCGCCAAGCCGGCCGCCAAGCCTGCGGCGAAGAAAGCCGTGGCCAAGCCGGTCGCGAAGCCCGCGGTGAAATCCGCGCCGGCCGCGAAGCCGGTGCCCAAACCTGTGCCGAAGCCCGAAGCCAAGGCCGCTCCGGCCAAGGCGCCGGCCGCGAAGACCGCAGCCGCCAAATCTCCGGCGTCCAAGCCGCCGGCCAAGGTCGAAGCCAAGGCTGCGTCGAAGCCGGCCCCGGCGCCGACCCCCGATCCGTGGCCGGCTCCGCCGCCGACCCCCAAGCCCGAGCCGAAGCCGGACTCCAAGCCGACCAAGCCGCCGGTGCCGGGTCCACGCCCCAATCCGAACGAACCAGCGACGAAAGCCGCCGGCAAGCCCGTGGTGGTCGCCCCGCGTCCCGCCGCCGGCAAGGTTGCCGTCGCCGTGATTTCGCGCCAGACAGCGCCCGCCCCCAAGACCCAGGTGAAAGTGATTCCCTACAAGACCGATGAGGCCACCGGCCGTCCGATCCTCCCCGCCGGCTACAAGCCCAGCGTGGACGAGGAATACATGAGCACCCTGCAGCAGGAGTACTTCCGCCAGCGCCTGCTGGGCTGGCGCGCCGATCTGATCGAGGAATCGAAGCAGACCATCGAGAATCTCAAGGACGAAGTGCGCGACGTCGGCGACGACGCCGAACGCGCCACCCGCGAAACCGAGAACTCGCTGGAACTGCGCACCCGCGACCGCTACCGCAAGCTGATCGGCAAGATCGACAGCACGCTCAAGCGTCTGGAAGCCGGCGAATACGGCTTCAGCGTGGATTCGGGCGAAGAGATCGGCCTGCACCGTCTCGAAGCGCGCCTCACCGCCGAGCGCACCATCGACGAGCAGGAACGCTGGGAACACCTGCAGAAACAGCAGGGCGATTGATTCGGACCTTGATTGCACCGGACCTGTGCCGGAAACGAAAAACCCCGCGGAAACGCGGGGTTTTTCGTTTCCGGGAGTCACTCCCGCGTGATCGCGAGGTCGTACAGCCGCTGATGGCTTTCGACCGAAAGATAGTGCCGCTGCGTCCATGCCTTCATCGCCGCGACCACCGGCAACAGATCGCAGCCCATCGGCGTGAGCGAATACGACACCTGGAGCGGCCTGTCGCTCACGACTTTTCTGAGGACGACCCCGTCGCGCTCCAGATTGCGAAGCGTCTGGGTCAACATTTTCTGCGACACGCCCTCGATACGCCTGAGCAGATGGCCGAAGCGCTTCGGGCCGTCTGCGAGATCGTTGATGGCCAGGATCGCCCATTTCTCGCCCAGGCGGGCCAGCAGATGACGACTCGGGCAGGCCGCAAGATAGGGGTCGGGAAGCGGCCGCTGCTTTTCTCCCGTGGATGTCATGGGTGGTTACCTCCAGGTACCTGATTGATATCGGAAACCGAGCCGTGGAGTATTCGCCGCCACCCCCTCAAGGACAAGCAGCCTCATGAAGATCGGCATCATCGGTAACGGCAAGGTAGGCGGAGCGCTTGCGCGCCTGGCGATGGCGGCGGGACACGATGTCCGCATCGGCGCGCAAGCGGGCGGCACGGATGCGGGCGACGGGCCTGTGCGCATCTCCGTGCCCGAGGCGGCCGCGCATGGCGAGATCGTGATGTTGGCGATTCCGTACGTAGCCTGCGCGCATGCGTTGCCGCCGCTCGCGCAGATGCTGTCGGGCCGGATCGTCGTCGACGCCACCAATCCGGTCGCTGCGGACTGGTCGCCGCTGCTGTTGGGCGAGGGCAATTCCGCTGGGCTGGAGATCGCGCGACTGTTGCCGTCGTCGCGCGTGGTCAAGGCGTTCAATACCATATTCGCCGACATCATGACGCCGGACGGCCTGGTGCGCGCCGGGGATCGTCGGGCGACCGCATTCGTCGCTGCGGACGATGACGACGCGGCAACGCAGGTGGCTGCGCTCGCCGGGTCGCTCGGCTTCGCGCCACAGCGGGTAGGCGGACTCGCCAATGCTCGCTTTCTCGAAGCGATCGCGCATCTCAATATCGCGATCGCCCTCGCGGGAGGCGGTACTGACGCCGCGTTCGTTTTCGATCAACGGCGCTGAGTACAGCGAATGCGTTCCGACGTTCGCTGCGTCGAATGGATCGAACCGACTCGCCCGATTGATCTCCACGACGCGCAACGCGATTGCAGGATCACTGCAGCCCCCTCAGATCCAGACGCCGCACCGTCGGCGATTTCAGCGCCGTGAACGCGACCACCCCGAGGGTGACGCAGCCGCCGAGTACGACGGCGGGGACGAGGCCGAGCAGGCGCGCCATCGAGCCGGCGTAGAACGCGCCGAGTTCGTTCGACGAACTGATGAAGATGCTGTTGATCGACGAGACCCGGCCGCGCATGTGGTCGGGCGTGGCCAGTTGCAGGATCGTGGAGCGCAGCACCACCGAGACGCCGTCGAACATGCCCGAGAAGAACAGGAAGACCACCGACAGCCACAGCATCTCCGACAGCCCGAAGCCGACGATGCACAAGCCGAAACCGGCGACCGCGATCAGCAGGTAGCGCCCGGCGTGGCGCTGGATCGGGCGTCGCGCCAGCCACAGTCCCACGATCACCGCACCGGCGGCGGGCGCGCCGCGCAGCAGGCCCAGCGCTTCCGGTCCGGCATCCAGGATGTCCTTGGCGAACGCCGGCGCCAGCGATACCGCGCCGCCGAACAGCACCGCGAACATGTCCAGCGCCATCGCGCCCAGCATCACCGGCGTACGCACCACGAAGCGCAGGCCTTCGGCGATGCTGGAAAAGATCGGGCTGCGTTCGTGCGACAGCGCGGGTTCGGTGGTGCGCAACGTCGCCAGCGACAGCGCCGCGCCCAGGGCGAACAGCGCGCCCAGCGCATACACCGGGCCGGCCTGCGCGGTCGCGCCTTCCGGATACTGGCCGAGTCTGTCGATCAGCCCGATCAGCCCGCCGCTGATCGCGGGCCCCAGCACCAGCGCCGTCTGGAACACCACGCTGCCGATGCCCGATCCGCGCGTGAACTGGTCGCGCGGCAACACGCAGGCGAACAGGGTGTTGTGGACCGGGCCGAGGAAGGCGCGTACCGCGCCGGTGAACATGACCGCGGCGTAGATCAGCCACAGTCGCGATGGGCTGTCGACCGGATCGCCGAACACCAGCCCCCAGGCGACCACGGCCAGGATGATCGGCGTGATGCTCAGGCCGACGCAGGCGATGATGCCGAGCCGCCGTTTCGGCAGGTGATCGACCAGATAGCCGGCGAACGGCGCCACGCAGAAGAACGGCAGCACTTCGGCCAGACCGATCAGGCCGAGTTTCCACGGATCGTGGGTGAGTTCGTAGACGTGCCAGCCCACCGCGACCGCGACGATCTGGTACGACAGGATGGTGAGCAGCCGATAGCCCATCAGTCGCACGAACGCGCGATTGCGCAGCGGTGGCGCGGCCGGCGGTTCGATCGTATCGGTCGCGCTCATACGTATGAAATCGTAATGGAGGCGTGCGCGTCAGTGCGTACGTGAGGCGCGCTCGCGCAGCGCGTCCTGCGCCGTGGCCTTGATGAAGGCGAGCAGCGCGGCCAGACCGTTGTTGCGCGTCGGCGACAGATGCTTGGCGAGGCCGATATCGGCGATGTAGCGGGCGTCGGTGGCGACGATGTCCTCGGCGCTGCGTCCGGAATACACCCGCAGCGCGAGGAAGATCAGGCCGGAGACGATCGCCGAATCGCTGGCGGCGGCGAAATCGAGGCGATCGGCGTCGCCCGAGGCCACGATCCACACCATCGACTGGCAGCCGAGCAGCCTGTGCGTGTCGTTTTTCCAATCGTCCGGAAATTCCTGCAGCTTGCGGCCGAGATCGATCAGGTACTGGTAGCGCTCGGACCAGTCGCCGAAGAACGCGAATTCGTCGCGGATGGTGTCCTGGGCTTCGGCGGGGGTGGGTTCGATGGGGAAAGTGGTGTTCACGTTGATGTTGTTCTGCCTCGGGTGATCAGCGCCTGGGAGGTGGCATTCGCTTTCCACTCTCCCGTCGGGAGAGGTGTAGGGGAGAGGGTCC
Source organism: Chitinophaga pinensis (assembly GCA_943371935.1). GTDB lineage: Bacteria > Pseudomonadota > Gammaproteobacteria > Xanthomonadales > Xanthomonadaceae > Lysobacter_I. The sequence goes on along the minus strand of CALRWS020000013.1, from coordinate 89,767 downwards.
GGAGTAGCGGCGACGTTTGCACCGCATCGCACGTACCGAACCCGCATCCGGCGCTTCGCGCCACCCCGGATCGAGTCCGGGGCAGGCTTTTCTCCCGGTGGGAGAAGGGAAAAGCATCAAGCGCGCTTCCAGCGCACGCCCTGCGACGTGTCTTCCAGCAGGATGCCTTCGTCGGCCAACTGCTTGCGGATCGCATCGGCGCGGGCGAAATCGCGGGTCTGTTTCGCGGCATTGCGTTCGTCGACCAGCGCCTGGATGCGTTCGTCGTCGTCGTTCGACGCGCCGCGCGCGAACCAGGCTTCCGGCGTCTGCTGCAGCAGGCCGAGCGCGAAGCCGGCGCCGAGCAGTTCGGACTTCAGGCGTTTCCGCTCACCGGCGTCTTCGCAGCGCCGCGCTTCGCCCGCGATGCGCGCGACTTCGGCGAGCGCCTGCGGCGTATTCAGGTCGTCGTCCAGCGCGGCTTCGGTGCCGCGGGGAATGTCGACCGGTGTGGCTTCGACATCCGCCAGATCCCGCAACGTGCCATACAACCGATCCAGCGTCCGCACCGCCTGTTCGATCAACCCGTCCGACCACTCCAGCGGCTGCCGGTAATGCGCCGACAGCAGCGCGTAGCGCAGGGCTTCCGGCGGATGTTCGCGGACCAGATCGTGCACGCGCTGAATGTTGCCCACCGACTTCGCCATCTTGCTGCCGCCGAAGTTCAGCATGCCGTTGTGGATCCACCAGCGCGAGAACGTTTTGTGACTGCCGTCATGGTGTTTGTGCGCGCATTCGCTCTGCGCGACTTCGTTCTCGTGGTGCGGGAACTGCAGATCGATGCCGCCGGCGTGGATGTCGATGGTGTCGCCCAGATGCGCTTCGGCCATCGCCGAGCATTCGATGTGCCAGCCGGGGCGGCCGACGCTCCACGGCGATTCCCAGCCGGGCAGATCGTCGGTGGATGGCTTCCACAGCACGAAATCGCCCGGGTTGCGCTTGTACGGCGCCACTTCCACGCGCGCGCCGGCCAGCATTTCCTCGGGATCGCGGCGCGAGAGTTTGCCGTATTCGGCGAAGGTGTCGACCGCGAACAGCACATGACCTTCGGCGGCGTAGGCGTGCCCCTGGTCGATCAGGCGCTGGATCATCGCGATCATCTGCGGGATGTGCGCGGTGGCGGAGGGTTCGATGTCAGGCGCGAAATCGCCCGAGACCCCCAGCATCGCCATGTCTTCGCGATACGCGGCGGCGTACTTGTCGGTGATGGTCGAGATCGGCGTGCCGAGTGCCTTGGCCGCGGCGTTGATCTTGTCGTCGACGTCGGTGATGTTGCGCGCATATTTCAGTCCGCCGTAGCGACGGCGCAGCAGCGCGGCGAGCACGCCGAACACCACCGGGCCGCGGGCATTGCCGATGTGGACGTAGTTGTAGACCGTGGGCCCGCACAGATACATCGTCGGGCAGCCGGGGTCGAGCGGAGCGAAAGGTTCGACCTGGCGCGTCAAGCTGTTGTGAAGTTGAAGGGTCATCGTCCTGATGCATGTTGAGGGGGTCGACCGATTCTAGCGGCACGCGCACCGGCACGACAGCGGGGGTTCAGCCTGAAACGTTATGAGGCCCTACACTGGCCGGCCGATGCGTCCGACCCCCGCCACCGCTGTTGCCTGTCTTTGCCTGCCGTTGCTGTTCATGGCATCGCCGTGCGTGCAGGCACAGAAGGACAGCGGCCAGCTTTCCAACGTACGCACCGAATACGCGCAGGTGCTGCGGGTGGAGCCGGTGTACCAGACGCTGCGCGCCTATGCGATGGAACAGCGCTGCGATAACCCCGCCGAGGCCACAGGCGTGGCGCAGACCAACCGCAATTGCCGCCCGACCCGGGTGGAGCGCGAATTCCAGCGCCCGGTGGCCTACGACGTCGATTACATCCATCGCGGCGTGAAATACCGTTCGCGGCTGCCCATCGACCCCGGCAAACGCCTGAAGGTGCGGATTTCGGTGACCCCCGACCTCCCGCCTGCCGAAAAGCGCTGACGGGCGCCGCGGTCTTGCGGCCGTCATCCGCGCGTGCGAGCATGCGCCCCCTATGAACAACGCGCAGCCCCTGTCGACCACCAGTGCCCGGATGGCCTCCGGCATGACGTCGCGCGCGCGCCGACCGGAACCCCACACGCCAGCTGGGTGATCCGGAACCGTCGTCTATACGCTCCAACGACAAGATTCCAACGATCAGGCCCGGCTCCCGCCGGGCCTTTTCTTTTTTCCGCGTCCGATCCGTCCTGCAATCCGCACTCCACTCCCTGCTCCGATCCGCGTCACGACTCTCCTCCCTCCCACGACCTCATCGCCGAGACCCGCCATGAAGCATTTCCTGAACACCCAGGACTGGAGCCGCCCCGAACTGGACGCCGTATTGACCCAGGCCGCGCTGTACAAGCGCAACAAGCTGGGCGATGCGCTCAAGGGCAAGAGCATCGCCCTGGTGTTCTTCAACCCGTCGATGCGCACCCGCACCAGCTTCGAGCTGGGTGCGTTCCAGCTCGGCGGCCATGCCGTCGTGCTCTCCCCGGGCAAGGATGCATGGCCGATCGAGTTCGACTTCGGCACGGTGATGGACGGCGACACCGAAGAACACATCGCCGAAGTGGCGAAGGTGCTGAGCCGCTACGTCGACCTGATCGGCGTGCGCGCGTTCCCGAAGTTCATCGACTGGGCCGCGGATCGCGAAGACAAGGTGCTCAAGGGCTTCGCCAAATACGCGACCGTCCCGGTGATCAACATGGAAACGATCACCCATCCCTGCCAGGAGCTGGCGCACGCGATGGCGCTGCAGGAACATTTCGGATCATCCGACTTACGCGGCAAAAAATACGTGCTGACCTGGACCTATCACCCGAAGGCGCTGAACACCGCAGTCGCGAATTCCGCGCTGACCATCGCCACGCGCATGGGCATGGACGTGACCCTGCTGTGCCCGACGCCGGAGTACGTGCTCGACCAGCGCTACATGGACTGGGCCGCGCAGAACGTCGGCGAGAACGGCGGTTCGCTACAGGTGAGCCACGATATCGACAGGGCCTACACCGGCGCCGACGTGGTGTACGCCAAGAGCTGGGGCGCGCTGCCGTACTTCGGCAATTGGGAACCCGAAAAACCCATTCGCGACGCGTACAAACATTTCATCGTCGATGAACGCAAGATGGCGTTGACCAACAACGGCGTTTTCTCGCACTGTCTGCCGCTGCGCCGGAACATCAAGGCCACCGACGCTGTGATGGACGCGCCGTACTGCATCGCCGTGAACGAAGCCGAGAACCGCCTGCACGTGCAGAAAGCGGTGATGGCGGCTTTGGCAAGTCAGTAACGCTTTTCTCTTTAGCGCTTTTCTCCTTCCCCCGCACGCGGGGGAAGGCCGGGATGGGGGCGATCTCCTTCCCGATGCCCCCACCCCAACCCTCCCCCGCATGCGGGGGAGGGGGTCAATCAAGAGACAAACCATGACCCAGCCCAAAGACATCGTTCTCGCATTCTCCGGCGGCCTCGACACCAGTTTCTGCGTGCCCTATCTACAGGAACAGGGCTGGGCGGTGCATACCGTGTTCGCCGATACCGGCGGCGTCGATGCCGAGGAGCGCGCGTTCATCGAACAACGCGCGCAGGAGCTCGGTGTCGCATCGCACATCACCATCGACGGCGGCCCGGCGCTGTGGGACGGCTTCGTCAAGCCGTTCGTCTGGGCCGGCGAGGCCTACCAGGGCCAGTATCCGCTGCTGGTCTCCGACCGTTATCTGATCGTCGACGCCACCCTGGCGCGCGCGCAGAATCTCGGCACGAAGGTCATCGCCCACGGTTGCACCGGCATGGGCAACGATCAGGTGCGTTTCGATCTTGCGGTCAAGGCCAGCGGCGACTTCACGATCGTCGCGCCGATCCGCGAAATCCAGAAGGAACACACCCAGACCCGCGCCTACGAACAGGCCTATCTCGAGCAGCGCGGCTTCGGCGTGCGCGCCAAGCAGAAGGCGTACACGATCAACGAAAACCTGCTCGGCCTGACGATGTCCGGCGGCGAGATCGACCGCTGGGAAGCGCCGGGCGAAGGCGCGCGCGGCTGGTGCGCGCCGCGCGGCGAATGGCCCGAAGCGGCGCTGCAGGTGAGCATCGGTTTCGTCGGCGGCGAAGCGGTGTCGCTGGACGGTCATGCGATGACTGGCCCGCAGTTGCTGGCGAAGCTCAACGCGCTGTTCGCGCCGTATGGTGTCGGTCGCGGCATGTACACCGGCGACACCACCATCGGCCTGAAGGGCCGCATCGTGTACGAAGCACCGGGCCTCACCGCGCTGCTGGTCGCGCATCGCGCGCTGGAAGAAGCGGTGCTGACCAAACAGCAGAACCGCTTCAAGCCCGATGTCGCGCGCAAGTGGGTGGAACTGGTGTACGAAGGCTTCTATCACGATCCGCTGAAGACCGATCTCGAAGCGTTCCTCGCATCGTCGCAGGCGATGGTCAACGGCGAGATCGTGCTCGAAACCCGCGGCGGTCGCGTCGATGCGGTGGCGGTGCGCTCGCCGCACATCCTCAACGCCAAGGGCGCGACCTACGCGCAGTCGGCGGACTGGGGCGTGGAGGAAGCCGAGGGTTTCATCAAATTGTTCGGTATGAGCAGTACGCTCTGGGCCGAAGTGAACAAGTAAAAAGTACTCGTAGAGCGGCCTTCAGGCCGCTGGAACATCGACGTATTCACGGCGTAGCGGGCTGAAGCCCGCTCTACGGCCCACCCGGCCTCCCGCTTCATCCGATGACAACCCGCATGCTCAACGACATCCTCCAACATCTCGAATCGCTGGTGTCCTTCGATACCCGCAATCCGCCGCGCGATATCGGCACCGGCGGCATGTTCGATTACCTGCGCGCGCAGTTGCCCGGCTTCGCCTGCACCGTCACCGATCATGGCGCCGGTGCGGTCTCGATGCTCGCGGTGCGCGGCAAACCCACGCGCGTGTTCAACGTGCATCTCGATACCGTGCCGTCGTCGGAAGCCTGGAGCGCCGATCCGCTGACGCTGCGGGTGAGCGACGGCAAGGCCATCGGTCTCGGTGCTTGCGACATCAAGGGCGCAGCGGCCGGTCTCATCGTCGCGGCGCAGCGCACGGCTGGCGATGCGGCTTTCCTGTTCAGCACCGACGAGGAAGCCAACGACGCGCGCTGCATCGCCGCGTTCCTCGCGAGCGATCATGGTTTCAATGAAGCGATCATCGCCGAACCGACGCAGTGCGAAGCGGTGCTTGCGCATCGCGGCATCGCATCGGTGCTGATGAAGTTCCGCGGCGCGGCCGGGCATGCGTCAGGCGTGAACGCGATGCACAGCAACGCGCTGCATCACGCGATGCGCTGGGGCGCGAACGCGCTGGATCTGGTCGAAGTCGAATCGCATCGCCGTTTCGGCGGCCTGACCGGGCTGCGCTTCAATATCGGCAAGGTCGAAGGCGGGATCAAGGCCAATGTGATCGCGCCGAGCGCGGAGCTGCGGTTCGGGTTCCGGCCGCTGCCGTCGCACGATATCGACGAACTGCACGCGCGGTTCCGCGACTGCGCCGCTGCGGAATCGATGGGTCACTACGAGGAAACCTTCCGCGGCCCGTCGCTGCCGGCCGGCGATGTCGCCAGCGCCGAAGAGCGCCGTCTCGCGGCGCGCGATCTTGCCGACGAACTCGGCCTGCCGATCGGCAACGCCGTCGATTTCTGGACCGAAGCCTCGCTTTTTTCCGGCGCCGGCCTCACCGCGTTCGTGTACGGCCCGGGCGATATCGCCCAGGCGCACGCCGCCGGCGAATGGGTGGCGCTCGATCAGCTCGAACGCTACACCGCGTCCATCATCCGCATCCTCGACGGAACCGTTTCGACATGACGCCCATGCTGCAATACAACGGGATCGATCACAAAGTCCACGACCCGCAGACCCGGCAGACCATCGTCCGGCTGCTGTCCAGCATGGCCGGCGCGAAGGAGATTTCGCAGTACCTGAAGCGCTTCTCGCAGCTCGACGCGGCGCGCTTCGCGCTGGTGAAGGTCGGCGGCGCGGTGCTGCGCGACGATCTGGGCGCGCTCACGTCTTCGCTCGCGTTCCTGCAGGATGTCGGGCTGACGCCGATCGTCATCCATGGTGCGGGCCCGCAGCTCGACGAAGAACTGTCCGCCGCGGGCATCCAGAAGCAGACGATCAACGGATTGCGGGTGACCACGCCGGAAGCCCTGGCGATCGTGCGTCGCGTGTTCCATGCGCAGAATCTCAAACTGGTCGAAGCGCTGCAGGCGCAGGACACGCGCGCGACATCGATCGTGTCCGGCGTCTTCGAGGCCGATTATCTCGATCGCGACGTCTACGGGCTGGTCGGCGAGGTGAAGCGCGTCGATCTTGCGCCCATCCACGCCAGCCTGCAGGCCGGCTCCATTCCGGTCATCGCCAGTCTGGGCGAAACCGTTGGCGGCCAGATCCTCAACGTCAACGCGGACTTCGCCGCCAACGAACTGGTGCAGGTGCTGCAGCCGTACAAGATCGTCTTCCTCACCGGCACCGGCGGGCTGCTCGACGGCGACGGCAACGTGATCGACTCGATCAATCTGTCGACCGAATACGACGCGCTGATGGCGCAGCCGTGGATCAACGGCGGCATGCGCGTGAAGATCGAACAGATCAAGCAACTGCTCGATGCGCTGCCGCTGTCGTCGTCGGTCTCGATCACCCGCCCGGAAGAACTGGCGAAGGAACTGTTCACGCACAAGGGCTCGGGTACGCTGGTGCGCCGCGGCGAGCGCGTGCTGCAGGCGTCGAGCTGGAACGACATCGATACCGTTCGCCTGCGCGATCTGATCGAATCCGCGTTCGGCCGGACGCTGGTGCCGGATTACTTCGAGCGCACCGCGCTGCATCGCGCCTACGTCAGCGAGAATTATCGTGCCGCGGTCATCCTCACCGAAGAAAACGGGCTGCCGTATCTGGACAAGTTCGCGGTGCTGGACGACGCGCAGGGCGAGGGGCTCGGTCGTGCGGTGTGGCAGCTGATGCGCGAAGCGCAGCCGCGGCTGTTCTGGCGTTCGCGGATCGGCAATCCGGTCAATGCGTTCTACGATGCCGAAGCCGATGGCAGCGTCAAACAGGAGCGCTGGCGCGCGTACTGGTACGGGTTGGGCGACATCGACCGCGAGGGCGTTGATCGGTTCCGTTTCTGCCTGGAACACTGCCGGCAGCGGCCGGCGACCTTGATGGACTGATTGCGATGAATCATCCATTCGTCACGCCGACGCTCGAAGGCCGCCATGTGCGGCTGCAACCGCTGCTCGCGGAACATGCCGATGCGCTGCGCGCCGCAGCGGCCGACGGCGAGCTGTGGACGCTGCGTTACACCAGCGTGCCCGGCCTGGCGCCCGGGGATACCGAGGCCTACATCGCGACCGCGCTGCAGCAGCGCGACGCAGGTCAGTCCCTGCCGTTCGTGGTGAAGGATGCGGCCGGCGAGGTGGTCGGCAGCACCCGCTTCTACGACATCGATCACAGCGTGCCGCGCGTGAAGCTCGGCTACACCTGGTATGCGCAACGCGCGCAGCGCAGCGGTCTGAATACCGAAGCGAAGCTGCTGCTGATCGAGCATGCCTTCATGCAGTGGCGCTGCGAAGCGGTGGCGCTGGAAACCAGTCACGAGAATCTGCGCTCGCAGGCGGCCATCGCGCGCCTCGGTGCCAGGTGCGATGGCGTGTTGCGCGCGCATTCGCGCCACCGCGACGGCACGCTGCGCGATACCGTGGCGTTCTCGATCCTCGCCGCGGAATGGCCAGCGCTGCGCAGCGGTCTCGAATCGAAGCTTGCGCACTACCAGGAGCGAAACCCATGAGTGCACGGACATTCCGCGTCGGCATCGTCGGCGCCCGCGGCCACGTCGGCGCGGAGCTGATCCGGCTGCTCGCCGCGCATCCGCACTTCGAGCTGGCGTATGTCGGCTCGCGCGAACTCGACGGACAGCGGCTCGCCGACCACATTCCGGCCTACACGGGCGAGCTGCGCTACTCCTCGCCCGCGAACGAGACGCTGCCGTCGCTCGGCGCCGACGCGGTGGTGCTGGCGTTGCCCAACGGCAAGGCCGCCGCCTGCGTGGCCGCTTTCGATGCGGCGCATGTCGATCCGGTCATCGTCGATCTCTCCGCGGACTACCGTTTCGACGATGACTGGTACTACGGCCTGCCGGAACTCACCCGTACGTGTTACCTCGGCGAACGCCGGATCAGCAATCCCGGCTGTTACGCCACCGCGATGCAGCTCGCGATCGCGCCGATGCTCGATCTGCTCGACGGCCCGGCGCAGTGCTTCGGCGTGTCGGGTTATTCGGGTGCGGGCACGTCGCCGTCGGACAAGAACGATCCGGACAAGCTGCGCGACAACCTGATGCCGTACGCGCTGACCGGACACGTGCATGAGCGCGAGGTGACGCGCCAGCTCGCGCATCCGGTCGAGTTCATGCCGCACGTCGCGGCGCATTTCCGCGGCATCACGATGACCGTCAATCTGCATCTGTCCGAAGCGACGACCCGGGAAGCGGTGATCGCCCGGTATCGCGATGCGTATGCGCAAGAACCGCTGGTGCGCGTGCTCGACGACGCGCCGTGGGTCAGCCACATCGCCGGCCGGCATCACGTCGAGATCGGCGGCTTCGCATTGTCGGAAGACGGCCGCCGGCTGGTGGTGGTGGCCACCGAGGACAATCTGCTGAAGGGCGCGGCGACGCAGGCGCTGCAGAATCTGAATATCGCGTTCGGCCTGGACGAGTGGGCCGGCATTCCGCTTGAGTTGGAATAAGTATTTCCTGTCATTCCGAACCCGGCTCCATCGGGTGAGGAACCTGCTTCCGCTGTATGCGACGACAACCGGAAGCAGGTCCCTCCGTCTGCTGTGCAGACGTTCGGGATGACAGATCATTTGCCGCAGTTGCTTACCGATAATGGAGGTAGACCATGTCCGATCTTCTCTGGCAAAAACCCGGCGTCAAAGTCGACGAGCGGATCCAGCGCTTCCTCGCCGGCGAAGACGTGATGCTCGATCGCGAATTCTTCCTGTTCGATATCGAGGCCAGCCGCGCGCACGCGCAGGGGCTGCTGCGGATCGGCATCCTCGCCGCCGACGAATTCGCGGGTATCCAGGTCGAGCTGGCGAATCTCGCCGAGGATTTCCGCAATGGCGATTTCGTGCTCGACGAACGCTTCGAGGACTGCCATTCGGCGATCGAATCGCGGCTGATCGAGCGTTTGGGCGATGCCGGCCGCAGGATCCACACCGGCCGCAGCCGCAACGACCAGATCCTGGTCGCGACCCGGCTGTGGCTGAAGGACAGGCTCGCGCGCCTGTATGCGCTGTGCATCGAGTCCGCCGAAGTGGCGCTGGCGCGCGCGGAGGCCGAAGCCGATGTGCCGCTGCCGGGCTACACCCATCTGCAGCGCGCGGTGGTGTCGTCGTTGGGCATGTGGTGGTCGGCGTGGGCCGAGGGTTTCATCGACGACGCGCAGCGCGCGCGCGACACCCTTGCGTGGGTCGACGCCAATCCGCTCGGCAGCGCCGCCGGATACGGCGTGAACCTGCCGCTGGATCGCGATCATGTCACCGAAGCGCTCGGTTTCGGCCGCCTGCAGGTCTCGGCCGCCTATGCGCAGCTGTCGCGCGGCAAGTTCGAGATGGCGGCGATCGAAGCGCTGGCCTCGGCGCTGCTTGATCTGCGTCGTCTTGCCTGGGATCTGAGCCTGTTCACCAGCGCCGAATTCGCCTTCGTCGCGCTGCCGGCGCAGTACACCACCGGCAGTTCGATCATGCCGAACAAGCGCAATCCCGATGTGATCGAACTGATGCGCGCGAGCTACGCCAGCGCCGCCGCCGCGCGCACCGAGATCGAACAACTGCTGTCGCTGCCGTCGGGCTATCACCGAGATCTGCAGTTCAGCAAGGGCGCGATCTTCCACGCCTTCGGTCGTGGCCTCGGCGCCCTGGAACTGCTGCCGGATCTGCTGCGCAATCTCGAATGGAAGCCAGACGCGATGCGCGCCGCGCTCGATCCGTCGATGTACGCGACCGATCTTGCGGTCGATCTCGCGCGTCAGGGCTTGCCCTTCCGTGATGCCTACAAGCAGGCCGCCGATCCCGCGCGCTGGGCGGAAGGCGATCCGCAAGCCAGTCTGAAGGCGCGCGTGTCGCCCGGTGCTGCGGCGGATCTGCGGCTCGACGCGCTGCGCGCGCGCTTGGGCAGCGCGTGAGGCCGGCATGAGCGCGCGGATCGCCTTCACGGAACAGACGATGCCCGGATGGAAGCGGGCCGTGCTCAAGGTCGGCAGCAGTCTGCTCGCCGGCGATGGCGGGCTTTCTCCGCGCAATGCGCATCACCTCGCCGCGTTCGTCGAAGCCTGTCACGCCCAAGGTCGCGAACTGGTGATCGTGTCGTCGGGCGCGGTCGCGGCGGGGCGAGCCATCCTGCATGCGAGCCCGCGTCCCGGCGCGGCGATGGCCGAACGCCAGGCGCTGGCCGCGCTCGGCCAGGCGAAACTGATGGCGTTCTGGCAGGGCTTCTTCGCCCGACCGGTCGCGCAGGTGTTGCTGACCCACGACGATGTGCGCAACCGCCGCCGCTATCTCAATGCGCGCGCAACGCTACGCGAACTGCTGCGCTGCGGCGCGCTGCCGATCGTCAACGAGAACGACACAGTATCGGTCGACGAACTCAAGCTCGGCGACAACGACACGCTCGGCGCGATCGTCGCGGCGCTGATCGATGCCGACGTGCTGTTCATCGCGACCGACATCGACGGTCTGTACGCCGCCGATCCGCGAACGCATCCGGATGCGATGCCCATGCAGGTCGTGACCGATCCCGGCGACGACATCCTGGCGATGGCCGGCGGCGCGGGTTCCAGCGTCGGCACCGGCGGCATGCGCACCAAGATTCTCGCCGCGCAGCGCGCGGGCGCAGCCGGCATCGACACGATATTGTTCAACGGTACGCTCGAAGTGGTTTCGCGCGCACTGGCGCAAGACCGGCTGATCGGCACGCGTCTGGTCGCCACCCGCAGCCGCGTGGCCGCGCGCAAGCACTGGCTGCGGCATGCACCGGTGGAGCAGGGCGCGGCGATCATCATCGATGCGGGTGCGGCAGTCGCGCTGATCGACAAGGGCGCATCGCTGCTGCCGATCGGCGTGGCCGATGCGCAGGGCGAATTCCGCCGGGGCGATCTGGTGGAAGTGGTCTGCATCGACGGCGACCGCACGCGCAGCGTCGCGCGCGGCGTTACCCAGTATTCCGCCGCCGATATCCGCCGCATCGCGCGCCGCAGGTCGCAGGACATCGAAAGCATCCTCGGCTACAACTACGGCGACACCATCGTCCACCGCGACGATCTTTCGCTGCACGCATCGAATCCGAACGAGGTCGCCGATGTCTGAACATCCCGTGCAGTCGCTGTCCATCCGTGAGCAGGCGCTGGCGTGCCGCGATGCCGCGCAGGCCGTCGCCGCGCTCTCCACCGACGCCAAGAACGCGCTGCTGCGGGCGATGGCCGATGCGCTGGACGCCGACGCCGTCACGATTCTCGCGGCCAATGCCGAAGACCTGCATGCGGCGGAAGCCAAAGGCATCGGCAGCGCGATGCTCGACCGGCTGATGCTCGATCCGCAGCGGCTTGCGGGCATCGCCAACGCGCTGCGCGAGGTCGCTGATCTGCCAGATCCGGTCGGTCAGATCACCCGCCGGGAAACGCGGCCCAACGGCATCGACATCGAACGCGTGCGCGTGCCGCTCGGCGTGATCGTGATGATCTACGAGGCGCGACCGAACGTCACTGCCGACGCCGGTGCGCTGTGCCTGAAGGCCGGCAACGGCGTGATCCTGCGCGGTGGCTCGGAAGCGATCCGCAGCAACACCGCCATCGCTGCGTCGCTACAGCGGGCGCTGGTCGATGCCGGCGTACCTGCCGCCGCGTTGACCTTGATCGACGATCTGCGCCGCGAGGCGATGGTCGAACTGCTGCAGCTCAACGACATCATCGATCTGGCGATCCCGCGCGGCGGCGAAGGCCTGATCCGCTTCGTCGCCGAGCATGCGCGGGTGCCGGTGATCAAGCATTACAAGGGCGTATGTCATCTGTACGTGGATGCCGCCGCCGATCCCGATCTTGCGTTGAACCTGCTGCTCGACGGCAAGGTTGCGCGGCCCAGCGCCTGCAACTCGCTGGAAACGCTGCTGGTGCATGCCGATCTCGCTGCTGCGTTCCTCCCGCGCGCTGCGGCGATGCTGCGCGCACGCGGCGTCGAGCTGCGCGGCGATCAACGCACCTGCGTGCTGATCGCCGATGCAAAACCCGCGAGCGACGACGACTGGGACGCCGAATTCCTCGATCTGATCCTCGCCGTGCGCGTGGTCGATTCGCTGGACGATGCCATCGCCCACATCCGCCGGCACGGTTCCGATCACACCGAAGTCATCGCCACACGAGACGAAGCCGCCGCCGCGCGCTTCGTCCACGCCTTGCGCAGCGCGGTGGTGATGGTCAACGCCTCGTCGCGCTTTTCCGACGGCGGCGAACTCGGCCTGGGCGCCGAGATCGGCATTTCCACGACGCGCCTGCACGCCTACGGACCGATGGGCGCGGAATCGCTGACCATCGAACGGTTCGTGGTGCGCGGGGTCGGGCAGACGCGCAACCTCACGCGCGATCCGATGCGTTAGGGTGCGCGGCGATTCCACGGCCCGCGTCGTCGTTCACTACGTTTCGATGATGATTTTTTCCGCGCTTGCAGCGCTTCGCTGTTCCGGCACGCGCATGTCGCGGATCGTGCCTGCCGCGTGTTCACGCACCGCCGTCGGGATGGCTGCGTCGCTCATCGTCAAGGTCATGTGCTTGCCGGCGCGCATGGCGGCAGCGACCGCGCTGCTGGCGCCGAGACCTTGCGCAAGCATCTCGATGCCGACCGGTTCGACCGACGTGCGGCGATCCATGCCCTGGAAACGCTGCCGGTTGTATTCGGCCCATGTGGACAGCACCACCGCGCAGACCAGTGCGATCAGCGGCAGCGCCACCAGCAGATAGGTATCGACCCTGCCTTCGGGGATATAGAGTTCCACCAGCGTGTTGTTGACGCCCAACAGCCACATCGCCAGGGTGATGAGCGGCAGCCACAGGTAGAGATACAGCAGCCAGAACACGCCGGTGACGCCGCCCCAGAAGACGTGATGCGCCGTGGGAAGTTTGTCGCTGTTGTCGATCAGTGGGGATTGGAGCTGGCTGGAATCGAATTTCATCGCACACCTCGGTCGGGGCTGACCCAGACGGCGCGCTGGCGCCGCCCTTTGGTCAAGGTTTTGGGGACGGCCACAAGCGTGGTGAACAGGCTCAGCATCCAGTACGCGATCGGATACCAGATCATCCAGTAGTAGTTGCGGCCGATCCGGGTTTCGTAACGGCGATCGATCACCATGCTGACCGCGAACTGCAGCAGGCAGACCAGTCCGAGCACCACGCCGTGCCAGCCCGGGAAGATGCTGTCCACGTGGAGCTGCGCGGGCAGCGCGACGAACAGGCCGATCGCCCACAGCACGATGACGAACAGCATCGTGTAGGCCCAGAACACGCTGAGCATGTATTCCACCAGCACCAGCCACATCCGGCGCCGGCGCCACGACAGCAGCGAGCCCGCGTGGCGCAGCATCACTTCCACGCCGCCGCAGGCCCAGCGCAGCCGCTGCGCCCACAGGCCCTTGAGGGTTTCCGGCATCAGGATGAAACACAGCGCGTTCGGTTCGTAGCGGATGTCCCAGTGATCCATCTGCAGCCGCCAGCTGATGTCGATGTCCTCGGTGATCATGTCGTCGGCCCAGTAGCCGATGCGGTGCAGCGCGCTGCGCCGGAACGCGCAGATCACGCCGGAGACGGTGAAGATCCGGCCGTAGACGCGCTGCGCGCGCTTGATCATGCCGATGATCGACGAGAACTCGCCCACCTGCAGTTTGCCCAGCAGGGTGGAGCGGTTGCGGATGCGCGGATTGCCGGTGACCGCCCCCACGCGCGGGCCGTTGAGCAGGTGCGAGAGCATCCAGTGCGTCGCGTATTCGTCGAGCAGTGCGTCGCCATCGATGCACACCAGGTACTCGCCCTGGGCGGCGAGCGCGCCCATGCGCATGGCATTGGCCTTGCCGAGATTGCGGTCGAGATGGATCACGCGCAGGCGTTCGTGCCTGGCCGCAAGCGCATCGAGGCGTTCCGCGGTGTGGTCGCGGCTGCCGTCGTTGATGGCGATCACCTCGAAATCCGGATAGCGCTGCGCCAGCGCGGCCTCGATGGTCTCGTCCACCTGATCGCCCTCGTTGTGGCAGGGGATCAGGATCGAGACGAAGGGCTGGGACGCCAGCGCCGGCGGATCGGTGCGCGTGCGGCCGCCGCGCTCGCGGCGCAGGTAATAGTTCAACCCGCCGGCGATCCACAGCAGCGACATGGTCAGCGGATAGAAGAACGTGAACTGGAACAGGAAAGAGACGAATGCGTTCATGGGTCACCGCTGCACGTAGGGAAAGTCGCGCGCGGACATCGCCGCACGCGCGTCTTCCCACTGCGGGTGATCGGTGATGAAATCGTCGGGATACCAGGCGAGATGCCGTACCCCGGCCGCCTGCAGCGTGCGCACCTGCTTCAGCAGCACCTTGCCCGGGATGCGCGTGTTGTCCCGCCAGTCCACGGTCTGCAGTTCGAACAGGCTCTGTTCGAAGCGCGGATCGACCTTGGCGACGGCTGCGGTGAGTTCGCGCATCCAGCGTTCCGGGTGCGCACTGCGCTCCATCCACGGCATGGCCATGATCGCGGTGTAATCGTAGGCGTGGTTGAAGCGATCAAGCCGCTGCGCGAACCACGCTTCGCTCTCGGGTTCCAGCACCGTGCGCGCATACAGATTGCGTGCGGTCTTCAGCTTCGGGCGCCACTGTTGCGCAGCGGCCTTCAGCGTCAGGGTGAATCCGATCAGCGCTTCGGTGCGTTCGGCGGCAGCGGCCGGCGCGAGAGCGGTCGAAGAGAGCGAGGGCAGTTCATCCTCGCGCAGGAAAGCATCGTCGTGAAAGAGCAGTCCCTCGAAATAGCCGGCCGCGCCCAGGTCTTCGTAGATCTCGCCGATGATGCGGCCCACTTCCGGTCTGGTGAAATCGAGCCGATGGATTTCCGGCGACGTCGTGCGGATCGCGAGCGTTTTCCGCGCTTGCGCATCCGGCAATTCGAAGCCCAGTACCGGCAGCCAGGCATAGACCTGCACTTCGGCGCGGGTCCGCAACTGCCAGGCCACGCGGCTGTAGAGGTCGGCGCGCATCGGCAGGTGGCGGTTCGGGAAATACAATGCGTTCGCCGAGCCGTTGCCGTCCGGATCGGCGAAGGCCTGCAGGAAGACATGACTTGGGCCGATCCGTTTGACCCGTTCGATCAGCACGTCGAGATTGCGCGCCTGCTGCTGCGGGTCGGCGTCGTAAACGCTGTCCAGATCGATCTGCAGCGCGCGCATGCCGTTGCGCTTGGGGTCGTGGCGCAGTTCGTAGGCCAGTTCGGCCGCCGCCGGGTTGTCGACCATCAGCAGTCGTCCCAGGCCGTGCAGATCGGCGCCGATACGCGCATTGCGGCCTTCCAGATCGAAAGTGATCGGCATGCCAAGGGCATCGGCGATGGCGTTGATGCGCGGGTTGTTCGCCGCGTACGGCCACACCAGCGCGCGCGGCGTGCGACCGAGATGACGCGCGATGTCGTCGCGGCTGCGACGCAGGTCGGCATCGATGCGCGCCAGATACGCATCTTCGCTTTCGTATCGGCCGCTGGCGGCGTCGTAGAGACGCGTGGTCGCCGCCGGCATGGTGTTGCCCTGCGGATTGCCGGGCACGCCCTTGTGCAGATCCGCGCTGTGCGATGCGATTTCCACCAGCCCCGAGTCCTGCATCTCGCACAACTGCGCCCAGGTCATGAAATCGTCGCGGCTGAAGTCGCGCGCGCCGTACGGGATGCGGCTGTCGGCGGGCATCCCGATCCAGTCGGTGACGACCGCGGCCACCGCCGGAATGCGATACGCGCGCAGCACCGGGAACGCATGGGTGTAGACGCTGCGCAGGCCGTCGTCGAAGGTGAGCAGCACCGCTTTTTCGGGCAAGGGTTCTTCGCCGCGGGAAGCGCGCGTCACCTGGTCCAGAGACACCGGTCGATAGCCCGATGCGATCAGCCAGTCGATCTGGGCGACGAAATTCCGGGTGCTGATCGCGTAGCGGTCCGCATCGCCCTTCGGCGCCACGTCGTCGCGGATGTCGTGATAACTGATGACCAGCAGGTCGCCGCGGTCTGCCTGAGCGCGTTGCGGTGCGAACGCGAGCAGCGCGGCCAGCATCGATGCGAAGCATCGGATGAGTGTTGTGGATGTCATGTCATTCTCCCCACGAGAAGCCGGCGTAGACGCCGAGGTGTTCTTCGCGATTGCCGTCGTAGACCGGTTTGCCCCAGCGCGCGCCGTAGGTCAGCACGCGACCCGGTGCGAAGCGCCATTCATGTTCGTATTGCGCCGATGCGATCCAGGCGCTGTCGAAACCGTCCTGGCGGTATTGGCCGACGGTGACCGCGAGCCGGTGGCGGAAGTGGCGGTCGTATCGCCGCCATGCGAGGTGATCGGCCTTGAGCGTGTATTCGAACGAGGCATCGCGTCGCGGATTGAAATACGGCGCGTCGTCGCGCGATCCGCGGCTGGCGTACGCGCCGGCCGTGCCCGTCAGCAAGAAGTGCGGGCGGGTGAGCAGGCGCCGGTCGTGGCGCAGCGACACCGCGTCGCGGCGGTTGCCGTCGTCGTAGCGGCTCTGCTGCAGCGCCGCGGAGACGCCGGTGCGCTCGTCGCGATGCCATGCGAGCGACATGCCGAAGGTATCGGCCTGGATGCCCGATGCGCGCGCCTGCAGCGAAGCCTCCGGATCGTGATGACGCGCGACGAGGCCGCCGTCGAGCGTGTCGCTGAAGCGCCACTGCAGATCGAACGACAGCCCGGTGCTGTCCAGCGCGTCCACGCTGCGATTCGCGACCAGTCGCCAGCCCAGCCGGTCGAAGGCATAGTCCACGCCTGCCCAGCCGCGACGGTCGCGCACGGTGCGGCCGCCGAACTCGGCCGACCTGTCGTCGCCGCCGGCGACGATGCGCCAACGGTCGTCGATCAGCGGGCTTTCGATCCCGAACGCGTGATGCGCGTCCTCGGCGCCCTGCGGCGAGTTGGTGCCGGTGCCGCGGCTCTCCGAGGCGGCGGTCTCGACCTGCCAGCGCCAGCCGCGATGGCGTTCCCAGTCACGCTGCAGCCGCTGCACCTGTGTCGCATCGGGATAGCGACGGCCCAGCTCGGCGACGATCGGCGCGGCCAGGTCGTCGCGCTGCAACTGCATCAGGCTTTCGCTCTGGCCGATCAGCGCCGACACGTTGTCGGGATCCAGCGTGGCGGCGATCCGCTGATGGCGCAGCCCGCGTTCGGGCCAGCCGCGCCGTGCATACAGCACGCCCAATGCCGCATTCAGCCCGCTGTTTTTCGGCGCGATGCCCAGCAACGGCTCCAGCGCCGCCTGCGCGCCGGGCAGATCTTCGGCATAGGACGCCATCAGTGCGCGGTTGGTTTCGGCGTCGTAACGCTTCCAGTTCGAATGGCTCTGGCGCGCGCCGGGGGCCCACAGCCACGGTTCGTTGCCGGCGACGTGCTTGTCCAATACGCCGAGCGCCGGTCCGAAGCGCTCGGCTTCCGACAGCGCGTAGGCCTGCTGGATGCCCCAGTTGGTGTCCTGCGGATTCGCTGTGGTGGCGATCTGCAGCGCTTCGAATGCCTCTTCGGGCCGACGCAGCGCCAGCAGCGAATCGCCGACCGCCGCGGCGACGTAGGCCGGCACCGGCAGCCCCTCGGCGCGCGCGCGTTCGTATTCGGCGACGACGTCCTCGTGCTGCTTCAGTTCGTTCAGCAGCAGCATCCGGTCGAAGCGCAGCCGCTGTGGAACCGTCGTGATGCCGCTGCGCTGCAGATAGTCCTGGATGGCCTGTTCCGCCGCGAATCCCGCAACACGGCGCGCTTCCGGCGTACCGGCATAGACCATGCTGTTGCCGATTTCGGCAGCGAGCCTGTCGAGTTCGATCCGCTGCGCTTCCTCCGCCGAGAACAACTGCGGCTTGGCGCGATACAGCTGCCAAGCTCTCTGCCGCGCACCGATCTCGCCGAGGGTATGCGCGCGCAGCACATACAGATCGTCGTCGTCCGGGAACCGCGCCGCGAGCGACTCGATCTTCTCCAGCGCAGGCAGCCACGCCTTTTCGTCGCGCAGTTGTTTGATCCGGGCAATGTCCGACTGATCCGGACGCCGAGCGTCACTAGCCGTCGAGAATTGGGGGTAGGTCGACAATGAGGTCAATGCGACGCCGAGGGTCAGGGCCCGCACTGAAACGCTAAACAGCATGTATCACCATGATTTCTTTGGCCGATCGTGGTCGCCAGCGAAGCGCGGCCGATGGAGGGGGAGGGCGGTGTGACCCGTGGACCCCATACAAGAATCGAGCCAAAATGTGACGGGCATCTTGTTTCTGAACAAATGGCATCACGCTCATACAGGTTCGCTTTGCCGGGTTTGAAAACCCATCCCCGGCGCGAAGGTTGCCGAAGGCAGTCGCACATCCCAAGGTTTGCGCACAACATTGGAAGCCGCCGGACGGGCGGCTTCATCGGATGTGCAATAGGGTGCGCCTGTGGCGCACCGTTGTTTCCGGGGTTTCGTCACGAACGGTGCGCCGCAGGCGCACCCTATATGCGACCCGGCGACAGGGGTTCTGCGGGCCGTGACAACAAATCGAGCCGCGTGGGCTGCAGGCAACAAAAAAGCCGCCTGAAGAGGCGGCTTCTTGAGATATGCAATTGGTCGGGGAGACAGGATTCGAACCTGCGACCTCTACGTCCCGAACGTAGCGCTCTACCAGACTGAGCTACACCCCGACATTGCAGCCGGTCATTCTAAGAGCGGTCCCCCGTTTCGGCAAGCCCGAATCGCGAGGGGCTTCCGGACCTGCCCAGGAGCGGCCACCCGCCCGGCCACCCGCTAAACTTGGCGCTTCTGCTGCATGCCCCGGAGTTCCCCTTGATCAAGCCGCGTACACCGCCCGGCGTCCTCGAACTGCTGCCGCGCGACCAGATCGCCTTCCAGCGGATGCTCGACACCATCCGCCGCACCTTCGAGCGCTACGGCTTCCTGCCGGTAGAAACCCCGGTGATGGAGTTGTCCGAAGTCCTGCTGACCAAATCCGGCGGCGAGACCGAGCGCCAGGTGTATTTCGTGCAGTCGACCGGTGCGCTGGAGAAAGCGGTCGACGGATTGCCCGAGCTCGCCCTGCGCTTCGATCTCACCGTGCCGCTGGCGCGCTACGTCGCCGAACACGAGCACGATCTCGCCTTCCCGTTCCGCCGCTACCAGATGCAGCGCGTGTATCGCGGCGAACGCGCGCAGCGCGGGCGGTTCCGCGAGTTCTACCAGTGCGATATCGACGTGATCGGCAAGGATGCGCTGTCCACCCGTCACGACGCCGAGATCCCGGCGGTGATCGCCTCGGTGTTCGAGGCGCTGGCGATCGGCGAATTCACCATCCAGTTCAACCACCGCAAACTGCTGCGCGGCTTCTTCGAAGGCCAGGGCATCGGGGAAGGCGAGCGTCAGGCCGCGGTGCTGCGCGAGATCGACAAGCTCGACAAGCGCGGCGAAGACGCGGTGCGCGCGACCCTGATCGGCGAGGGCTTCGTGCTCGCGCCCGACGTCGCCGATACGCTGCTGGCGTTCTCGCGCGTTCGCGCCACCGGCCACGATGCGGCGCAGGCCGCGCTCGACGCCTTGGGCGCGGGCACCGGCTTGTTCGAGGAAGGTCGCAGCGAACTGCGCGAAGTCCTGCGCCAGCTGCGCGCGCTGGGCGTCGCCGACGACCGCTTCGCGCTGAATCTGTCGATCGCGCGCGGTCTGGATTACTACACCGGCATCGTCTACGAGACCACGCTCAACGCGAATCCGGAAATCGGTTCGATCTGCTCCGGCGGTCGTTACGAAAACCTCGCCAGCCACTACACCAAGTCGAAGCTGCCGGGCGTGGGTATCTCGATCGGACTGACGCGGCTGTTCTGGCAGTTGCGCGAAGCCGGGCTGATCGCAACCGCCGATAGTTCGGTCGATGTGCTGGTGTCGCTGATGGACGATGCCGGCCTGGAGGCCGCGCTGTCGCTGTCGCAGAAACTGCGCGCGGGCGGATTGAACGTCGAAACCCAGCTCGAACCGCGCAAGCTTGCCAAGCAGATGCAGTACGCCGACCGCGCCGGCATCCGCTTCGTGGTGATCCGCGGCGAAGACGAGGTCGCGCGCGGCACGGTCGCTGTGAAGGATCTGCGCCGCGGCGAACAGTTCGAAGTCGTCGAGGCCGATCTCGCGCGTACGCTGCTGGTCGAACGCGAACAGTGGCGCGCGCTGCCGCGCCCCGAGGTGAAGGCATGAAACCGATCCGCCTCGACGGCCGTTCGCTCACACGTGACCGGATGGTGGAAGTGGCGTACGGCGCCCAGGTCATGCTGGACGAAGGCGCGCTGCGCAACGTCGCGCACGCCGCCGCGTTCCTGGCCGAACAGGTGCGACGAGAAGAACCGATCTACGGTGTTTCCACCGGTTTCGGCAGCAATGCCGACAAATTGCTGGGCGCGCATCCGCTGCGTGATGAATTGCCGGGTGCGGCGCCCTCCGGCCGCTCGCTGCATCAGGAGCTGCAGCACAATCTGATCGTCTCGCATGCGGTCTGCGTGGGCGAACCGTTCTCCGCCGACGTGGTGCGCGCGATGCTGTGCATCCGCATCAATACGCTGCTGCGCGGGCATTCCGGCGTGCGCGTCGAAACCCTGCAGGCGCTCACCGCGATGCTCAACGCCGGCGTGGTGCCGGTGGTGCCGCAGTTGGGTTCGGTCGGCGCCAGTGGAGACCTTGCGCCGCTGTCGCATCTGGCCATCGTGCTGCTGGGCGGCGGCGAAGCGTTCTACGAAGGCGAACGCATGCACGGCGCGGAAGCCCTGAAGCGCGCCGGCCTGACGCCGGTGACGCTGTCGTACAAGGAAGGCCTGGCGCTGAACAACGGCACCGCGCAGATGCTCGCCACCGGCGTGCTCGCGCTGCATCGTCTGGACGAACTGCTCGACACCGCCGATCTGGCCGCGGCGATGACCATCGACGCCTTCGCCGGCCGTCTCGGCGCGTTCGCCGAGGAAGTGCATGCGCTGCGGCCGCATCCGGGCCAGGTCGAAGTTGCAGCCAATCTGCGTGGTCTGCTCGCCGGTTCGACCCTCGCCGACATCGCGTATCACCTGGTACCGAAATTCCGGCCATGGCTGCCCAAGAGCTGGGACACGGCGGAATCGCAGGCGCTGAGCTTCGATATCGGCTGGGACTGGGTGCCGACCGACCAGCGCCACGGCCGCGAGAAGTTCTACAAGCGCTTCAAACCGTTCCGCGGCGGCAAGAAGCATCAACCGCAGGACAGCTATTCGCTGCGCTGCACCCCGCAGGTACACGGCGCGGTGCGCGACGCCGCGGCGCAGGCCAAGCGCGTGTTCGAGATCGAATTGAACGCGGTCACCGACAATCCGCTGGTGTTCCCGGACGCGCGCGCCGAGCACGTCGAGCAGCAGGTGATTTCGGCCGGTCATTTCCACGGCATGCCGCTGGCGCTGGCGATGAGCTACGTGAAGGCGTCGATTCCGGTGCTGGCGTCGATCAGCGAACGCCGGCTCAACAAGCTCGTCGATCCGGCGACCAGCGACGGCCTGCCGCCGTTCCTGATCGGCAATGAAGATGCCACCGAATCCGGATTCATGATCGTGCAGTACACCGCCGCGGCGATCGTCAACGATCTGGCCAGCCGCGCGCATCCGGCGTCCGTCTACTCGATCCCGACCAGCGCGAACGCCGAGGATCATGTATCGATGGGCGCCAACGAAGCGCGGCACGTGCTGTCGATGGTCGACGACCTCGGCAAGGTGCTGGCGCTGGAGCTGATGACCGCAGCGCAGGCTTTGGATCTGCGCCGCGACATGATCAACGCCGCGCGCGATCTGGCTGATCGCGCCGATGCCGTGGAACTTGCGGCGAAAGTGCAGGGCGGCCCGCAGTCCACCGACGAAAGCCATGCGGATTTCCTGGCTGAAGTCGAGGCGCTGCGCGTCGAGCTGTCCGCGGCGGAGCCCTTCCACCCCGGTCATGCCGTGGCCGCGGCGCATGCCGCCATCCGCGAGCGCGTGCCGTTCCTCGCCCGCGACCGCGCGATGGATGTCGACCTCGCCGCCGCGCTGGCGGTGGTGCGCGACGGCGCGGTGCTTGCGGCGGCGCGTCAGGCGGGTTGAGCCGAAGGTCCGCCACCTCCTGTGGAAGCGGCAGCTTTCAACAACCGAACGGTTGGTCAAGCCGCGAAGCCCGCAGCGGCTTCTGTGGGAGCGCCGGAAGGCGCGAAGCCCGCGACCCCGCAGCGCCCGCGACTAGCGCAATCCGAAGCGCCGATCCTGCGTAGCGATCGCAGATAACGTCATTGTTTCGATGTCGCGGGCTTCGCGTCTCCCGCCGCTCCCACAAGAGCAACGCTTCCGACGCTTCTGCAAAAGCCGGGGCTTTGCATAGGGCCAGGTTGACACTCTCATTGCCGACCTTTAATGTATTAGCACGCTAATGCATTGATTCGACCCGCACGACCATGAAGCACCGCCCCCAGCCCGTTCCGAAACGCGATGCCGAGGCCGATCTCGACGCCTTGGCGCTCGCGCTGGCCGGGTTGTCGGTGCCGGGGGATGTCCGTGCGTTCCTGATCGATCTGTGCACGCCGGCCGAACTCGAAGCCATGGCCGACCGCTGGAAGGTGGTGCCTTTGCTCATCGAGGGCGTGCCGTATCGCGAAATCCACGACCGCACGCTGGTCAGCGTGACGACCATCGGCCGCGTCGCCCGTGCGCTCGAACACGGCGCCGGCGGCTATGGCCGGGCCATCCAGCAGCGTCAACCGCGCCGATCCGGCGCGCAATGAGGACACCCATCATGCAACGACCGGCAGCCGCCACCGAGCGCGATCGCCTGCGTATCGCCATCCAGAAGAGCGGCCGGCTCAGCGAGCCCGCGCTCGCGCTGCTCGCCGCCGCCGGTCTGAGCTGGCAGGAGAGTCGCGACAAGCTGTTCTACTACGGCGAATCGCTGCCGGTGGACCTGCTGCTGGTGCGCGACGATGACATCCCCGGCCTGATCGCCGACGGCGTCTGCGACCTGGGCATGGTCGGCCGCAATGTGCTGAACGAGCAGGCCTACGAGCGCGAGACGCGCGGCGCGCCGCCGGCCTTCAGCGAATGGCGCGCGCTCGGTTTCGGCCGCTGCCGGCTGATGTTCGGTATTCCCAACGAGTGGACGTGGGACCCGCAGACCCAGCTGCCCGGCAAACGCATCGCCACCAGCTATCCGGCGCTGCTGTCGCGCTGGCTGTCCGAGCGCGGCATTCCCGCCGATGTAGTGACGATGTCGGGCTCGGTCGAAATCGCGCCGCGTCTTGGCCAGGCCGATCTGGTCTGCGATCTGGTGTCCAGCGGCGCGACGCTCGTCGCCAACGGCTTGAAGCCGGTGGAAATCGTGCTCGACAGCGAAGCGGTGCTGGCCGGTCCCGCAGACGGTTTCAGCGACGTGCGTGCCGGTATCGCCGATCTGCTGTTGCGCCGGCTCGACGGAGTGATGAAGATCCGCGACAGCAAGCTGCTGCTGTTCCAGGCGCCGCGCGCGGTGCTGTCGCAGCTGATGCTGTTGCTGCCGGACGCCGAGCCGCCCACGGTGATGTCGCTGGATGGCGGCGGCACCGATGCCGATGGCAATGGCACCGGCGATGTCGCGCTGCAGGCGCTGTGCCACGGCGCGATGACCTGGCAGCGACTGGAAGATCTCAAACGCGCCGGTGCGCGCGGCCTCATGGTGTTGCCCGTCGAGAGGATGCTGGCATGAGTACATCGATGAACCCTTCGCCGACGAACGCATCGTTCACCGGCGCGCCGCTGATGAGCTCGTCGCTCGCGAACCGGATCGATCTGAATCTGCTGACCTGGTCGACGCTGGACGAAGCGGCGCAGCGCGCCGCACTGCGCAGGCCGACCCAGGATTCCGCCGCAGCCGTGCGCCTGGGCGTGGGCAAGATCATCGCCCGCGTACGCGCCGACGGTGATGCGGCGCTGCGCAAATTCACCCGGCTGCTCGATCATGCGGTGCTCGAAACGTTCGAAGCATCGGACGAGGAATTCGAGGCCGCCGAGGCGTCGCTGGATCCCTCGTTGAAAGAAGCGATCATCGATGCCGCGGGTCGCATCGAAGCCTTCCATCTCGACAGCGGCATGCACGAATACGCCGTCGATACGGCAGAAGGCGTGCGCTGCAGGCGGATCGTGCGGCCCATCGCGCGCGTCGGCCTGTACATTCCCGCGGGCAGCGCGCCGCTGCCTTCGACGATGCTGATGCTCGGCGTGCCGGCGCGCATCGCCGGCTGCGACGAGGTGATCGTGTGCACGCCGCCGCGCACCGACGGCAGCGCCGATCCCACCGTGCTGTTCGCCGCGCGCCAGTGCGGCGTGCGCCGGGTGTTCAAACTCGGCGGCGCGCAGGCTATCGCCGCGATGGCCATCGGCACCGAAAGCATGCCCGCTTGCGACAAACTGTTCGGACCGGGCAACGCCTGGGTGACCGAGGCCAAACGCCAGGTCTCGACGGTGGAAGGCGGCCCGGCCATCGACATGCCGGCCGGCCCGTCGGAAGTGCTGGTCATCGCCGACGGCGGCGCCAATCCCGCGTTCGTCGCCGCCGACCTGCTGTCGCAGGCCGAGCACGGCCCGGATTCGCAGGTCATCCTGCTCAGCGATTCGTCGACGCTGATCGCGCGCGTCGCCGCCGAACTGGTCGGCCAGCTTTCGCGCCTGCCGCGCGCCGACATCGCCCGCAAGGCGCTGGCGCAGTCGCGGCTGATCGTCGTTTCTTCGATCGATCAGGCATTCGAAGTCAGCAATCGCTATGCGCCGGAGCATCTGATCCTGGCGCTGCGCGACGCGGAGCCGTGGCTCGGTCGCGTGCGCGCCGCGGGCTCGGTATTCCTCGGCGATTACGCCGCCGAATCGCTCGGCGACTACTGCAGCGGCACCAATCACGTGCTGCCGACCGGCGGCGCTGCGCGCGCGTGGAGCGGGCTGTCGGTCACCGGTTTCCAGACCGCGATCAGCGTGCAGAGCGTCTCCGCCGAAGGCCTGCGCCGGATCGGTCCCAGCGCGATCCGCATCGCCGAAGCCGAGGGTCTGCAGGCGCACGCCAATGCGGTGAGCCTGCGCATCGCGTCCTTGCCCGCGGTGGACACGCCATGAGCGCACCGTTCGCGGCGCAGACCAAAGCCGGCGTCATCGATCTGGTGCGCGAGGATCTGCGCGCGTTCGCCGGCTATTCGTCCGCACGCAGCCACAAGGTCGACGGCACGGTTTGGCTCAACGCCAACGAATCGCCGTGGACGAATCCGGCGGACGATGCCGGCGCGCTGCGCCGCTATCCGCAGCCGCAGCCCGAAGCGCTGCGCGCGCGTCTGGCCGAGGTCTACGGCGTGCGCCCGGAGCAGCTTCTGATCGGACGCGGCAGCGATGAAGCCATCGACCTGCTGGTGCGCGCGCTGTGCCGCGCCGAACACGATCCGGTGGTGATCGCGCCGCCGGTGTTCGGCATGTACGCGGTGTGCGCGCGCTTGCAGGGCGCGCCGCTGGTGGAAGCGCCGATGCGCGAGCGTCCCGATGGCTGGGTCACCGATCTTGCCGCGATGCGCGACCTCGCCATCGCCCGCCGCGCGAAGATCGTATTCCTGTGTTCGCCCGGCAATCCGACCGGCGAGCTGATCACCCTGGCCGCGATCCGCGCGCTGGCGCAGGCGCTGGCCGGCCGCGCGCTGCTGGTGGTCGACGAGGCCTACATCGAATACGCCGACACGCCGTCGGCGGCATCGCTGATCGATGAGTATCCGAATATCGCCGTACTGCGCACGCTGTCGAAGCTGCATGCGCTGGCCGGCGCGCGGATCGGCTGCCTGCTGGCCGATCCCGCGTTGATCGATGTACTGCGTCGCTGCCAGGCGCCGTATCCGGTGCCGCAGCCCTGCGCCGATCTCGCACTGCGCGCGCTGGAGCCGGCGGCGCTCGCGGAGGCGGCTGCGCGAGCGGCGACCATCCGCGCCGAGCGCGAACGCATGCTCGCGCGTCTGCCGCAGCTCGGCGGCGTGCGCCGGGTGTACGCCAGCGCCGGCAATTTCCTGCTGGCGCGATTCGACGATGCCGAATCCGCGTATCGGCGCCTGCTCGCTGCCGGCGTGGTCGTGCGCGACATGCGCGCGACCGCGGGGCTGGGCGATGCGCTGCGCATCACCATCGGCATGCCGGACGAGAACGACGCGGTGTTCGCGGCGTTGCTGCCGGAGGAAGCCGCGGCATGAGCGCAGGCATGACCATCACCAAGCCCATTCTGTTCGTCGATCGCGACGGCACGCTGATTCGCGAGCCGGCCGATTTCCAGATCGACGCCTACGACAAGCTCGCCTTCGTCGATGGCGTGATTCCGGCGATGCTGCGCCTGCGCGACGCCGGCTACGATTTCGTGATGGTGACCAATCAGGACGGCCTCGGCACCGACGCGTTTCCGCAGGCTGACTTCGACGGGCCGCACGCGCTGATGATGCAGATCTTCGAGAGCCAGGGCATCCGCTTCCGCGATGTCCTGATCGATCGCAGCTTCCCGCACGAGAATTCCCCCGATCGAAAGCCGGCGCTCGGTCTGATGCAGTCGCTGCTGCGCGATCGCGGCATCGACTGGTCGCGCTCGGCGATGGTCGGCGACCGCGAGACCGACATCCAGTTCGCGACGAATCTCGATATCCGCGGCTTCAAGCTGAAGTCGCCGCAGTTCGGCGATGGCGTGGCGTGGAGCGACATCGCGCATGCGCTGGTGGATGTGCCGCGCACCGCGCGCATCGAACGCAAGACCAAAGAGACGCGGATCGAGGTTGAAGTAGATCTCGACCGCGAGGCCGATCCCGACGTGAAGACCGGTCTTGGCTTCTACGACCACATGCTGGAGCAACTCGGCAAACACGGCGGCTTCGCGCTGCGGCTGCGCTGCGACGGCGACCTGCACATCGACGAGCACCATACCGTCGAAGACAGCGCGCTGGCGCTGGGGCAGGCGCTGCGTCAGGCGCTGGGCGACAAGCGCGGCATTGCGCGCTACGGCTTCACGCTGCCGATGGATGAAGCGCAGGCCAGTGCGACGCTGGACTGGTCTGGTCGCCCGTATTTCGTGTTCGACGGCGACTTCAAGCGCGAGAAGGTCGGCGATCTCGCCACCGAGCTCGTGCCGCACGTATTCCGTTCGCTGTGCGAAACCGCGGGCCTGAATCTGCATCTGTCGGTGCGCGGCGACAACGATCATCACAAGATCGAAGCCTGTTTCAAGGCGGTCGCGCGCGCGCTGCGTCAGTCGTTCAAGCGCGAAGGCGATGCCTTGCCCAGCACCAAGGGGACGCTGTGAGCGGTGGCGATCTGGCGCTGATCGACGCCGGCGGCGCGAATCTGGGCTCGGTGCGCTATGCGTTGAACCGGATCGGCGCGCATCCGCGGCTCGTGCGCGATGCCGACGAACTCGGCGAGCCCGAACGCATCATCCTGCCCGGCGTTGGCGCCGCTGCACCGTCGATGGCGCTGCTTCGCGCGCGCGGGCTGTATACGGCGCTGCGCAACAGCCAGGTGCCGCTGCTGGGCGTCTGCGTGGGCATGCAACTGCTGTTCGAGACATCCAGCGAAGGCGATGTCGATTGCCTCGGTCTGCTGAAAGGACGGGTGAGCAAGCTCGCTGGCGGCCCGGGACTGCGCGTGCCGCATATGGGCTGGAACCGGCTGCGCAAGCGCACAGATGCGAACGGCGATACATCGCCGCTGCTGGACGGCATCGACGACGGTGCCCACGCCTATTTCGTGCACAGTTATGCGGTGCTGGTCGACGACGACACCGATGCCTGCGTGCTCGCCGAAAGTGATCACGGCCAGCGTTTCGCGGCGGTGGTCGGCAGCGGCAAGCGCTACGGCGCGCAGTTCCATCCCGAGCGTTCGTCCGCAGCCGGTCTGCGCCTGCTCGACAATTTCCTGAAGCTTCCCGCATGAGCGTCGCCGACAACACCTTCACCGCCTATCCCGCCATCGACGTCCGCGAAGGGCGCGTCGTGCGCCTGCAGCAGGGCGATTACGCGCGCGAAACGCGCTATCCGGACGATCCGCTCGCGGTCGCGATGCGCTACGCCGATGCCGGCGCGCGCTGGCTGCATCTTGTCGATCTCGATGCTGCGCGCGCCGGAGGTTATACGCTCGCGCCGCTGTTGCGCAGCATCGCCGACGACGGCCGCCTGCAGGTGCAGACCGGCGGCGGCGTTCGCGACGAGGCCGCGGTCGCAGCGATGCTGGAGCAGGGCGCTTCGCGCGTCGTGATCGGTTCGCTCGCAGTGCGCGAACCCGCACGGGTCGAAGCCTGGCTGCAGCGCTACGGCGCCGCGCGCATCACCATCGCGCTCGACACGCGCCAGGACGAGGGCGGCGTGTGGCAGTTGCCGATCCACGGTTGGACCGAAAGCGCCGAACTCGATCTCGATGCCTGCCTGCGTCGCTATCGCGATGCGGGCGCGCAGCATCTGCTCTGCACCGACATCGCCCGCGACGGGATGATGCGCGGCCCCAATCTGGAGTTGTACCGGATGATCGTTGCGCGCGATGAAGGCTTCCAACTGCAGGCCAGCGGCGGCGTGCGCGATGTCGCCGACATCGTGGCCGCGCGCGATGCGGGTTGTTCGGGCGCAGTGCTCGGTCGCTCGCTGCTGGAAGGCGGCATGACCATCGAGGATGCGCTGGCATGTTGAGCGTCCGCATCGTGCCCTGCCTGGATGTGCGCGATGGCCGCGTCGTCAAGGGCGTGCGGTTCCGCGATCACGTCGACATGGGCGATATCGTCGAACTCGCCTGCCGCTATCGCGACGAAGGCGCCGACGAGCTTGTGTTCTACGACATCGGCGCCAGCCCCGACGGCCGCGCGGTCGATGTCGACTGGGTGGGGCGCGTCGCCTCGTCCATCGATATCCCGTTCTGCGTCGCTGGCGGCATCCGCAGCGTCGACACCGCGCGCCGCGTGCTGTTCGCGGGCGCCGACAAGGTGTCGATCAATACGCCCGCGCTGGAACGGCCGGCGCTGATTACGGAAATCGCCGAAGCCTACGGCAGCCAGTGCGTGGTGGTGGGCATCGATTCGATGCGCGACGCCGACGGCGTCTGGCGCGTGCGCAGCTATACCGGCGATCCGGACAAAACGAAGGCGCTCGGCAAGGCCACGCTCGACTGGGTGCGCGAGGCGCAGGCCTTGGGCGCGGGCGAGATCGTGCTCAACTGCATGGACAGCGACGGCGTGCGCAAGGGCTACGATCTGGAGCAATTGAAGGCGGTGCGCGCGATCTGCGACGTGCCCCTGGTCGCATCCGGCGGCGCTGGCGCGGTCGAACATTTCGTCGACGCGTTCCGCGAGGCCGATGTCGACGCCGCGCTGGCGGCCAGCGTCTTCCACTCCGGCGCGATCGCGATTCCGGATCTCAAGCGCGATCTGCGCGCGCAAGGCATCGAGGTGAGGCTGTGAGCGGAATCATTCCTGTCGATGCTGCTCCTGTCGATACCGGCCCTGTCGATGCGGCTGCGCTCGATATCGAAAGCCTGGCCTGGGAAAAGCAGGACGGGCTGTTGCCAGCGATCGTGCAGGATGCCGATTCGCATCGCGTTCTGATGCTGGGCTACATGTCGCGCGAGGCGCTGGCGAAAACCATCGAACTGCAACAGGTCACGTTCTTCAGCCGCAGCAAGCAGCGGCTGTGGACCAAGGGCGAAAGCAGCGGCCATGTGTTGACGCTCGTGAGTCTGGAAGTGGATTGCGACAAAGACACGCTACTGGTGCAGGCGAGGCCGCACGGGCCGACCTGTCATCTCGGCACGCCGAGCTGTTTTCCGTCGGCGCCCGGCATCGATTCCGGCCATGATGCCGATGATGTGCTCGGCGAACTCGACGACCTGATCCGCCTGCGCGAAGCGGATCGGCCGCCGGGCAGCTACACCACGAAGCTGTTCGACAGCGGCATCAAGCGCATCGCGCAGAAAGTGGGTGAGGAAGGCCTGGAAACCGCGCTGGCCGCGGTGGTGGAAGACGATGATGCGCTGCTCGGCGAAGCCGCCGACCTTGTCTACCACCTGCTGGTACTGCTGCGCATGCGTGGGCTGTCCCTGGCCGATGTCGAACGCGTGCTGGCCGCGAGGCGAAGCTGACGGCGAGGCTGGACTCCCGGCCCAGCCTGGATTCATGCGCTTGTCACAATCCGTGCGCGGCAGTGCCATTGGTCACAAGTGCCCGGCACGTAGTCTCTGATAGCATTTCGTGGCGCGATCCATACGCGCTAATCCACTTCAAAGGACGCCCCATGTTCAAGAAATTCGCCGCCGAAGCGCTGGGCATCAGCGACATCGGCGTGATCGTTTCGCCCGCGGACTACGACAAGGTCGACGCCGACGATTACCTGTTCCATGAAGACGGCGAGAAGATCTTCTTCCTGATCAAATCGAAGAAGGACGAATACTGCTTCACCAATCTCGCGCTGATCCACGTCGACGGCGATTCCGCGGTGTCGAGCAAGCGCATGATCAAACGCTACGAATACGCCACGCAGCGCATCGGCTACGTCGCGATCGAAACCGCCGGCACGCTCGACATGGATGTGGAGCTGAAGTTCTCGATCGGCGAATCCGTCTTCAGCATCGACGTGAAGAAGAGCTTCATCGAACAGGTGAAGGACATCTACAAGGCGCTGATCGCCATCGGCAAACAGCAGGCTCGCGACAGCGTCGCCCGCGACAATGCGGTGCGTACGCTCGAAGCGATGGGCGGCATGCTCAAGCTCAACAACCTCGGCGGCGAAGCCGGCGTGGTCTCGCACTTCAATGCGGTGCTCGACAATCTGAACGATGCGATGCTCAATCGTCACATCACCGCGGATTACACCCGCGTGTTCGAGCGTTACATCCAGAACAACACGCCGCCGCCGGTTCCGCGCTGAGCTGCGCCATGCATCCTGTAGAGCGGCCTTCAGGCCGCTGCTCTTCCCGGAACGAGCCAGCGGCCTAGTTTTCAACAGCCGAATGGCTGGTCAGGCCGCTCTACAGCTTTGTTTTGAACAGGCTCTCAGGCCGTTGTTTTGTCTCCCGTGAAAGCAGCGGCCTGAAGGCCGCTCTACACCAGGCTTGATGGTTTCGTTACGCGGCGGTGATCGACGTGCGCACGCAATCGCGACCGTTGGCCTTCGCCGCGTACAGCGCCTGATCCGCGACCGACAGTGCGGCATCGGAATCGATGTCCACGCCCGGGTCGACGGTATGCACGCCGAGGCTCGCCGTGACGCGCAGACGGTGCGGCCCGCTGGCGCAGGGTTCCTCGACCAGTTTGCGGCGCAGGCTTTCGGCCACGCCGACGGCGCTGTGCAGATCGTGACCGGGCAGGATGACCACGAACTCTTCGCCGCCGAAGCGCGCCAGCAGTGCGGACTCGTGCACGCGCAGCGCCTGTCCGATCCGCTGCGCGGCCCAGCGCAGGCAGTCGTCACCGACCAGATGTCCGTAGCGGTCGTTGATCGACTTGAAGTGATCCAGATCGATCATCAACAGCGATACCGGCTGCCCCCTGTCGCGCGATTCCTTGAGCATCAGCTCGAAGTTCTCGTGGAAATGCGTGCGGTTGTACAGGCCGGTCAGCCCGTCGCGACGGCTCGAATCGTGCAGTCGGCGGTGGGCGTCTTCGAGTTGCATCAGCGCGCTGCGGACTTCCTGGGTGCGCTGCGCGACTTTGCGTTCCAGCTGCATGTTGGCTTCGGCGGCGATGCGCTCGTTCTCGTTGCGCAGCGATGCGTACCGGTAGCTCAGCGCGATCGACAGCAGCAGCATTTCCAGCGCCGACCCGATCTGCACGCCGTATTCGGTGAGCATGTTCTTGGGCACCAGTCCGAACGCGAGCGCCGCGATGGTCGCGGTACCGGCCAGGAACACCGCCCAGGCGGCGAGGAACAGCCGCGCCGGCCTGTAGCCGCGGCGCAGCACTACCACGGTGGCGACCACGGTCCACAGCACGCTGATGATCACCGTGCGCGTGGCCCACGGCGTGGCGATGCTGTACGGCAGCCACAGCGCCGCTGCGCCCAGCACGGCGCAGATGCCGATGATCGCAAGACTGACGATATTGCCGCGCGGAAAGCGCTTCGGCATTTCCAGGAACGTCCGCGCGAACTGCTGCATGCCGATGATGGCGAAGCAGATCGACAGCGGCACCGCCACGTTCGCCAGCCACGGGTTGTCCGGCCACAGGTATTCGAAGCTGTAGCCGTTCAGCGTGAACAACACCAGGCCGAACGCGGAGATATGGAACAGATACCAGAAATAGCTGGGATCGCGCAGCGTCAGCCACAGCACGAGGTTGTAGACGAACAGCGCGAGCAGGATGCCGTAATAGATACCCATCACGAACTGCGCATCGCGCGACAGCGAGGTGAAGGCCGCGGGCGTGTACAGCTCCAGCGGTACCTGCATCGAACTCTGGCTCTGCGTGCGCAGCAGGATGTCGACCGGCTGGCCCGGCGGCAGTTCGATGCGGAAATTCGGATGGCGATACGAAATGCTGCGCGCCGAGAACGGCAGCAGGTCGCCGCTGGCCTGCTGGACGATGCGGCCATCGGGATAGCGCAGGAACAGATCGATGCGGTCGATCAGCGCGAAACGCTGCACCAGCATCCAGTGACGTTCGTCGGGGTCGCGGTTCACCACCGTGGCGTGGAACCAGTAGGCGCCCTGCTGGAAGCCGAACGCGGTCTTGCCCGCGGGCACCGGCTGGAAGCCGTCGATGGCGATGCGCCGCCAGGCGTCGTCGGCGGTGTCGATCGCGTCCTTGTCGTGCAGATAGCTCAGATGCGGGGTGAGCGACAGCGATGCGGTGCCTTCGATCAGTTCCGCCGGCGGCTGCGGATTCGCGGCCCGGGTCGTCGGCGCGCACAACAGCTGCGCAGCGGCGATGACCATGGCCCAAAGCCAGACACGTCGGAACGGCATGCGACTCCCCTGCGGCCGGAACAGGCCTGATCTTACTGCACACGGGCACGGATCGCGGTGCTGTTGGCGCGGTGTCCGGGGCAGGGCGGGCGGAGGCATAATCCTGTACCGGTCCGGACAGAAAAGAGGCGGCGATGCGGGTTCGCGAAGGGGTATGCATGCTGGGACTGCTGTTCTGCGCCGCGGGCGCCGCAGTGGCCGATGCGCCAGCAC
This sequence comes from Chitinophaga pinensis, assembly GCA_943371935.1. Classification (GTDB taxonomy): domain Bacteria; phylum Pseudomonadota; class Gammaproteobacteria; order Xanthomonadales; family Xanthomonadaceae; genus Lysobacter_I. Next base: position 56,259 of record CALRWS020000013.1, on the reverse strand, counting down.
TGCCCGGCGAGATGCTCGGCGGTGTGGTCTACGACGACCGCGACGGCGACGGCCGGCGCGATCGCGGCGAACCCGGGGTCGCGCGCGTTCTGATCTCGAACGGCCGCGCGCTGGCGGAAACCGATGCGGCCGGGCGTTACCGCATTGCGGTCGCGCCGGGGCAGACGGTGTTCGCCATCAAACCCGCGGGTTGGCGCGTGCCGCAGAACGACCTGGCGCGTCCCGGCGCCTGGCGGCATGTGCCGGCCCTCGCGCCGCCGTCGCTGAAGTACGGCGGGATCACATCCGGCCCGATGCCGCGCAGTTTCGATATCGGCCTGCGCCGCGCGCCTCCAGGCGACGGCTGGTTGGAGGTGCGGGTGTTCGCCGATCCGCAGGTCAAGTCGGCCGCGGATGTCGATTACTACGCCCGCGACATCGTCGACAGCGTGCTGGCCGAACTCGTGTCCGCCAACGGTGCGCAGCGCCGTGCCCCGGAGCTTGGATTGAGCCTGGGCGATATCGTCGACGACGAGCTGTCGCTGTATCCGGCCCTGAACGCGCAAACCCGGCGCATCGGCGTGCCGTGGCTGCACGTCGCCGGCAATCATGATCTGGACTTCGACGTCGCGCACGATGAAGACTCGCTGCTGACCTTCCGCAACACCTTCGGCCCCGACACCTTCGCGTGGGAAGAAGATGAAGCGGTGTTCGTGGGTTTCGACGACGTGATCTATCAACCAGGCCAGAGCCCGGCGTACATCGGCGGCCTGCGCGAAGACCAGTTCGCGTTTCTCGAAGCCTATCTGCCGCGCGTACCGAAGCAGCGCCTGCTGGTGCTGGCGATGCATATTCCGCTGTTCGAGTACGAAGGCCGCGACACCTTCCGCGACGCCGATCGCGCGCGGCTGTTCGCGCTGCTGCGCGGGTTTCCGAACGTGCTGATCCTCAGCGGTCACAGCCACGCCCAACAGCACTGGATGCACGATGCGCGCACCGGTTGGCAGGGCGCCGCGCCGCTGCACGAATACAACGTCGGCGCGGCCTGCGGCGCGTTCTGGACCGGCGTGAAGGATGCCAGCGGCATTCCCGATACCACGATGTCCGACGGCACGCCGAACGGTTACGCCAGTCTGGGCATCGGCCGCGACGGTCGTTACACACTGGCCTGGCACGCTGCCCGCGATCCGCAGGATGCGCAGATCGGCCTGCACGCGCCGAAAGTGCTGCGCCGCGGCGCGTATCCCGCCTACGGCGTGTACGCGAACGTCTACATGGCACGCGCCGATACGCGCGTGGAGTTCCGCATCAATGACGGCGAATGGAAGCCGATGCGCCGGACCCTCGCGCCCGATCCGCGCGTGGTGCGCGAGAACATGCTGGATGCCGACGCCGATGCGCTGCGCGGCTACGACCGCTCGGCGGAAGCGACGCCTTCGCCGCATCTGTGGCGCGGCGCGCTGCCGACGGATCTGGCGCCGGGCGCGCATCGCATCGAGGTGCGCGCGTTCGACGCCTGGCGCGGCGAAGTGCGGGCGCAGGGCGAATATCGATTGCACGAATGGGAGGCGTCGCCATGACCGATCTTCCCGACGATCTTCCCGTCCTGCCGTTCGCCGATGGCCAAGCGTGGGAAACATGGCTGGTCGCGAATGCCGCGTCGAAAGGGCTGTGGCTGAAGATCGCCAAGAAGGACAGCGGCATCGCCACCGTGACCTACGATCAGGCGCTGGAGGTCGCGCTGTGCCACGGCTGGATCGACGGCCAGAAGCGCGGGTTCGACGGCGAATACTTCCTGCAGCGATTCACGCCGCGGCGTCCGAAAGGCCTGTGGTCGAAGATCAATATCGGCAAGGTCGAACGCCTGATCGCCGAAGGCCGGATGCGCGCGGGCGGGCAGCGCGAAGTCGATGCCGCGAAAGCCGATGGCCGCTGGGACGCCGCCTACGACGGCGCGCGCAACATGGAAACGCCGCCGGAGCTGGCCGCGGCGCTGGCGAAGAACAAACAGGCACGCACGTTCTTCGAGACGCTGGACAAGACCAATCGCTACGCGGTGTGCTGGCGCGTGCAGACCGCGAAAAAGCCGGAAACCAGGGCGAAACGGGTGGAGACGCTGGTGGAGATGTTGGCGCGCGGCGAGAAACTTCACTGATTCCATCCGCGCCCTGTAGAGCGGCCTTCAGGCCGCTGCTCTTCGGGCGCGTATCCTGCTGAAAAACCTTGTCGCCTCATTCGCGCCGGCCGCAGGCGCGGCTTCAACCGCCGTCGTATATTCGATTCGTTCTGGGCCTGCCTGAAGGTCGCTCTACGGCATCATCGTCCTCTGATGCGGCGTCATTTTTTTGGTTTCGACGCTTTCCCGCTGTTCGCCTTCGCAGGTGTCGCGGCATCGACCGCCGGCGCCGGCGGCGCGGGCACGGCATACGCCACCTTCGGGCCGGGCACCAGCTGCGACTGCCACGCCTGCAGGCGCGGCAGGATCTCTTTGCCGGCCGAGATCTGTGGCCGCGACGGCCGGAAGCCTTCTTCCTTCTCGCGTTCGGCGATGCGCGTCTTCGCGGTCTCGAATGCGGCGACGAAATCGGTGGTCTCGTTCAACCCGTCTACCAGCCAGGCGCGGCCGAAATAGGTCGCGTCCGAATCGGGGCCGCAGCCCAAGGAGCGCCGATTGCTGTCGGCCCCGGTGATGATCAGGCTGTTGTCGTTCTTAAGGACCGGTATGAAACCACCGGAATAGCAAGAAGTGATGACGATGACGCGATTGCGGATGCCGGCATGCTCGAGGAGAGCCTCCAGCCTGTATGGATCGATCAACGTCCAGTAGTCGGGGGCCATCTGCATGAACAACAAGTGCTGCCTCGTGCCATGCATTGTCATGAAAAGGAGCAACAGATCTTCGTCGCGATCCATCACTTTGCCGATACCCGTCAGTGCGGCTTGCAGATTGTCCTGCGTCGCTAGCGGTCGGGGCGCGCTGATCAGGCTGTCGCTGTGATTGATCAGCGTCACCACGCGTCCGCGCGCGCCGAAGCGCTGCGACATCAGCGTGTCGAGATAGACCGTCTCGTTGCGGAACACGTCCTCGGTGCTGTCGCCGCCCACGCCGACGACGTACAGATCCGGCTGCCCGGGACGCTGCGGCGCGAGCCCGGCGACTGCGGCGTCGACCAGCGTGCGTTGACGTTCGCGCAGCGCGGGGTCGGTCAGACCTCGCGCCGCGACCGATTCCGTGGCGCCGATCAGCGCCAGCAGGCACCACAGCAACTGCGGCAGGCGGTTCATGACGGTGTCGAAGACTCCGGGTTGGCCAGCAGATCGGGATGCAGTTGGTCGAAGCGCTCGACGCGGTGATGGCCGTGTGCGGCGTCGCCGAGGCGCGGCTGCGGGTAATCGTCGAGCCGGTCGATCAGCACCGTGCGCATGCCGGCGTCGCGCGCGGCATCGAGTTCTTCGACTACGTCGGACAGAAACACGATGCCGCTTGCGTCGCGGTCGAGCCGGCGCGCGATGGTGCGGTAGCTGTCGGCGTCGCGCTTGTGCCCGACTTCGGTGTCGAACCAGCCGTCGAACAGCGCGGTGAGGTCGCCGGCATCGGTGTGGCCGAAGAACAGTTTCTGCGCGGGCACCGAGCCCGACGAATACACCGCCAGCGGATACCCGGCTGCATGCCAGTCGCGCAGTTTCGCGGCGGCGTCGGGATAGATGTGCGCGGTGAAATCGGCGCTGCTGTAACCCTCGCCCCAGATCATGCCCTGTAGCGCCTTCAGCGCGGTGTGCTTGCGGTCTTCGTCGATCATGCCCTGCAGGATTTCGACGATGGTGTCGTCGCTGCAGACGGCGCCGTGCTCAATGGCCACAGCATCGAGCCAATGACGCACATCCGCGCGCGCGCCGTGCTCGCGCACGAACGCGGGCAGCGCATCGCGCGCGTACGGGAACAGCACGTCCTTCACGAACGAGATGCTGCTGGTTGTGCCTTCGATGTCGGTGAGGATGAGTAGGCTCATGGATTTCTTGTTTGATCGAAACAGATTATGGGTTCCGCAACTCTATTCCGATGCGTTGTTTTTCAACTTCAACGGCCTTTTGTGCGGAAGAAAGCTGCTCTGGGGTGGTTCCGGAAATGCGTTCTGCTGCGATCAGAAGTTGATTGGCGAGGAGGTAGTCGTAATCGGAATAAGCTTTTAGAGCCCTGACCAAAGTTTTCTCGATGCCGTCCCGCTGCGCTCGTGCGTTAATGGAAATCTGCCGGCTTTGAAGCCGAAATTCAGATGAGACACTGACTGCTTCCTCCTCGGAAAGACCGGTGAAGACCCAGAACTTGGCTATTCGTGCCCGTGCTGTTGTTTCAATTTTTGAAATTTCGGCATCTTGTTGAGCTTCAATTAGTTGCTGTCCGGCTATTTCCCGTCTGAGTGCCCGCTCAACACCTTGGCGGTACGCTTCGTCTTGGTTACCGCCAAAAAGCGCTTTGCCAGCTTCTTTGAATCCTTCGTAGCCATCTTGAGATAGCACGGTCATTGGGGCGGCTAACAGAATAAACAAAAGAAAAATCCGCTTCATTTATCTGTCCTGGTTGAAGATTGAAGTCATTTTATAGGCCAATCGTGCAGGCTCCGAACAACGTTCGTAGGCTAGGCAATCGACTCAGAGTCAGGCGATCAAAGCTGGGTCAATGACCCAGCCTACGAGAACCGGCATTGTCGCGATCACGCTATCCCGCCGACTTCAAGTCGCGGAAACCGCTGCGCGATGTCCGTGCCGGTGAAATGGCCGACCCAGCCGTCTGGCTGCTGGAAGAAGCGGATGGCGACGAAGCTGGGTTCCGGGCCCATGTCGAACCAGTGGGTGGTGGAGTCGGGCACTGAGATCAGGTCGCCGGCTTCGCACAGCACTTCGTAGACCTTGCCGTCGACGTGCAGGCTGAACAGCCCGGAGCCGGCGACGAAGAAGCGCACTTCATCTTCCTTGTGCAGATGCTCGTCGAGGAACTTGGCGCGCATCGCCTCGCGGTTCGGGTTGTCCGGCGCGACGCTGACGACGTCGATGGTGGTGAAGCCGCGCTCGGCGCTGATCCGGTCGATATCGGCCTGGTAGGCGGCGATGATCGCCTCGGACGGGTCGCCCGGCTGGATCGCCTGGGTCGAGCGCCACTGTTCGAAATCGACCCGGATCGTCGACAGCGCCTCGGCGATGGCCGCGTGGTCGTGGGTGACCGACAGCGGGGCGTCGGGGCGGTCGTCGGCGAAGATGCGCAAGCGGCTCATGGGGGCGATCCTGGGCGGTGACGTGGTCGGTGAATAGTGGGGCTGGGCGGGGTGGGGATCAACGTTGTCGCGGACGGCCGTGCCGTTGTAGGAGGGGCTTCAGCCCCGAGCTCTGCGGCAAGAAAAGCTCGGGGCTGAAGCCCCTCCTACAACAACGGCGCAGAGCTCGGGGCTGAAGCCCCTCTTACGGAGGCCTGTGATCAATTCCGCAGGCGGCGCAGGTCCAGCTCGCAGCCCAGCAGGAATTCGAACGCATCCAGATGCCGCCGCGCTTCGGCCATCGTCCGGCCCCAGGCGTACAAGCCGTGGCCGTCGATCAGATAGCCCCACATCGGGCCGGCGTCGAGCAGGGTTTCGACCTGCGCGGCCAGCGCCGGCATGTCCTGGGTGTTGGGCAGCACCGGCAGGTCCAGTTCGGTTTCGTGGGTGCGGGTGCCGTCGAAGGCCTTCAGCAGTTCATAGCCGGCCAGATGCACCTTGCCGGCGCTGCCGTACAGCCGCGATGCGACGGTCTGGTTGTGCGAATGGGTGTGCAGCACGCAGCCGATCTCCGGGAACCGCCGGTAGAGCTGGGTGTGCAGCAGGGTTTCGGCGGACGGCCGGTGGTCGCTGCCGACGGCCTGACCGTCGAAGTCGACCACCATGATGTCGTCGCGGGTCAGCCGGCCCTTGTCGCGACCGGAGACGGTGATCGCGGCGTGGCGGTCGTCGAGGCGCTGGGAGAAATTGCTGCTGGTGGCCGGGGTCCAGCCGGCGACGGCCAGCTCGCGGATGTTGGCGATGAGTTCGTCGGCCAGCGCATGCAGGCGGGCGGTGTCGTAGAGGGGCGCGTTCATGGCCGGCAGTTTAGCGGATGCTTGCGCGTTGCCCGGGGCCCCGATGGCATGGACCGTCGCGGATTTGACCCGGCTCAATGCGATGGCCCGAGGCGAGGCACATACTTCGGGTATTCCTCCCGTTACAGGTGCCAGCCAGATGAGCCACGATGCCTCCCGCCGCCGTTTCCTGACCATCGCCGTCGTCGCCACGGCCACCGCGCCGCTGGCGCTGCGCTCCCTCGGTGCGCAAGCCGCCGCGCCGCCGCCACCTGCTGCCGCCGCCAAGCCTCTGCCCAAGCTGGCGCTCACCGACGCGACCGCCAAAGCATTGGCCTATGCCGAGGACGCCACCAAGGTGAAGCACGCTGCGTTCAAGCCCGCCAGCAACTGCGCCAACTGCAATTTCTTCAAGGGCGCCAAGGGCGCGGCGACCGGTCCGTGCACCCTGTTCCCGAAGAACAGCGTGGTCGCTAAGGGCTGGTGCAGCGCTTGGGCGAAGAAGATCTGATCACCCGGAGTCCGGGCATAAAAAAACGGCGCGGAATTCCGCGCCGTTTTCGTTCGTATCGGACAGACGTCAGTCGTGCTGGGCTTCGCCCTTCTGGAGCTGGGAGTTGCGCAGGCCGTACACGAAGTACAGGACGATGGCCGCGACCAGATACCAGGCGAAGAAGATCAGCACCCGGCTTTCCACAGTGAAGATCAGCGCGAAGCACGAGACGATGCCCAGCGCCGGCAGCACCGGATACAACGGCACGCGGAAGCCGCGCGGGATTTCCGGATGGGTTTTGCGCAGCCAGATCACCGACAGACACACGATGCCGAAGGCGGCCAGCGTGCCGACCGACGTCATGTCGCCGAGCGTATTGATGTCGAAGAACGCAGCGGCGACGGCGGTGAGCAGGCCGACCAGGATCGTGTTCACCCACGGGGTCTTGTACTTCGGGTGCACTTTCGCGAAGACGCGCGGCAGCAGGCCGTCGCGGGCCATCGTGTAGAAGATGCGCGTCTGGCCGTACATCAGCACCAGGATCACCGAGGTCAGACCGATGATCGCGCCGACCTTGATGGTCTTGGCGAACCAGCCCCACTGCGGGCCGAGCGCATCCACCGCGACCGCCACCGGGTCGGGCACGTTCAGCATCTTGTAGTTGACCATCAGGGTCATCACGATCGAGACCAGGATGTACAGCACGGTGCAGACCAGCAGCGAACCGATGATGCCGATCGGCATGTCGCGCTTGGGATTCTTGGCTTCCTGTCCTGCGGTCGAAACGGCTTCAAAGCCGATGTAGGCGAAGAACACGATCGACGCAGCGCGGAACACGCCGCCCCAGCCGTACTCGCCCTTCTCGCCGGTGGGCTCGGGGATGAACGGGTCCCAGTTCGCCTTGAGCGTGTCGAAATGCTGGATCACGTACCAGCCGACGATCACGATGAACGCGATGATCACGGTCATCTTGATCGCGACGATGACGTTGTTGACCTTGGCGCTTTCGGATACGCCCACCACCAGAAGACCGGCCAGCGCGATGCAGATCAGGAATGCGGGCAGGTTGAACAGCGTGGTCATCGGCGTGCCGTCCGCGGCCAGTACCGCGGCGCCGTCGCGCACCAGCGCATGACCGTAGGGTCCGGTGAGTTCTGGCGGAATCACCATTCCGTAGTCGCCGAGCAGACTGACCACATAACCGGACCAGCCGACGGCGACGACCGAGGCGGCCAGACCGTATTCGAGCAATAACAGTCCGCCCATGATCCAGGCGGCGAATTCGCCGACCGTGGTGTAGCTGTAGGTGTACGCGGAGCCGGAGACCGGCAGCGTGGAGGACAGTTCGGCGTAGCACAGACCGGCCAGGGCGCAGACGATGCCGGCGACGAGGAAGGACAACAGCACCGCGGGGCCGGCGTGGAGTGCCGCCGCATTGCCGGTGCGCACGAAGATGCCGGCGCCGATGATGCAGCCGATGCCGAGGAATACGAGATTCCAGGGTCCGAGCGTCCGCTTGAGCTGACTGGTTTCTGTTTCCCGCTGCACCTGCTCCACGCTCTTCCGAATGAGCATGCGTGCAAGTAAGCCTCTGTTGGGAGCGCTCGCCATCAATCTATCCCCTTGAGTTGTGTGCGCCGGAATGTGTGTGTTTTTTCGTGCCGGCAGGATGCGTGGAACCCGTCCGCGCGGCTGGCCCGGCACCTTACCCTGCGGCGGCGACAGGGCGCAAGTAACGTTTCCGGGCGATAATCCGCCCCCCTCGCTGGGCCCGCCCATTCATGTTGAAGCCTGATCCCGCCGCGGACATCGACCTCGAGTCGAGCCTGAGTGCCTACGCCAGCGTATGGCCCGACGAGCGCGCGCTGACGGAGGTCTTCCGCGCATTGCTCGACGACGGTCACGATCCGTTCGTCCGCGACCGCATCGCCGGGCACTACACCGCGTCGGCCTGGCTGGTCGATGCCGCCGGCGAACGATTGCTGATGACCCATCACCGCAAACTCGATCGCTGGCTGCAGCTCGGCGGCCATGCCGACGGCGACCGCGACCTGGCCGCGGTGGCCTTGCGGGAAGCGGAAGAAGAATCGGGGCTGGTCGATCTGGTGGTGCTGCCGGACATCTTCGATCTGGACCGGCACTGGATCCCCGAGCGCGGCGATGTGCCCGGGCACTGGCATTACGACGTGCGCTACGTGGTGCGCGCGACCGGCAGCGAGGACTTCGCGGTCAGCGACGAGTCGCATGCGCTGGCGTGGCGCGATATCGCGGGGCTGCTGGAAGATCCGTCGATCGATCCGTCGATCGCGCGGATGGCGCGGAAGTGGATGGCGGGAGACTGAGTGTCGCCCTCAGGGCTCGATGTCGTCCTCGTATGTCGCGAGTGCCGCGACGACGATGGCGTCGTCCCGATACTTTGCCCGCAGCGCGCGCAGGTGCGCATCGCTCCCGCCGCATGCGGTTTTCATCGCAGCCGCCAGTTCGCGCCGACGTTCGAGGTCATAGGTCGAATCGCCTTCCGGCCAGGGCTCGCCGCGGAAGTGATCGCAGCTGTCGCGTTGATCGATGAATGCGCGGACTTCGTGCGGGTAATCGCACCAGTTCGGCCTGTCGGTGGGGGCGTCCGGTACTTCGCAGCGCGAACGCTCGCTCAGGCTCAGACGTCCCTCGGGACGCGGATCCTCGAACGCCGCGAACGGCCGGGCAGCGCAGCCGCCCAGCGCGCACGCGATCGTCAATGCGATGGCCGCGATCTTCAATCGCATCAGTCCGCGCGACCGCCGAATTCGCCGGTGGTGGTGTTCACCCAGACTTTTTCGCCGTTGGTGATGTATTCCGGCACCTGGATTTCGATGCCGGTGTTGAGCTTGGCCGGCTTCGGACGCTTGGTCGCGGTGCCGCCCTTGAGTTCCGGCGGGGTTTCGATCACTTCCAGCACCACGCTCTGCGGCAACTGCAGCGCCACCGGCGCGTCGTCGATGATCTGCACGAAGCAGCCGGTGAGAGCGTCGGTGATGTAACCCGCGGCATCGCCGACGACATCGGCGTCGAGCGTGTACGGCGTGTAGTCCTCGTCGTCGAGGAACACGAACGCATCGCCGTCCTTGTACGAATACGTGGCCTGGCGCCGCGCCAGTTCCACTTCCTTCAGATCGTCGTCGCCGCCGACGCTGAGGTCGTACTTGTTGCCGCCGGGCACGCTGTACATGGTGAAGCGGAACTTGACGTTGCCGCCGCGGCCCTGCGGCGAGCTGCGCTCGATGTCGCGCACCTGATAGACGGTGCCGTTGTGTTCGACCACGTTGCCTTTCTTGATGTCGTAAGCCTTCATTGCATGGATTCCCTGTAGGGCGGGCCCCTGGCCCGCCATTGCGAGGTTATAGATGAATGTGGGAGATGCGCGAAGCGGTTCCGATCGTTGCTCGACGCGATCGCAAACAAGGTAACGGCGGGCCAGGGCCCGCCCTGCGCATTACTTGGGCGCCAACCGCGTTGCACCGTCGAGGCGGATGGTTTCGCCATTGAGGTAGGGGTTGCCGAGGATATAGGCGACCAGATCGGCGTATTCCTCCGGCTTGCCCAGGCGCGACGGGAACGGGATCGAAGCCGACAGCGACTGCTGCACCGATTCCGGCATGCCGTCGACCATCGGCGTCCAGAAGATGCCCGGGGCGACGGTCATCACGCGGATGCCGAAGCGCGCGAGCTCGCGGGCCATCGGCAGGGTCATGGCGACCACGCCGCCCTTGCTGGCCGAATACGCGGCTTGGCCGATCTGGCCTTCGTAGGCCGCGACCGATGCGGTGTTGACGATCACGCCGCGTTCGCCGTCGGCGCCGGGGTCGTTGTGCTGCATCGCCGCCGCGGCGGCCTTGGCGACGTTGAAGCTGCCGACCAGATTCACCATCACCGTGGTCTGGAACTGCGAGAGCGGCATCGCACCCTCCTTGCCCAGCACGCGACCCGCGCCGAGGATGCCGGCGCAGTTGACCGCGACGTTCAGGCCGCCGAGGAAATCTTTGGCGGCATCGACATTGGCCGCGACCGCCGCCTCGTCGCTGACATCGGTGCGGAAATAGCGGGCGGTGCCGTCGCCCAGTTCGGCGACGGCGATGGCGCCCTTGTCGTCGTTGAGGTCGAACAGCGCGACTTTGCCGCCGTGGGCGACGAGGTGTCGGGCGACGGCGAAGCCGAGGCCGGACACGCCGCCGGTGACGATGGCGCGGGCGTTGGAAAGTTGCATGCGGGACGGTCCATGAGCGCGGAAACCGCGATTTTAGCGCACCGCGTCCGGCGGGCCGCGACTCCGGCGGAGCCCTTGCCAATCAATGGTCTGCCGGCGGTTCTTAGCGCAGACCTGCCGCCGCGGCTGGATCTTCCGCCGGACCGGCGACGCCCGGGACCCGCGACATCGTCACAAACCACGTGCTATACAGTCGGCCGTGGAGTTCCGGCCAGACCGGGGCGACGCGCGTCACCGCTGCACCTACAACCCAATTCACCCCAGTCGTATCCAACGAGGAAGCTGTCATGGCTGATACGAGACTGCAGGCAGTGGCCACTGCCGATGATCGCCGGCGGCGTGCGTCCGCTGCGATCCGGGAACCCGTCGCGGCGTCTGCCGCCGTCGGTCCCACAGGCCTCTCCGGTTCCGGCGCTCACGCCGTGGCCGTGCCGTCCGGGCCTTTTGCCGCGCGCGAACCGGCGGCTTCATCCGTTTTTGCCCACACCTTCCAGCCCCTGCGCCCGGCATTCGTCCGGGCCGGTACCGCTATGCGTTCCGGCCACCCCCATGGCCGGCCGTGGCGGACCGGGCTCCCCTGCGGTCGCCGTGCCCATGTGCTTGGGGCGCCGGGGCCGATCGTTCCGCAGGCCGGAGTTGCGCATTCCCTGTGGAAGGTGGTCATGGGCACGGACCGCGATCTCTCCATCGTCGCAGCCTCCTGAGGCGAATCCGTCGCGTGTCCGGCCGTGCGCGGGCTTCCTCCGGGAGCGTCGCGATCCGACCGACCCGGCGGCCGCCCCGGAATGCTTCGACGATGCGGGCGATCGAACGCCGCGAACCGCCGCCAGGCCTTCCACCCGTTTGCCCTCCCGCATGATCGCGTGTCCGTATTTTCCAACCAGGAGTTCCGATTCGATGTCCCGCAATGCCCGCTTCATTCCGCTGTTCGCCGCCGTGATGCTGACCGCCGCCTGCAAGCCTTCCGTGCCGTCTCCCGCAGACGTTGCCGCATCGCCTGCCCAGGCCGCGACCACGGCCGCAACGCCGCCGCCCGCGACGGTCGCCGAGGTGGAACTGCCCGGAATGCTGAAGACAGGGGTCGGGTTTCCCGAGGCCCGCGCCGCGCTCACCACCGCCGGCTGGCTGCCGCTGCACGATCGCGCCGACTGCATGAGCAAGCTGGGCGGTCGTTCCGCGCTGTGCTACAGCACGCCGGAGCTCGCATCCTGCGACGACGCAGGCTGCACGCTGGAGTTCGCCAACGCCGATGTCATGCAGCGTCTGAGCCTGATGGTCGGTGCGCCGGCCGGCTCCGATCCGGACGAAACCCCCGCATTCGGTGCGGTGAAATCGTGGGCGCTGTCGGCGATCGACGCGATCGATCCGGCGGGCGCATGTCCCGCCGCCGAGTTCGACGGTTTCCTGAAGCTGTTCGCGGCCGACCCGCTGGTGCGCGCGCAATACACCGCGCCGCTGGTGCGGGTGGCGCAGACGATCGACCGCGGCGACGCCGGCGATCAGTCGCAGCAGACCTATGTCATGGCCGGCAATTACACCGGCTTCGCGCTGAGCTATCGCGACGGCGCCTGGTATCCGTCGGTCGACGCGTCCGCGCCGCGTCCGGCGCCGCTGGATGTCCGCGTTTCCGCAGAGGAAGGTGGCGCTTACTTCGTGAACGTGCCGGGCAACGTTGAGGGCGTGTCCTACCGTTTCGAACGCCACGGCGACTGCTGGCGATTGACCGGCGATCCCGATTCCACGATCTGAAGCCATCGCGTCCTCTCTCAACGATCTTCCAGACAACGATCTTCCAAGGACCGACACCGCCATGAGCAACGACCGCATCGTCATCCGCGAACCGCGCCTGGATCTGGGCACCAATCGCGAAGTCCCGACCAGCTTCACCGGCGAGCAGGCGTACGACTGGCTGGCCATCCATCATCCGCAGACCAATGCCGCTGCGGTGCGCGACGGCAATGCGGCGGCGGTGGACCGCCCGGCCGCGTTCATCGACGACGAACTCGAAGCGGTGCGCACCCGCGGCGATCGCAACGGCATTCCGCTGGTGATGAAGGATCTGATCCTGGAGACGCCCAGCGGCAACAACGCGGTGATGGTGCCCAGCCCGGTCGCGGGTTACGCGGAGTTCCGCAACGACGACACCAATGCGATCAGCCTCTGGAGCAAACCCATCGGCTCGCCCGACAACGAACTGGTCGGCCAGGTGCTGCACGGCGAGCGCAACAGCTCGCCGTTCCAGCCCGGCGATTTCGTGCCGTACGGCGCGCCGCTGGTGCGTCAGTCCGACGTCGGCAGCCCCGGCGCGGTGCACGCCCACATCGAAGTGGAACCGGCGCAGTTCAAACAGTATCTGGGCGATATCCTCAGCGAACGCATCAACACCCAGCAGCGCCCCGGCGACAACGGGCAACCGGTGCCCGCGGCGCCGCCGCCGGCCGACCCGATGGCCGACGGCGTGCTGAAGCACGGCGAGCGCGGCGAGGCCGTGCGTGCGCTGCAGGAGGCGTTGAACGCTGCGGGTATCCGCGACGCGAATGGCCAACCGTTGCCGACGACCGGCTACTACGGTGATATGACGAAAGCCGCTGTCGAAAAGTATCAGACACAGCACGGCCTGGAGCCCGACGGCAAGGCCGGCAACAACACGCTGACGGCGCTGGGTCTGAAGCAGGATGCGCAGCAGCCCGCGCCGACGAATCCGCAACAGCCATCGACCGATGCGCAGCCAACGCCTGCGAACCCGCAGCAACCGCCGCCGACCAACGCACAGCCGACGCCTGCGAACCCGCAGCAACCGCCGACCGACGCGCAGCCGACACCCGCGAATCCGCAGCCGCCGCCGACGAACCCCCAGCAGCCGCCCATCCTCGAGCAGCCCTCGCAGACGGACCGTCCGCTGGTGTCCAACCCCAACCATCCCGACAACCGCCTGTACCAGCAGGCCGTGGCGAATCTCGAACAACTGGGTCCGAGCGGCGGCTTCAAGTCGCGCGAGGAACTGGAGAAAGCGGCCGCGGCGGTGGCGGTCGACGCCAAGGCGACCGGCCTGCAGAGCATCGACCATGTCAGCAAGACGTCCGCGCCGAACGGGCAGACGTATCTGGTGGCGGTGCAGGGCGACCCGACCAGCCCGGCGGCGAAGAATTCGTTCATCGACTACGGCCAGGCGGTGAACCAGACGGTGGCGCAGAGCACGGCGATGGCCGATGTCCACAAGCCTGCGGTTGCGGCGGCGCAGGCCGATCCCGCGCATCAGCAGGAACCGAACAAGGTCGCGGTCGGCGCACGCTGACGCACGCGACGCGATGCAACGCGCCAGGGACGGCGCACTTTCAACCACCGGAGCCATCGGATCGCCGCTTCAGGCCATCATGTCACGGTTTTCCATCCACAGGAGTTCTGAGCCGATGTTCCGCAAGACTGCCCTTACCGCACTGCTGCTCGTCACGGCCGCGTTCACTGTGGCCTGCAAGCCTTCGGCACCCGCGGCCGACGCCCCGGCGACTGCCGATGCGAAGCTCGACACCACCTCACCGACAGCCGCGACGCCCGCGCCGGACGCTTCGCCGGCCGTAGTCGAAGCGCCCGCGCCGAAACCCGCGTTGCCGCCCGAAGCCTGCACGCTCGAAGGCGGCCGCGAGTTCTTCCAGCAGTTCGTCGAATCCGCCGACGTACGGCGCGCCTACAGCAGGCTCGATCTCAAAGCCGGCATCGCCGCCGACGCGGCCGCGGCGCATCCGCAGTTCGACGGCTTCCGGATCGGCCTGGTCGACAACCGCTGGGTGCTGGTGGATCCCGCGATTGCGGCCGCCGATGCGCCGCGCGTGGAGCTGCAGCGCGCGCTGCAAGGCAATACCTACACCGTCGATTACACCAGGGCCCGTTTTTCCAATAACGACGAGACCGTCGAGCCCTACGGGGAAACGGCCCGCTACACCTTCGAGTTCGTCGACGGATGCTGGGCGCTGGTCAGCCAGACGCCGGCCCCCTGAAGCATTCGTTCGAAGCATCCGTTCGAAGCACCCCCATTCGCCCGCTCATCCGTAGCGATATCGGAATCCAAGGAGAGACAGTCATGCCCGGATACAAGATCGTCGAAAGCGTCGGCAGCAGCAGCCAGCCGGTCACCAAGTGGTCCGATATCGAACATCATCATCCCAGCAACCATCTGCAGGAAGGCGGCCGCGTCTACGCCAAGGTCAACGGCAAGGCCGAAGAAGTGGCGGGCGACTACAGCGGCACGGCCGTATACACCCCGGGCGGCCAGTTGATGGTGTCCAAGGACATCGTGCTGCAGAACGCGAACAACAACAGCGGAAACGTGCCCGTGCCTTCGCCGGCCAACGGCTACATCGGCGAGATCAACAAGAGCAACGGCACCGTGACCATCCTCGACCGCCCCGGCGGCGAGATGATGTTCCAGCTGCGGCACATGAAGATCGACGACAGCATCAAGCCGGGCGTCAAGGTCGAATACGGCCAGCCGCTGGGCATCCAGTCGGGTTACGGCAAGGGCGATCCCGGCTATTACGGCACCCATCTCCACATCGACGCCAACGCGAAGTATCTGGATCAGGCGGATCGCTACGTGCGCGACATGGCCAGCGGCGCGATCACCACCGACAAGCGTCCCGCGAACACGACGAACATCGTCAACGAGACGCCGACGATCGAGCATATTTCCGGCAAGTTCCCGGCGCCCCCGAAGCAGGCGCTGGCCGACGGCAAGATCGAATTCGGCGAGAAAGGCCCGGACGTGGCCCTGCTGCAGGAGAAGCTGCGGGCAGTGAATGCGCGCGACGCGCAGGGCCGGGTGATCGGCCAGGACGGCGATTTCGGCAACGCCACCAAGCAGGCGATCGAGAATTACCAGAAGACCCACAACCTGCCCGCCACCGGCGTCGCCGACAAGCAGACCCTGACCCAACTGGGCGTGATCGGCGGCCAGCAGCAGACGCCGACGCAGCCAGCGCCCACACAGCCCGCGCCGACACAACCGGCGCCGACGCAGCCCGCCCCCGCGCAGCCGGTGCCCGTGCAGCCGCCGGCACAGAATCTGCCGGCCGACGTGCAGCGCGCGAAAACCAATATCGAATCCTGGCACCTCGGCCAGACCTCGGCGCAGTTCGAGACCAGCAACCGCGGCCCGGGCTTCATTTCCACCGGCAAGGGCGATCTGGGCGGCAAGTCCTACGGTCTGTATCAGCTGTCGTCGACCCAGGGCAGCCTGGCCGAATACGTGGGCCAGTCGGCCAAGTACGGCGCCGAATTCAAGGGGCTGACGCCCGCGTCCCCGGCCTTTGACGCGAAGTGGAAAGAAGTCGCGGCGCGCGATCCGCAGGGTTTCTCCACCGACCAGCACACCTTTATCAAGAAGGAATTCTTCGACGTCCAGAACGAAACCCTGAAGGGCCGCGGCGTGGACCTGAGCGATCGCGGCCGCGCGGTGCAGGACATGCTGTGGAGCACCTCGGTCCAGTTCCGCAACCTCACGCCGAACGTCGTCGCCAACGGACTGAAGGACAAGTTCGGCGAGGGCTACCAGTTGTCCAAGCTCACCGATGAACAGATCGTCGGCGCGGTGCAGGATTACAAGCTCAAGCGCAACGACAGCCTGTTCAGCGGTTCGCCGGACCTGTGGCCCGGCCTGCGCGACCGCGCGAAGAACGAGAAGACCGAACTGACCGAACTGGCCCGCGACGAGCAGACCCTGAAGAAAGCCGGCGTGAGCGTGCCGATCGACCTCGAAAAAGGCCCGGCGCCGAACGCCACCGGCGGGCGCGCCAAGGATCCGATGGCCGACGGCGTGCTGAAGAAGGGCGAGGAAGGCCCCGCCGTGAAGGGTCTGCAGGAAGCCTTGAACAAGGCGGGCATCCGCGACGCGGAAGGCAAGCCGCTGCCCACCACCGGCTACTTCGGCGACAAGACCGAGGCTGCGGTGATCAAGTTCCAGCAGCAGAAAGGGCTGGAGGACGACGGCAAGGCCGGGAAGAACACGCTGGCCGCGCTGGGCCTGTCCACGATCGAGAAGCCGGTCACCGAGACCCGGTCGACCACGCCGGCCGACACCCAGACCACGCCGCCGGCCAACAAGGGTCCGACACCGCCCGCCGCTGAGACGCAGCCACCCGCGACCAACGGCCAGACCCCGCCGCCGGTCAACGGCGACAAGCCGTCGGTTCCGGCCGCCGAAACTCAGCCGCAGCCGCCGGCCCAGACCGACAAACCGCTGATCTCCAACCCCAGCCATCCCGACAACAAGCTCTACCAGCAGGCGGTCTCGAACCTGGAACAGTTGGGCCCCAGCGCAGGCTTCGCGTCGCGGCAGGATCTGGAAAAAGCGGCCGCCGCGGTGGCGGTGGACGCCAAGACGACCGGCCTGCAGGACATCAATCACATCAGCCGCACCACCGGCGCGAACGGCCAGAACTTCCTGGTCGCAGTGCAGGGCGATCCGACCAGCGCGGCGGCCAAGAATTCGTACATCGACTACGGTCAGGCGGTGAGCCAGACGGTCGAGCAGAGCACGAAGATGGCGGACGCCGGCAAACCTGCGCCGCAGGCCGAGCCGCAGGAGCAGAACAAGGTCGCCATCGGCGGCCGCTAAGCGCAAAGGCGCCAGGGACGGTGCCACTCCCCGACGGTGCGGCGCATGCCGCGCCGCCGGGCATGCGGTTGGAGCGAGGTACGGGTGGGCTCGACACCCGCCGTGCTCGACACCCAACGCGATTTCGGCGACAACGACAGATTCGACAACGGCAGGATTCAACGGGATGAAAGGAATGGGCACGAGCCAAAGCAGAGATGTCCATGGCGGATACGCGGCGGCGCTGCTGGCGCTCGCGCTGCTGGCGGGTTGCAGCAAGCAGCCGGCCGCAGCGGAACCGCAGCCTGCGCCGCAGGATGCGCAAGCCAAGGCGGTGGTGGCGACGGGCGATGCCCCGGAGACGGGCGACGCGCAGGTCGAGGTCATCGTTGAGGACGATGCGGCCGCAGCGCCGTCCGGCGACAAACGCGCGCTGCGCGATGCGTACGCGACGTGCCTCCAGGCTGCGGGCGGCGTGGATTCGGCGATGCAGGACTGCATCGGCAACGAATACGAGTACCAGGACGGCCGTTTGAATGCGGCCTACGCGAAGCTCAAGCGCACCCTCGGCGAATCGGAGATGAGCAGGCTGCGCAGCGAACAGCGCGGCTGGATCGCCGGGCGCGACGCCAAGTGCGTCTGGGACGCCAAGACCGAGGGTTCGGCGCAGCGTCTGCAGGCGAACCAGTGCCGACTGGACGCGACCGCATTACGTGCAGGCGAGCTGGAAGCCATCTTGACCGGCGGCGGCGGCGGCGGCGTGGCCGAGGCGACGACGCGGATCGAAGCGAACGCAGCGCCGGACGAATCCGGACGCATGACCCTCAGTGCCGGCGACATGCGGTTCGCGCTGAGCGCGCCGTCCTGCCGTCCCGTTTCCGATGGCCTGTCGGTCTGCGAGGGGAACGTGCAACTGATCGCGACGCCCGCCGGTGGCGCCAGCCAGACGCTGCGGCCCGCCGCGCTCTACCTCAACCAACGCGCGACGCTGTACCGCGGCACCGTTACGCAGCGCGATCGAAGCGCGAGCCAGAGCATCATCGTTTCCGACGTCAACGGCGACGGCCGCGACGACCTCGCGCTGTGGACCGGCACGCGCGGCGGCTACGGCGGCGCGTCGTACGACATCTATCTGTCCGATGCCGCGGGAAAAACCTTCGCGCGCAGCGCTGCGTTTTCCGAACTCACTGTGGGCCGCGACGGTTTCTTCACGATCGTCGACGGCAGGATCCGCACCAGCGCCAAGAGCGGATGCTGCCTGCACACCGAGGAGTTCCACGTGGTCGAAAAGAATGCGCCGAAGCTGGTGGAGCGCATCGTCGAGGACGCCACCGCAAATCGCGCGGCGCCGACGCGCACGGTCTCGAAACTCGTCGACGGCCGCATGCGCGAAGTGAAGGAATGATCGACGGTACCGCGACAAGAATCGGCGTGAGCGACGCATCCGTCGAGCGGCGAAACAACATCTATTCCATGGAGAACGCAGCATGAGCGCTTATGGACTCACCCGCGACCAGAACGTCGAACTGCTGGTCAGGACAGCACTGGAATACGGCGTCACCGACCGTCGCCAGATCGCGTACATCGTCGCGACCGCGCAGCACGAGACCGACAACTTCGCGACGTCGCGCGAATACGACGGCCCCAACCAGGCGATCCGCAACGGTTACGGCGGCGGCGAGAATTACTACGGTCGCGGTTACGTGCAGGTCACCCACGACCGCAACTACGACCGGATGGCGACGACGCTGGGCGACCCGCGCATCAGCACGAATCCGGATATCGTCGCCCAGGAATCGGCGCTGGGCGCGCAGACCACGGTGGTGGGCATGGCGCGCGGCCTGTACACCGGCGTGGGTCTGGACCGCTACATCAATCCGCAGAATGCCGATTACACCGCTGCGCGCGCCATCGTCAACGGCACCGATCGCGCCGACCATATCGCGGGGCTCGCACGCACGTGGGAGCAGAACCTGCCGGACATCATCGACCGCGTCACCGCGCAGGGCATCACCCCGCGCGCGATGCCGGGCAGCCCGATGGCGGATGGCTCACTGTCGGTGAACGAGCGTGGCCCGGAAGTCGCGCGCATGCAGGAGGCGCTGCGCCAGCGCGGTTTCGAGCTGACGCCCGACGGCCTCTACGGCAACGGCACGCGCGGCATCGTCGAGCAGTACCAGCGCCAGAACGGTCTGCCGCCGACCGGTACCGCCGACAGCGCCACCCTCACCAGCCTGGGCGTGACCCAGATCGTGCCGCTGCCGAACGCGGCCACGCCCACAGCGCCCACAGCGCCGCCGCCCGCGAATGTGCCGCCCGCATCGCCGGAGACGCCGCCGCCCGCGAACGCGCAGCCGAATCCGGCGAATCCCGCAGCGCCTTCGACCCCCCCTGCGAATGTGCCGCCGGCTTCGCCGGAGACGCCGCCCGCGAATGCCCAGCCGAATCCTGCGAATCCCGCAACGCCTGCGAATCCTGCGAATCCCGCACCCGACAGGCCGCAGGCGCCGCCGACGACGAACGATCAGGTGTCGCAGCCGACCCAGAACGACCGGCCGCTGATGTCCAATCCGAACCATCCGGACCACAAGCTCTATCAGCAGGCGGTGTCGAATCTGGAGCAGTTGGGCCCGAGCGGCGGCTTCCGATCGCGCGAGGATCTGGAGAAGGCGGCGGCGTCTGTCGCCGCGGACGCGAAGGCGACGGGCCTGAACCAGATCGACCACATCAGCAAGACCAGCGGGCCGAACGGGCAGTCGTATCTGGTGGCGGTGCAGGGCGATCCGACCAGCCCGGCGGCGAAGAATTCGTACATCGATTACAGCCAGGCGACCAGCCAGACGGTCGCGCAGAGCACCGCGATGAGCGATGCCCAGAAACCACCGGCGCAGCAGCCGACGGAGCAACAGCAGGAACCGAACAGGGTCGCGATGGGCGCCCGCTGAGCGTTCGATAGCGGCGAGCGATACCGGCAGGCCGTCGAAAGACGGCCTGTTTTCTTTCAGTCCAGCAGGTCGGCGATCATCGCCGCGTGGCGCTGCGCCTGCGCATCGCGACGCAGCCGGCTGGCGGTGAAGATCGAACACATCTCCACGACCGCCGTCTCGAAGGTTTCGTTGACGATCACGTAGTCGAACTCGTGATAGTGCGACATTTCCTCGTGCGCGGCGGCGAGGCGGCGGGCGATGGTGTCGTCGCTGTCCTGGCCGCGCTTGCGCATGCGTTCTTCCAGTGCTTCGCGCGACGGCGGCAGGATGAAGATGCCCACCGCATCGGGCACTTTCTCGCGCACCTGGCGCGCGCCCTGCCAGTCGATCTCCAGCAGCACGTCGCGACCGGCGGCCAGCTGCGGCTCCACCGATTGCCGGGCGGTGCCCTTCAGGTCGCCGTGCACCAGCGCATGCTCGAAGAAATCGCCGGCATCGATCATCCGCTGGAATTCGTCGGCGCCGATGAAGTGATAGTGCTGGGCGTGGCGTTCGCCCGGGCGCGGCGCGCGCGAGGTGAACGAGATCGACAGCGCGATATTCGGATCGCGCGCCAGGCAGGCGTTGACGATGCTGGATTTGCCCGCGCCGGACGGCGCCGCGACGATGAAGAGAGTTCCGCGCATAGGTTGGAGACTGGCCGGAGACCGGAGCCGAAGTCGCGGCAGCATGCCTCAACTCCGGCCGCAAGTCATTCGATGTTCTGCGACTGCTCGCGGATCTGGTCGATCAGCACTTTCAGCTCCACCGCCAGCGCCGAGGTGCGGGCGTCCACCGATTTCGAGCCGAAGGTGTTGGCTTCGCGGTTGAATTCCTGCAGCAGGAAGTCCATGCGCCGGCCCACGGCGTCCTTCTGCACCAGCACCCGGCGCAGTTCGAGCAGATGGCTGTCGAGACGGTCCAGTTCCTCGTCCACGTCGAGTTTCTGCAGCGCCATCACCAGTTCCTGCTCGAAGCGGCCGGGATCCAGCGGCTGCGGCAGGTCGGCGAGGCGATTGACGAGTTTCTGCTTCTGCCCGGCGCGGATCGCCGGCATCAGCGTGCGCGCATCGGCGGCGTGACGGGCGATGGCGTCCACGCGTTCGAGGATGTTCGCGGCCAGATTGGCGCCTTCGCGGGCGCGGGCTTCGATGAACTGGCCCAGCACCTCGTCCAGCAGCGAAAGCGCCTCGGCGTGCAGCGCGGCCGGGTCGGCGGCGTTGGATTGCAGCACGCCGGGGAATTGCAGCAGGTCGACCAATTCGACGCGCAGCGTCGGGAAGTGTTCCTGCAGATTGCGCCCCATCGCAGCCAGCTGCGCCACGCGCGCCGGGTTCAGCCGCAGGGCGTCTTCGCTGTCGCCGCTGCGCAGGCGCAGGCTGAGATCGAGCTTGCCGCGCGAGATCCGCGCCGAGATCCGTTCGCGCATCGCCGGCTCCACCGCGCGCAGGTCGTCGGGCAGGCGCACGCCGAGCTCCAGGAAACGGTGGTTCACGGCGCGCAGTTCGCAGCCGAGCGTGCCCCAGGGCGTGTTGCGTTCGCCGGCGGCGAAGGCGGTCATGCTGCGGATCATGATGATGGAGTCCTTGGTCGGTCGCCCTGGCCGGGTCTCCGGCAGGGGGGCGCCATTGTCGGGCATCGGGCGGGGCTTGTGTGGCCGAGGGCGCCCGCGTCGGCGGTTGCGGGGTAACCGGCTTGGCGACGGCATGCGCAGCGACGGCCTGCTCCGGGGCGACGAAGGTGCGGTGCTAAACTCGCCGGCCATTTCGCGGCAGACAACCTTTATGACCATCGCCCGTCCCAGCGGCCGTACGCCCGAGCAACTGCGTCCGGTCAGCATCGAGCGCGGCTACACCCGTCATGCCGAAGGTTCGGTGCTGGTCTCCTTCGGCGACACCCGCGTGCTGTGCAACGCCAGCATCGAGAACCGGGTGCCGGCCTTCATGCGCGGCAAGGGCGAGGGCTGGGTCACCGCCGAATACGGCATGCTGCCGCGCGCTACCCACACCCGCAGCGACCGCGAGGCCGCCCGCGGCAAGCAGGGCGGACGTACCCTGGAAATCCAGCGCCTGATCGGCCGCTCGCTACGCGCCTGCGTCGATCGCGGCGCACTCGGCGAACGCACCATCACCCTCGACTGCGACGTGCTGCAGGCCGACGGCGGCACCCGCACCGCGGCCATCACCGGCGCGTACGTCGCGCTGGTCGATGCAGTGCGCTTCCTGCAGTCGCGCAGGGAGATCACACGGAATCCGATCCACGGCGCGATCGCCGCGGTGTCGGTGGGCGTGTATCGCGGCGTGCCGGTGCTGGATCTGGACTACGCCGAAGACAGCGACTGCGACACCGACATGAACGTGGTGATGAACGACGGTGGCGGTTTCATCGAAGTGCAGGGCACCGCCGAAGGCCACGCTTTCCGCCGCGGCGAACTGGACGCGCTGTTGAACCTGGCCGAGCAGGGCATCGCCGAGCTGGTCGCCGCGCAGCGCGCCGCGCTGGCGGAATGACCTTCGATTGATCCGGGCTGCGCATCGATGAAACGCCATATCGCCTGTTTCGCGCTGGTGGTCGACGATTACGACCGGGCGATCGCCCATTACGTCGACGATCTGGGCTTCGAACTGCGCGAAGATTCGCCGCGCGGCGGCGGCAAGCGCTGGGTGCTGGTGGCGCCGCGGGGCGCCGAGACTGCGATCCTGCTGGCGCAGGCGTCTAACGATGCCCAGCGCGCCCGCATCGGCGACCAGACCGGCGGCCGCGTCGGTTTCTTCCTGCATACCGACGATTTCCGCCGCGACCACGCCGCGATGCTGGCGCGCGGCGTGCGTTTCGTCGAAGCGCCGCGCGACGAGGATTACGGCATCGTCGCGGTCTTCGAGGATCTGTACGGCAATCGTTGGGATCTGTTGGAGCATGCCTCCTTGGAGCCTGCGTGTTTGGTAGAAGCGCCATGAAACTTGTGCTGGCCAGCAGCAATCCGGGAAAGCTCGCGGAACTGCGCGATCTGCTCGGCGATGCCGGCGTCGATCTGCACGCGCAGACCGAATTCGGTGTCGAGGATGCCGAGGAAACCGGCCTCACTTTCGTCGAGAACGCGATCCTCAAGGCGCGTCACGCCTCGCGCGCCACCGGCCTGCCGGCGCTGGCCGACGATTCCGGTCTGTGCGTCGATGCGCTGGACGGCGCGCCGGGTCTGTACAGCGCGCGCTACGCGGGCGGTCACGGCGACCACGCTGCGAACATCGCCAAACTGCTGGATGCGCTGCGCGACGTGGCGGACGAACGCCGCAGCGCGCGCTTCGTCAGCGTGCTCGCGCTGCTGCGTCACGCCGACGATCCGCAGCCGCTGATCGCCGAAGGCGTGTGGGAAGGCCGCGTGCTGTTCGCGCCGCGCGGCAGCGGTGGTTTCGGCTACGACCCGGTGTTCTTCGCGCACGAGCAGGGCATGGGCGCGGCCGAACTCGACGCGGCGCTGAAGAACCGCATCAGCCATCGTGGCCTGGCGCTGGCGGCGATGCGCGAAAAACTGCTCGCCGCTGTGCGGCGCGAATAAATGATGTTGCGCTTTCCGCCGCTGTCTCTGTACGTGCATCTGCCGTGGTGCGTGCGCAAATGTCCGTACTGCGATTTCAATTCGCACGAGTACAGGGGCGGCGGCGCGCTGCCGTTCGAGGCCTACGTCGACGCGCTGATCGCCGATCTCGATCACGACCTGCCGCTGGTCTGGGGCCGCACCGTGCAGACGGTGTTCTTCGGCGGCGGCACGCCCAGCCTGTTTCCGGCGCCCGCGGTCGACCGTTTCCTGCAGGCCGCTGCCGCGCGCCTGCGCTTCGCGCCGGGCTGCGAGATCACCCTCGAAACCAATCCCGGCACCGCCGAGCACGGCCGTTTCGAGGATTACCGCAAGGCCGGCGTGAATCGGCTGTCGTTCGGCATCCAGAGTTTCGACGACGGCTGCCTGCAGCGGCTCGGCCGCATCCACGACAGCGCCCAGGCCGATTCTGCGGTGAAACTGGCGCAGGACGCCGGCTTCGACAATCTCAATCTCGATCTGATGTACGCACTGCCCGGGCAGACGCTGGCGATGGCCGAACACGATCTGGCGCGCGCGTTCGCACTGCAGCCGGCCCACATCAGCCACTACCAGCTCACGCTGGAACCCAACACCGTGTTCGCTGCCCGGCCGCCGCAGGGTATTCCCGACGAAGACACCGCCTGGGACATCCAGGAGCGTTGCCAGGCGCTGCTGGCCGACGCCGGCTACGCCCAGTACGAGATCAGCGCCTACGCCCGGCCCGGGCGGCAGTGCGCGCACAACCTCAACTACTGGCGCTTCGGCGACTATCTGGGCATCGGCGCCGGCGCGCACGGCAAGCTCAGCCTGCCCGCCACCGATGCCGGCACCCCGGATCGGGTGCTGCGGCGCTGGAAGCTCAAACACCCCGCGGCCTATCTGGCCCAGGCCGGCACGGCCGCGGCGATCGGCGCCGATACGGTGATCCCGGCCGCGCAGTTGCCGTTCGAGTTCATGCTCAACGCGCTGCGGCTGCGCGAAGGTTTCGCGCTGGAACGTTTCGAGGCCCGCACCGGACTGCCGCGTACGGCGATCGATGCGCCGCTGGCTCGCGCCGTCGCCGAAGGCTGGTTGATCGCCGACGATGGACGCGTCGTGCCCACCGAATCGGGCCTGCGCTTCGCCAACGACGTGATGACGCTGTTCCTCGGCGATGCTTCGGACGACGCGACAAGCGACGCATCGGCCGCCGGATGAGCCGCGCCGACGCCACGGATTCCGGGCGCGCGCAGCGCAATATTTGGCTCGCGGTGGCCGGACATGTTAAGAAACGCGGTCTTCACCGCACTCCCCCAGGCTGAAATGGCTGCGCCCACCGACCCACAGGATTCCGCCGCGCCAAGGACTCTGGCCTCCGCCGGGCTGCCGCGCCGGGTGCGCCGCACCCTGGAACGCGCGCTTTCGCTGGTCGGTGAGGATCTGGAACGCAATCTGGTTTCGGCGATCACCGAGTTCGAGGAAGAGCTTTTCCGTCTGGCCGACCGCTCCGGTACCACCGGCGGCGCCACGATCGACTACATGCACACCCTGCGCGTAGTGAAGCTCAATCGCCACGATCTGGCCCCGCGCTTCATGCAGTTGCTGGAAAGCAGCCTCGCCGGCCTGCGCAAGCCGGTCCCGCTGGCGGTGCCGTCGCGCCAGGTCTCGATGCCCGGGCCGGCGCTGAATTTCCGCAACCTCAGCCTGGTCGACGAATCGGTGATGGACGAAGGCGCGGTGCTGTATGCCATCGCGTCGCGCCAGGAATCGCGCGCCAACCTGATCCTGCATCTGCTCGGCCAGCGTTTCGGCGTGCTGGCCGCGGCGCCCGCGTTCGACAGCGAGCGCATTCCGCTCGGCCCGCAGGCGCTGTGCCGCGCGGTGCGCCATGCGACCGAGGTCATGCAACTGGATCACGGCGCGCGCCTGCTGTTCTACCGCATCTTCGACCGCCGGGTGATGGTGCAGTGCCTGGGCCTGTTCGAGAAGCTGGACGCGCTGTTGACCCAGGAGGGCGTGCTGCCCGGCCTGAGCTACGTGCCCATCCGCACCCGCGCCGGAAGCGGCGACGACGACTTCGGTCAGCCCGATGCGGAAGCCGAGACCGACGCCGACACCAACACCGACGCACCGAAGACCGGCGCGGCCGCGCGGCGCCCCGGCGGTTCGCCGCCCGGGCAGTCTCCGGGGATGGCGTCCCAGTCGGGCTGGTCGCAGCCAGGCTCATCGCAAGGCGGCCCGTCGCAGGGCGGATCGCCTGCCGGATCGTCTGCCGGGTCGCATCCGCAGTCGGGCAGCCCGGGTGCGCCCGGCGGATCCGCCGCCGGCGCAGGGCCGCGCACGTCCGGACAACAACCGCCGGGAACCGGCATGGGCGGCCCGCTCGCGGAGCGCGGCGAGCCGTCCTCCGGCGACGCGTCGTCGCCCGCCCGCTATGCCGAGCCCTACGACGGCAACCGCCCGCATACCGTGTGGATGGGGCAGCCCGTGCCCGGTCCCGAGGTCGACGAGCAGAAAGCCTTCCACGATCTGCAGCAGTTGCTGTCGCAGCGCCGCAATCAAGCGGAACGTTTGAATCCGGTGCCGCCCAGCCAGCGCGCGGAAACGCCCATCGCGACCCGCGACCTGCTGCAGACGCTCGGCCGGATGGACGCCGAGCCGACCCTGCCCGACGGCAGCGCGCCCAGCATTGCCGACATCAAGCGCTCGCTGCTGGCGCAGGCGCGCCAGCAGACCGGCAAGCCGGTGGCGTTGGCGCCCAGCGACAGCGACACCTTCGATCTGGTCGGCCTGCTCTACAGCCATCTGCAGCGCGAAATCCGCGACGACGCGCCCGCGGCGGCGCTGGTCAAGCGGATGCAGCTCACCCTGCTGCGCGTGGCCCTGCAGGACCGCTCGTTCTTCGTTCGTCCCGATCATCCGGCCCGCAAACTGCTGGGGACCGTCTCGGAAACCGCGGCGAAATGGCTGGCCGACGACGATATCGATCCGCAGCTGCTGGCGCCGCTGCAGCAGGCGGTGACCCACGCGGTCAAGCATTACGACGGCAATCTCGAAGTCTTCGAGCAGAGCAACAAGCAGCTCCAGACGCATATCGACACCCAGGTGCGCCGCGCCGAAACGCTGGAGCGCCGCCACGTCGAGGCCGCCCGCGGCAAGGAGAAACTCGAAGCCGCCAAGCTGCGCGCCGAGCAGGTGCTGGGCGAGATCGTCGGCGAACAGCCGCTGCCCAAGTTCACCCGCGCGCTGTTGAACCAGGCCTGGGCCGATGTGCTCACGCTCACCTTCCTGCGCCACGGCGAGGGCTCGGAGGAGTGGAACCGGCAGATCGACGTCACCCGCCAGATCGCCGCCGCCTGCACCGATCGCGATACCAGCGCCGAGCACCCGGCGCTGAAGGCGCACGTGGAATCGGCGCTGAAGCAGGTCGGCTATCACGAAGCCGAAGCCGATGTCATCGCCAAGCGTCTGTCCAGCAGCGTGCGCGACGACGAGGACGGCGAGTCCCGCACCGAACTGACGATGAAGCTCAAGGCGCGCGTGCGCCTGGGCGAGGACGCGCAGAAAGCCCGCAAGCCGGACCTGCCGGCGCGCTCGCCGCACGAGCAGGAATGCTACGAACAGCTGCGCCTGCTGCCGTTCGGCACCTGGATGGAGTTCGTCACCAATCAGCAGGGCGATGTGGTGCGTCGGCGCATGTCGTGGTTCAGCCCGATCACCGGCACCGCGCTGTTCGTCAATCAGCGCGGCCAGCGCGTCGGCGAACATTCGCTCGACAGCCTGGCGCGGATGATGGCCAAGGACCAGGTGCGCGTGGTCACGGCGCAGCGCGCTGGCCTGGTCGACCGCGCCTGGCATGCCGCGATCAATGCCCTGCGCAGCCTCACCGGCACCGGACGTCGCGAAGATCACGACGACAACGGCGATATCGCGGTGCGCTCCGGCCCCGCGGCCCCGCATGACGACACCATGCCCGATGCGTCCGACACGGGTTCGGCCGCGTCCTCGAGCGGAGAGTCCCGATGAGTTCGAAAGAGCACCGGCGCTCGCCGCGGCGGAAAGTCGACGAGACCGTGCTGGTCAGCGATGTCATGACCGAGGAAGTCGCCGGCCGCATCGGCAATCTGTCCGAAGGCGGCATGCTGCTGATGGCCAGCGTGCCGCTGACCGAGGACGCGCTGTACCAGTTCCGCTTCCGCCTGCCGGGCGAAGCCGGCGATATCGAGGTCGGCGCGCATCTGCTGTGGTTCGATCGCGCAAGCTCGCCCGGGCAGTCGTGGGCCGGGTTCCGCTTCATCTCGCTCTCCGACGCGCATCGCGACCGCCTCCACAACTGGGTCGGCGCGCCCGGCGCCCATTACGACTGAGCCTGCGAGTGAGCCCTGGCCGGTCCCGGGCCTCGCGCGCGTTGACACCCGCGCGCGCCTGAACCACAGCCGCGCATCGTCTCGCTGCGGCCCAGTGTTGGATCAGAATGACCACCGTCGGAACGCCGCATGCGCGCTCCGGCTTCTCACGTATTTCCAGAGCGAATCGCCATGTCCGCAGATCTTTCCCGTCTCTACGCCGACCATCTCGCCACCCAGCACGCGCGCACCGATGCCGCGCTCGAACGCGGCGGTTTCGACCATCTGGTCGTGCCCAGCGGCACCTCGCATTACCAGGTGTTCGACGATCGCGATTATCCGTATGCGGTCAACCCGCACTTCAAGGCATGGCTGCCGCTTACCCACACCCCGGGCAGTTGGCTGGTCTACACGCCGGGCGAACGCGCCAAGGTGATCTATCTGCAGCCGCACGATTACTGGCACGTCGTCCCGCAGGCGCCGAACGGCGACTGGGTCGAGCACTTCGACATCCACATCATCCGGAATGCGGAAGACGCCAAACAGCATCTGCCGAAGAACGCATCGCGCTGCGCCATTCTCGGCGAAGCGCAGAGCGCGCTGGGCGCGTACGGCGCGTTCGCGCCCAATAACCCGCAGCCGGTGCTGGATTATCTGCACTACCACCGCGGCTACAAGACGCCTTACGAAATCGAGATGATGCGCGAAGCCACCCGCGTCGGCGTGCGCGGCCACCGCGCAGCCGAGCGCGCCTTCCGCGCTGGCGCCAGCGAATTCGGCATCCATCTCGCCTACTGCCAGGCCGCGCGCCAGGACGCCAACGATCTGCCGTACAACAACATTATCGCCCTCAACGAACACGGCGCGATCCTGCACTACACCGATCGCGACCGCATGCCGCCCGCGCATATCCGCAGCTTCCTCATCGATGCCGGCGGCAGCCACCGCGGCTACGCCAGCGACATCACCCGCACCTGCGCCAGCGACACCGGCAGCGAATTCCAGGCGATGATCGACGCCGTCGACGTCGCGCAACTGGCGATGTGCGCACAGGTCCGCGCCGGCACCGACTACAAGCGCATCCATCTCGACGCGCACCTCGCGCTCGCCCGCATCCTGCGCGATTTCAAGCTGATCAACGTGTCCGCGGAAGTCGCCGTGGAAACCGGCGTCAGCAGCGCCTTCTTCCCGCATGGCATCGGCCACGGCATCGGCCTGCAGGTCCACGACGTCGCCGGCTTCGCCGCTTCCGACGCCGGCCGCACCCTCGCCAAACCCGAAGGCCACCCGTACCTGCGCCTCACCCGCGAACTCGGCCCGGGCATGGTCGTCACCATCGAGCCTGGCATCTACTTCATCGATATGTTGCTCGATGAATTGAAAGACAAAGGCTTGGGTCCGAGCGTGAACTGGGATCGGGTGGCGATGTTCAAGCCGTTCGGTGGAATCCGTATCGAGGATGATGTGGTGTGTACCGAGGGTGAGCCGATCAATCTCACTCGCGAAGGCTTCGCGAACGGTTGATGTTGATGGGGCGCCCCTTGGCGCACCGGATTTTCGGAACGGCGTCTTCGGGCGCCGTTTCTGTTTGCGTTCGGCGAGTCCGTTGACACCTCAATGGGCGGAGGTCAGGCTATTGGCGCCATCTACCCGTGGCCAATGGAAGAAACGAGGACATGAAGAACGCTCGCGCATTATCCGGTGTGCTATTCGTTTTTGCTTTTGCCGCGACCGGCATGGCCTATCCTCAAAAGTTCGCCGACAGTCGCCTTACTTATTCCGGATTGGGTTCCCTGCGAATCGGGATGACCCTCCGTGATGCGAAGCGGGCGGGGTTCAAGATCGTGGTCGACGATCAATTCTCGGATCTCGACTCGTGCGGACTGGCGCGCGTCGCCGGCTACGACAACGTCCAACTTCTGTTCGAAGCGAATCGCATCGCGAGAATCGAGATATACGATGGTCAATTCGCGACTTTCAGTGGCGCCAGGGTCGGCGACGCTGAAAGCGATATCCGCCGGATCTATGGCGCGAGGGTGAAAGTCGAGCCGCACAAGTACGACCCGAACGGTCACTACATGATCGTTTCCTCGGACGACAAGAAATACGCGCTTGTTTTCGAGACCGATGGAAAAACCGTCACCGATCTCCGTACCGGGCTGGTTCCTGCTGTTCATTACGTGGAACACTGTCTATGACCCTGTGAGTTTGCGTAAAGTGGGTATTGGATCCGGCAAGAGCGAAGGCGGAAGAGGGTCGCGTCGCGCGTCGCTCCCTTAGGCTGCAAAGGTGAAAAGCGTCGTGACTTGCGCCGCCCCCACAAACGGCAAAGGCGAAGAGCATCGCGACTTCCGTCGCTCCCACAAATTGCAACGACGCGGGGTGCAGTGCATTTGCCCCCTTTGAAAAAGGGGGGCGGGCAATCGCGGAGCGATTGACGGGGGATTTGCTTTTCGGTTGGACGCCGCCATCAGCGGATACGTCGGGATGGTGGGGTTCGCTGCGCTCACCGCCACCCTACGTGCGGTTGCTTTGCGCAAGGCTTTTCTCGCGCGCTTCCCGATGCGCGGTTTCGGCCAGGACCTTGAACTGGCGTTCGCGTTTCAGCCACAGCTCGTTGCTGCTGTCTTCCTCGGCTTCCGTATTCGGGATCTGGCCGAAGGCGATGCGCATCGGCGCGGCCTGCTGCGACAGCGCGGTCTGCATCGCGCCGAAGTACAGGGCGTTGTTGCCGTAGCGCTGGTTGATCTGGTCCAGCACCGCGCTCATCTCGCGGCTGCGGTGGCGTTCGGGCATGAGTTCGCCGCTGACGCTGCCGCGCGCTTCCAGTTGCACCAGCGTTACCGCCACCGACAGCGGCGGGTAGCGCTTCGGGTTCCAGCGGCCGCTGGCCAGCGCGCGTTCCAGCGCTTCGAGTTCGCGGCCCAGCAGTTTGAGGAAGGTCGGGGTATCGTCGATCGGCGCGAACGACAGGTCGCGCTCGAAGCGCTTGTCCTTGCCGACGAAGCGGATGCGGATCGCGAGGCCGCCGGCGAGGAATTGCTCCTTGCGCAGGCGCATCGCGGCTTTCGCCAGCAGTTTGAACAGCACCGAACGCGCGCCGTCGTAGTTGCGCAGTTCCGGGCCGAGCACGTGCGAATGGCCGACCGAGCCGCGCTGGCTTTCGGGGCGCGGCAGATGGAAGCCGCGCAGTTGCAGCCAGTAGCGTTCGCCTTCGATGCTGCCCCAGGCGGCGCGCAGATGTTCGCGACTGGCGGCGCAGAGCTGTTCGGTGGTGTGGATGCCGGCGCGCTGCAGGCGGCGCTCCATCGACGGGCCGATGCCGCAGAAATCGCGCAGTGCCAGCCGATGCAGCGCATGCGGCAGGTCGGCCATTTCCAGCACCGTCAGACCGTCGATCTTCTGCATGTCGGACGCGGTCTTGGCGAGGAATTCGTTGGGCGCGATGCCGATGGAGCAGCGGATCGCGTCGAAGCCGCGGTCGAGCAGGGTGCGTTTGATGTTGCGCGCGATGGCTTCGGCGTTCTGGCGCTGGCGCTCGCGGCCCATCAGCCAGCAGGGCACTTCGTCGATCGACGGGGCTTTTTCGTGATGGATGCAATCCTCGATCGCGGCCATCAGCTGGTGATGCACTTCGACGTAGCGCGCCGGCCGCGCTTCGATCAGCACGATGTCCGGACAGCTTTCCCGCGCCTCCCGCACCGGCGTGCCGGTCTTCACGCCGAAGGTCTTGGCCTCGGCGCTGGCGGCGATGCAGCAGGTGGTTTCGGCCATCACCGGCACCACGCCAATCGGGCGGCCGCGCAGGCACGGGTCGTCCTGCTGCTCCACTGAGGCGAAGTAGGAATTGAAGTCGACGAAGAGGCAGCGCAGGGTCATGGGCGGATCGCAGCGTGTCTGCGGCACGTCCGCCCCAACGGGTCGTGCGGGAAATGCAGGGAGGAACAGGAATGACGAACCCGGTCGCCGGAGCCGGGCCGCCAGTATCGCACTGCAGCGATCCGTAAGGCGGCTGTAGAGCGGGCTTCAGCCCGCTGCCGCTTTTCCGGACATGAGCAGCGGGCTGAAGCCCGCTCTACGGGCCGCTCTACGGCTTGCGAATCAACGTGTTACAGCACCTTCGGGGGCTCGCTGCCGACGATCACCACGTCCGCCGGGCGGCGCGCGAATAGGCCAACGCTGATCACGCCGGGGATCTGGTTCAGGTCGCGCTCCATGCCGACCGGGTCGACGATGGCCAGGCCGTGGATATCGAGGATCCAGTTGCCGTTGTCGGTGACCACATCGTCGCGCCACACCGGCTGGCCGCCGGTCAGGCGCAGGATCTCGCGCGCGACCAGACTGCGCGCCATCGGGATCACTTCCACCGGCAGCGGGAAGCGGCCGAGGATGCCGACCTGCTTGCTGGGATCGATGATGCAGACGAAGGTCTTGCTGGCTTCGGCGATGATCTTCTCGCGGGTGAGCGCCGCGCCGCCGCCCTTGATGAGGCGCTTGTTGCCGTCGCATTCGTCGGCGCCGTCCACGTACAGCGCCAGCGGGCCGGTGTTGTTGAGTTCCAGCACGTCGATGCCGTGCTGGCGCAGCTGCGCGCTGCTCTGTTCGGAGCTGGAGACGGCGCCCTTGATGCGGTGCCGCATGGCGGCCAGGCCGTCGATGAAGTAGGCAACGGTGGAGCCGGTGCCGACGCCGACGATCATGCCGTCCTCGACGTATTCGAGGGCCTTGAGCGCGGCGAGTTTTTTGGCTTCGGACATGGGGGAGGTTTACTCGAGGGAGAGAATGATTTTCCACTGCGCGGCGGTGACCGGCAGTACCGAGAGCCGGTTTCCCTTCCGGATCAGCGCGAACTCCTCGCCCAGCTTCTCGGCCTGCGCACGCATGTCGTCGAGCCTGATCGGGCGTTTGAGCGTGCGCACGTAGCGCACATCGACCAGATCCCAGCGCGGTTCCTCGCGTCTGGATTTCTCGTCGTGATACTTCGATTCGGGATCGAACTGAGTCGGGTCGGGATACGCGGTGGCGGCGACTTCTGCCAAGCCGTAGACGCCGGGCACGTCGGTGTTGGAATGGTAGAACAGCACGCCGTCGCCGAGCCGCATGTTGCGCATGAAGTTGCGTGCCTGATAGTTGCGCACCCCGGTCCAGGGCTCCACGCCGACGCGGGCGAGGTCGTCGATGGAGAAGTCCTCGGGCTCGGACTTCATCAGCCAATAGTGTTTGCGTGCGGTCATGATGCTGGGGGCGGCAGGGGGAAGGTGTCGGATTCGGTACAAACGGCATCCAGCGGCACGTCCCAGGGTTCGATGGGCAGGGCGTCTACGCGCTGGACCGCGAAACCCGCGCCGACCAGCCACGGCGGCGGCGCGGGACGGTCGAGGCGGAATGCGAGGCTGCGATCGTACCAGCCGCCGCCCATGCCCAGCCGCTGGCCGCGGGCGTCGAACCCCACCAGCGGCAGTACGATCATCGCCATCGCCTCGGCCGGCAGGGTCTCGGCTTCGGCCGGCTCCGGGATGCCGAAGCGGTTGGCGACCAGCGCTTCGCCCGGGCGCCAGGGCGCGAACCGCAGCCGGTCGTCGTCGCCGAGCACCGGCAGGCAGTAGCGGACCTCGGCCGGCAGCCGCATCTGCCACACGTGCAGGGCGATCTCGCCGTCCATCGCCCAATAGCCGGCGACGTGGCCGGCGGACGGGGCGAAGGGCAGCGCCAGCAGGCGCGCGGACAAGGCTTCGGCGGCGGCGATGCGGGTCGCGGGCGGCAGTTGCCGGCGGCGGTCGCGCAGCGTGCGGCGCAGGGCGGCGCGGTCGTCGGTCATGTCGTCTCGCGGTGTGGGGTGGTCACGAAAGCCGGCAACGAAAAGCCGGCAACGAAAAGCCCGCGCGTGGCGGGCTTTCGTACGCCTTCACGGCGTGGATGTCGCGATGCGGCATCCGGAAAAAGGCATCCTCCGCCATTGACGATGCGTGCTAAACGACCTTGAACCCGGGGTTCAAGTGGGGATGCTCTGGTTCCATCGGGCTTCCCGCTACGAGGCGGACATGCACTCCCGGATTCCGTCACATCCCCGTGGTCGTATTTAAGGGCCAAGGTGTATGTTTGGCACGCGGTCGTTCAGGGCAGAGGACGCAGATGCAGTATAGGCGCGTGCCCGGGAAGCGCAAGCGTCGCGGCATCGGAAACGAAGACGGGCCGCAAAAAGTTTTCGCGCAAAACCCCGTGTTTCAAGGGTTTCGGCGCGGTTCAGTCGGCTGCGGACAGCGTATCGATCCGGTGGTTCAGCTCGACCAGCGTGCGTGCGATCTCGCGGTCGCGCAGCGCGTTTTCGTTACGGAGTTGTTCGAGTTCGTGCGCGAGGTTCAGCGCGGCCAGCACGGTGACGCGATCGAGCGCGGCCATGCGGTTGTTGCCGCGCACTTCGCGCATCTTGCTTTCGAGCAGACGCGCGGCCGAGAGCAGGCTTTCGCGTTCGTCGGGATCGACGCCGACAGTGTATTCGCGATCGAGGATCCGGATGTTGACCGCTTCGCTCATGGACGACCGCTCACGTGTGTTGTTCCAGCGACTTCAGGCGCGCGATCATCGCCTCGACCCGCGACCGCGCCTGTTCGTTCTTGGCGAGCAACTGCGAGCGGTCGTTCGCCAGCTGCTCCTGCTGCTGGCGCAGGCTGCGGTTCTCTTCGCTGAGCCGCTGCACGCGCTGGGCCAGCGTCTCGACGCGGTCGGCGAGGGCGCGCAATTGGGAGATCACTTCGGACGTGTCCATGGTCGGCACGATAGGCAGGCGGTCGCCGGGGGTCAAGCGCGATCGGTGGGGGCGTGCAGAGGCATCACGGACGCCGCGCCGTTGGCCTTGGCCGGTACCCACTCGCGGATGAACTGCAGGCAGGCGTCGGGGTCGACCGGGCGCGACAGCCAGTGGCCCTGGATCTCGTCGCAGCGGAAATGGTCGAGGAAGCGCAGCTGGGTTTCGGTCTCCACGCCCTCGGCGACCACGGTGAGGCCCAGCGAATGGGCCATGGTGATGACCGTGGTGGTGATGGCGGTGTCGTCCGGGTCGCGGTTCAGGTCGGTGATGAAGGTCTTGTCGATCTTCAGCGTGGTGATCGGCAGGCGCTTGAGGTACGCCAGCGACGAATAGCCCGTGCCGAAGTCGTCGATCGCCAGCGACACGCCCATCTCGCGCAGCGCCTGCAGCTTGGCCGCGGTCTGTTCGGCATTGGCCATCAGCACGCTTTCGGTCAGTTCCAGCTCCAGCGCGTGCGGCGGCACCCCGGTGTCGATCAGCACCCGGCGCACGATCTCGGAGAAATCGCCGCGCAGCAGCTGCAGCACGGACACGTTCACCGCCATGGTCAGGTCGGTCATCCCGGCCTGGCGCCAGCGGTGCAGGGTGCGGCAGGCCTCGTGCAGCACCCATTCGCCGATCTCCAGGATCAGACCGCTTTCCTCGGCCAGCGGGATGAACTGGATCGGCGGGATCTCGCCGTATTCCGCGCTGGTCCAGCGCAGCAGCGCCTCCACGCCGGTGATGCGGCGGGTGGCCAGCGACAGCCTGGGCTGGAACACCAGCCGCAGTTCGCCGCGCTCCAGCACCTTGCGCAGCGCGCTGGACAGCTGCGCGCGTCGGCGGTTGGCGATCTCCATGCTGTCGTCGTAGCGCACGAACGTGCGGCGGCCGGCGGCCTTGGCCTGGTACATGGCGGTGTCGGCCTGCTTCAACAGCTCGGTCGGCACCTGGCCGTGGTCCGGGTAGAGGCTGATGCCGATGGACGGCGAGATCACCACTTCCTGGCGGTCGTCCAGCACCAGCGGCGCTTCGAAGGCGGTGATGATCTCGCGCGCGATCTTGTCGGCGTCGCCCGGTTGATCGAGATTCTCCAGCACGACCGTGAATTCGTCGCCGCCCAGTCGCGCCACGGTCTGGTGTTCGCCCACGGTGTCCTGCAGGCGCATCGCCGCGGCGCGCAGGATGCGGTCGCCGGCGGTGTGGCCCAGCGAGTCGTTGATGTCCTTGAAGCGGTCCAGATCGAGGAACAGCACCGCGACCCGGTGGTTCTGCCGGCGCGCGCGCACGATCGCGCGCGACAGCCGTTCCGACAGCATCGCCCGGTTCGGCAGGTTGGTCAGGGTGTCGAAGTTGGCGAGATAGCGCAGCTCCTGTTCGGCGCGCTTCTGCTGGGTGATGTCGGAGATCACCGCGATGTAGACGCGGTGCTCGCCGTAGATGCCCTCGGTGGCGGTGGATTCGATCGAGCACAGGAATTCCTGGCCGCTCTTGCGCCGCTGCCACATTTCGCCGGCCCAGTGGCCCTCGGTCGCCAGCTTCTGGCGAAGGCGGTTGTAGAAGGCGGCGTCGTGCTGCGGGCTGTCCAGCACGCTGGCGTTCTGGCCCATGACTTCGCGTTCGGTGTAGCCGGTGGTGCGGGTGAAGGCAGGATTGATCGAGATGAAGTTGAAATCCCGATCCAGCACCGCGACCGATTCGTTCATGCTGCGCAGGACGGCGATGGCGATGCGGCGCTCGCGATCGGCCTGGCGCACCTGGGTGATGTCGCGCGCGGTGCCGGCGATGCGGCGGACGCGGCCGTCGGCGCCGTTCTCCACCGCGCGGCCGCGCGCGCGCACCCACAGCCATTCGCCGCGGGTGTCGAGGATGCGGTGTTCGGAGATGAAGAGCTCGGCTCCGCCGCGCAGATGATCGCGGAGCTTCTCCTGCACCTGGGGCAGATCGTCCGGATGGATGGTGTGGTGGGTGTCGGTGGTCGACAGCACCTGGATGTCGGGACGGTTGCTGCGCGAGTCCGCCCAGATCCGGCGCATGTGTCCGGTCTGCAGGTCGTAGTCCCAGTACTGTTCTGACGAGGCCCACAGCGCCAGTTTCAGGCGTTCTTCGCGCTCGCGCAGTTCGAGGGTGTGGCGTTTATCGGCGCGTCCGCGGCGGGTCCAGATGACCAGCAGCACGACGGCGAGCGCGCCGACCAGGGCCAGCGAGGCGATGAGCTTGAGTTCTGCGGCATCGGACACGAGGGCAGCCCCCTGGTAGCCCTGACGATGGCGCCAGTGTACGGGCTTGCGCGACCAATGCCGAATCGGTTGTCGCTATGGCCGCGTTGTACACTGCCGACCCTGTCCAAGGACGCCGATGACCGCCCGATGATGTCCGAACAGCCAAGCCCGGTGTTGCCCGATCTCGAAGAAGTCGAAGACGCGGTCCGCGCGCAGGGACTGGGCGTCGGCGCCTCCGAACTGCACGGCGCGCTGTGCGGCTGGCTGGCTGGCGGCGGCAGCGATTCGCCGCGCTGGCTGTCGCAAGTGCTGGTGGACGAGGAGCTGGCCGCACCGGCGTCCGGCAGCGTGCTGGACCGGCTGCGCGCGGTCAGCGTGGCCCAGATCGAAGACCGCGATTTCGGCTTCGAGCTGCTGGTGCCGGACCAGGAAGCGACGCTGGTGGACCGCAGCAGCGCGCTGTTCGACTGGTGCCGTGGTTTTCTCGGCGGTTTCGGTCTGGCGGCCGGCGCCAATCCGCCGCTGTCCGAGGAAAGCACCGAGGCGCTGGGCGACCTGGCCAGACTGGCCGCCGCCAGTCCGCAGGACGATGGCGATGAGGACGACGAGGCGGCGATGATCGAGATCGAGGAATTCGTCCGCGTGGCGGCGCTGCTGCTGCACGGGGATTGCGCGATGGGCGCGCGCCACCGGCGTCAACTGCACTGACCGATGAGCGCGACAGGTATCTCAGCGCAGGTCTACGCCCGCCGCCGCCGCCAGTTGATGCGGATGGCCGGCGACGACGCCATCGTGGTGATTCCGTCGGCCCCGGAGCGCATCCGCAGCCGCGATACCCATTACCCGTACCGGCAGGATTCCGACCTCTGGTATCTCACCGGTTTCCCCGAGCCGGAAACGGTGCTGGTGCTGATTCCGGGCCGCAAGCACGGCGAGACGCTGCTGTTCTGCCGCGAGCGGGATCCCGAGCGCGAGGGCTGGGACGGCCCGCGCAGCGGTCCCGAAGGCGCGGTCGAAGGTTTCGGCATGGACGATGCCTACCCGATCGACGATCTGGACGAGATCCTGCCCGGACTGCTGGAAGGCCGCAGCCGGGTCTATTACCACTTCGGCCGCGACACCGATTTCGACCTCAAGCTGATCGGCTGGCTCAACCGCGTCCGCGCGCAGATGCGGATGGGCGCGCAGCCGCCGCACGAATTCCTCGAACTGGGGCATCTGCTGGACGAGATGCGGCTGTTCAAGGATCGCGACGAGCTCAAACTGATGCAGCGCGCCGCCGACATCAGTATCGAAGCGCACCGCGCGGCGATGCGCGCGGCGAAGCCGGGCATCCACGAATACGAACTGCAGGCTGAAGTGGAGCGCGTGTTCCGCCGCCACGATGCCGAGCCGGCCTACGGCAGCATCATCGGCGCCGGCGACAACGCCTGCGTGCTGCACTACCGCGCCAACAACGCCCAGGCGAAGGACGGCGCGCTGGTGCTGATCGACGCCGGCGCGGAATATCGCGGCTATGCCGCCGACATCACCCGCACGTTTCCGGTCAACGGCCGTTTCACGAAGGAACAGCGCGCGCTGCACGATCTGGTCGGCGCGGCGCAGCGCGCGGCGCTGGCGCAGGCGCAACCTGGCGTGCCCTACGAAGCCGGACACGTCGGCGCGGTGGAAACCCTGACCGAAGGCCTGCTGAAACTGGGCCTGCTCAAGGGCGGACTGGAAAAGAACATCGCCGACGGCAGCTACAAGCGTTTCTACCGGCACAAGACCGGGCACTGGCTGGGGTTGGATGTGCACGATGTCGGCGAATACCGCTTCGACGGCGACTCGCGCCTGCTTGAACCGGGCATGGTCTTCACCATCGAGCCGGGCCTCTACATCGGCCGCGACGACAAGAGCGTGCACGAAAAGTGGCGCGGCATCGGCATCCGCACCGAGGACGACATCCTGGTCACGAAAGACGGCCACAAGGTGCTGACCGACAAGCTCGCACGCGGCGCCGACGAGATCGAAGCCTTCATGGCGGAGCGTTGATCAGCACCCACCCGCGGTTTTGCCCGGGGTTTCGTAGGAGCGACGGAAGTCGCGATGGCTTGCGGGCATTTAACAGCCGAAGGCTGATCAAGGCCTGCCGTAGCCCATCGCGACTTCCGTCGCTCCTACAGTGTTAGTGGTCCCGTTTTCGTCCCGCGGCAATGCTCACGCCACCCGCGATCCGTCCGGATTGTGTTCAATCATCCACAGGCCGGCCCAGAGTTTGAGGTCGAGTTCGTAGCCTTCGCTCTGCTTCTGCATCAGCCACGCCGGCGCCTGCGCGCGCGGCACCGTGTGGACGAGGATGTCCTCGTTGTCCACGCCGCCACCGTCGCCGACCCTGACGAGATCGCGGGCACGAACGAAGGCGATGCGTTCGTTGCTCATGCCCGACGACGTGGGGCCGATCAGCAGCACGTCCACCTTCTGCGGATGCCAGCCGGTTTCCTCGGCAAGCTCGCGGCGCGCGGCGTCTTCCAGCGAATCGTGGTCGTGATCGTCGCCGACCAGACCGGCCGGCATTTCGATGGTGCGGGCGCCGAGAGGCACCCGGTATTGTTCGACGAACAGCACCTCGTCCTGCGGCGTTACCGCGATCACGATCACCGCCATGCCGCCGGCATGGTGGCTGCGTTCGCAGGATTCCCATTGGCCGATCTTCACCAGTCGCAGCCACTTGCCTTCGTAGAGCACTTCGCGGGGTTCGGTCATGCGGTCCTCGATGTCTTCCGTTTCCGTAGAGCGGCCTTCAGGCCGCTGGTTCTTGATTGTTCTGGTTGAAATCAGCTATTGGAAATCATGCAGAGCAGCGGCCTGAAGGCCGCTCTACAGGGCTTCGTTTTTTTCGTCTGTCTGCGGCGCGTGCGTGGCGAAATCCAGACCGCCGGCCGCGTAGATGCGCCTGCGCGTCATCGGCCCGAACCGCAGCGCTTCGCAGACCGCGCCGAGCGAGGACGCTTCGCCGGGAATGCGCTCGAAGCGATACGCGACGTCGCCGAGCGGGACATCGCAGGCGATGGTGGTGAGCGTGCGGAACAGCAGCGCGTTGTCGCGATGCTCGCGCAGTTTCGCGGCGGCCTGCGCGGCGCCGCGGAAGCGCAGGTACGGCACTTCCTCGACCCGCCGCAGCAGACTGTCGAGATCGCCGAAATGCGCGAGCAGGATCGCCGCGGTCTTCGCGCCGATCCCGGGCACGCCGGGAATGTTGTCGACGGCGTCGCCGCTGAGCGCCAGATAGTCGGCGATCTGGTGCGCTTCCACGCCGTGGCGCGCGCGGACGCCGTGCGCACCCCAGCGCTGGTTGCGCGCGTAATCCCACTGTTCGTCGCCGATGTGCAGCAACTGCGACAGGTCCTTGTCGGCGGACAGGATGATGCCGCGGTGTCCTGCCGCGCGCGCCTGCAGCAGCGCGCTGCCGATCAGGTCGTCGGCTTCGTATTCGGGATGGCCCAGCACGCTCAGTCCCAGCGCCACGCACAGCGCGCGGCAGTGCGCGAACTGGCGCTTCAGCTCTTCCGGCGCCGGTTCGCGATTGGCCTTGTAAGCGGGATACAGGCGGTTGCGGAAGCAGGAATCCAGGGCTTCGTCGAACGCGACCACAATATGCCGCGGCCGCTCGCGCTCCAGCACATCCAACAGGAAGCGTGCGAATCCCTGCACCGCATTGGTCGGCCAGCCGTCGGTATCCCGGAATTCGTCGGGCATGGTGTGCCAGGCGCGGAACACATAGATGCTGGCGTCGATCAGATACAGCGGCGCCGGCTCCGGGCGCGCTTCGGCCGCAAGGTCGCGGTCGAGGATGTCGTCGATGTCGTCTCCGTCGCCGCGAACGCTCATCCCGGCGTCCAGTCGGTGAGCATCGAGGCGGGATCGGGGCGCTCGCGTTCCGGCGCGTCCATCTGCGCGGTGCCGATATGGATGAAGCCGGCGACGGTCTCGTCCGCGCCGATGCCGAGCACGCCGCGGATCTCCGGGTCGTAGGCGGCCCAGCCGGTCAGCCACTGCGCGCCGAAGCCCATCGCCTGCGCGGCCTGCAGAAGCGCGAAGCAGACGCAGCCGGCGGTCAGCAGGCGCTCCTGTTCGGGAATCTTCTCGTCCGGGCCAAGCTTGGCGATGACCGTGACGATGACCGGAGCGAAGGAAAAGCGCAGCCGGTCCTTTTCGATCACGCTCTCGGACGCCTCCGGATCGCGGGTGCGGCTGCGTTCGACAAGCAGCGCGCCCAAAGCGTGACGCGAGTCACCTTCGAGCTTCAAAAATCTGAACGGTGTCCGCTTTCCGTGATCCGGAACCCGCACGGCCGATTCCAGCATCCGCAAGAGCGTAGGCTGGTCTGGTCCCGGCATGCCGAGTTGTCGGCTCGGGACCGAGCGTCGGCCGTCGAGCGTTTGTAATGCTTCGCTTGGATGATTTGCGAGTGAGGTCACAGACTGTCCCGTACGGTTTGAATGATCGTAGCGTCCGGGACCCTCTGGATGATTCCGGACGGTCCATTCTCCCCCGAAAAGCCCCGAAACCTCTCCCCCGAGACGATCCATATGGACGATAACAGCCGGTTTTTTCCTGGCCGCTCGCCATTGACGCGCCAGAGCGCCGAAAAAGTCTTCGAATCCGTTCGTCGCGATTCGGTGACCGCGTTGTCGGGCGTGCTCGCCGGTTTCTGGGGCGATATCGAAGAACAGGTGCGCCTGGCCGCCATCGCCAGCCACGACAACAGCGCCATCTACGACGACCGCATCGCGATCCGTCTGCTCAACCAGCGCGCGCTGGAACTGGCCAACCGCTACCGCGACGCCCTCGAGAACGCATTCGACCGCTGGCGCAATCCGCGCCCGCGCGCCGTCGACAACAAGAGCATGAGCCTGATGTCCGAGGCCCAGCTCGAGATCCATCTGTCCGGCCAGCAGATCGTGGAGCTGCTGGAACACCAGTTGATGCACCCGCTGCAGTTGCTGCACGACCGTCTGGATGCGCTGGCCACCGCGCTGGGCCTGCCGCGGCAGGCACCGGAAACCAATCCGCTGCGCCCGGACGTTCCGGTCGATGCCTTCGTGAAGCTGTTCACCGGCGACGATCTCACCCCCGAACTGCGCCGGCTGATCTTCCTGCAGTTGGAAAAGCGGCTGTCCAAGTCGCTCGACGATCTCTACACCAAGACCAATGTCGCGCTGGACCACGGTTTCCTGCCGCGCGAAGAACAGGCGCACCCGCAGGCCCCGGGCATGCCGCCGCCGCCGGCTGCCGACTGGTCGCCAGACGGCGGGCTGGTCGAGCCGCGCAACCCGCAGCAGCAGGGGCATGCTCCGCAAGGCCATGCTTCGCAGGGCGGCCAAGCGCCCAACGCGCCCTGGGATTACAGCGGCGGCCAGTCCGCAGCCGGCGGTCAGCCTGCGGCAGGCGGCATGCTGTCCGATGGCAACCGGCCGCTGCGCTACCGCGAAACCGTCCACCAGCAATTGCGCGCCTGGCGCCAGAGCGTCCTGCGCCGCGGTTCGGCGTCTACTTCCGCGTCTACTTCGGCCTCCGATGACGGCTTTGCACCGCCGCCGTCCACCGGCATCAACGGCGTCCGCGTGCTCGCGCCGCAGGAGCTGCTGGGCATCGCCACCATGCTGCAGGGCGACGACCCCGCGCCGTACGTCCGCGCCCTTGCCGGCGACGACAGCCGGCCGCTGTCCGCGGTGATCCGCGACCAGATCGTCAGCGGTTCGCGCCAGCTCGGCTACGACCCCACCCAGACCCGTTTCAACGAAGTGGACGAGGATGCGATCGATCTGGTCGGCATCCTGCTGCAGACCCTGGCGAGCAGTCACGCCACGCTGGGCCGTTCGCGCGCGCTGTACGGCAGGCTGGTGCCGCCGTATCTCAAACTGGCGCTGAGCGACGACAGCCTGTTCGACCAGCGCGGCCATCCCGGCCGCAAGCTGCTGGAAGCGCTGAGCGAGGCCTGCGAAGGCAACACCGGCGATTCCCCACAGGACCAGCAGACCCTGACCCATGCCGAACTGGCGGTGGGCCGGGTGGTCGAGGAGTATCGCGACGACAAGGCGATCTTCGAGTTCGCCGCCAGCGAACTGCGCGATCACCTCGATCAGCAGAAGAAGATGCGCGACGTCGCCGAACAGCGCGCCGCCGAGACCGTCAGCGGCCGCGAGCGGCTGCAGCACGCGCGCCGCGCGGTGGACGAACTGCTGGACGCGCGTCTCAGCCAGCGTCCGCTCACCACCGGCATCGCCGAATTCCTCAGCGGCCACTGGCGCCATCATCTGGTCCAGACCTGGCTGCGCGAAGGCCCGAGTTCCGCCCAGTATCTGTCGGCGCTGTCGATCGGCGAGGGCCTGATGCAGGCCGACGCCGACGCCGCCCGCGCCGAAGGCGGTCGGGTCGCCGACAAGATCCTCGAACTGCAGGCGCCGCTCGGTCGCTGCTACGTGAGCTGCGGCCTGGACGCGACCGCCGCGCGCGACTCGCTGGCGAAGATCGTCACCGCATTGGCCTTCCCCGATCAGCCGCGCGGACTGCATCCGGTGCATATGGAAGAGGCGCCGGTCGAACCCAACGATGCCGCGAACTGGGGTGGTCTGCGGGTGGTCGGCGGCACCGAGAGCGTCGAGCACGATCCGGCGATGGCCGCGCGCATGCGTCGCCTGCGGGTGGGGCAGAGCCTTCGCCTGATCGAAGAGGACGGCCGCGAGACGCCGTCGCGCATCGCCTGGGTCAGCCCGTTGACCTCGCGCTTCCTCATCGTGAATCGTCGCGGCCAGCGCAAGCTGGTGGTGACGCCGGAAGAACTCGCGGCGCTGGTCGCCAAGGGCCGGATCGTGCTGCGTTCCACCGAAGCGCCGTTCGACGAAGCCATGCGCGACATGTGGCAACAGCTCAGCCAGACCCGCGCCGCCGCGACGTCCTGACGCCGCCCCACCGGGTTTGCCTTCGGCCGTCACGGGGTCTCCGTGGCGGCCTTTCTGTTTCGGGCTTCAGCACTGTCGTCGGCATGTCCTGATCACGATGCGGCATTGCCCCGCGCGGCCGGTGGCTCCACGACAACCTGCTAGGATGCCGGCAACCGAAGCGGATCGATGGGAGACCGGAAAAGATGACGGACACTGCGGCTGACACGTCTGGGCATGCGACAGCGAAAGTGATCATCGGTGCGGTGCGCGAAACCGCGCCCGGCGAGCGGCGCGTGGCGCTCACGCCGGAAAC
This sequence comes from Chitinophaga pinensis, assembly GCA_943371935.1. Lineage (GTDB taxonomy): Bacteria > Pseudomonadota > Gammaproteobacteria > Xanthomonadales > Xanthomonadaceae > Lysobacter_I. The sequence goes on along the minus strand of CALRWS020000013.1, from coordinate 11,754 downwards.
CTGCAAGAAACTCGTCGCGGCCGGCGCCCTGGTGCGTATCGAACGCGGGCTCGGCGATGGCGCGCATGCGCTGGACGCCGCCTATGCCGATGTCGGCGCCGAGATCGTCGACGGCGCCGATACGGTGCTGGCGTCCGCCGATATCGTCGTCTGCGTGCAGCCGCCGTCGGCCCAGGCCATCGCCGGCATGAAGCAGGGCGCCGTGCTGGTCGGCATGCTGCAGCCGCAGGGCGACGCCGCCCGCGCCGAAGCGCTGCAGGCTCGCGGCATCGTCGCGTTCCCGCTGGAGCGCCTGCCGCGCACCACCCGCGCCCAGGCCATGGATATCCTCAGCTCGCAGGCCGGCATGGCCGGCTACAAGGCGATGCTGATCGCCGCGCAGCTGGCGCCGCGCTTCTTCCCGATGCTCACCACCGCCGCCGGCACGATCCGTCCGTCGAAGGTGCTGGTGATCGGTGCGGGCGTCGCCGGGCTGCAGGCGATCGCCACCGCCAAGCGCCTCGGCGCGCAGGTCGAAGGCTTCGACGTGCGCCCCGAGACCCGCGAACAGATCGAATCGCTCGGCGGCAAGTTCCTCGACCTGGGCGTCAGCGCCGCGGGCGAGGGCGGCTACGCCCGCCAGCTCACCGACGAGGAGCGCGCCCTGCAGCAGCAGCGGCTCGCCGATCACCTGAAGAACATCGACGTGATCGTCGCCACCGCCGCGGTACCGGGCCGCCCGGCGCCGAAGATCGTCAGCGCGGCGATGGTCGCCGGCATGAAGCCCGGCAGCGTCATCGTCGATCTGGCCGCGGAAACCGGCGGCAACTGCGAACTCACCCGGCCGGGCGACAACGTCGTCCATGGCGGCGTGACCGTCTCCGGCCCGCTGAACCTCGCCAGCAGCGGCGCGATGCACGCCAGCGACATGTTCGCGCGCAACGTCTTCAACTTCGTCTCGCTGCTGCTCAACAATGACGGCGCGCTGCAGTTCGACTGGAACGACGAGCTGCTGGCGAAGACGGTCTGGCCGGAACGCGCGGCGGTCTGAAGGCCGCAGCCTGAGCGTCGCGCGCCCCGCTATCGTTCGGCGGGCCGCGCTTGTCGCATCGCTGCCCCGGGGGTACGCTCGCCGCGACACATGGACCGTTGAGCGCAGAACCCCGTGATTCCCCCGAACGTCCAGACAGCTTCCCCTCGATCCCCTAGACGCCTGCGCCTGGCCTTCGCGGCCCTGGTGCTGTGCATGGCCAGCGCCTGCGCGCAGTCTCCGGGGCCGGCCGCCGCGCCGCCCACGTCCACGTCCGCCGCAGAAAATGCTGCCGCCGCCGCGTTCGCCGGACGCTGGGCCTACGCCCAATCCTGCGGCTGGCAGCATTCGGCGCATCTGGAATTCAGGGCCACCGCTGACGGCATCCGCGGCGTCTGGAGCGACGGCACCCGCGTCGGCGGCGAAAACGGCGAACTGCAGGGCCGCCTGCGCGACGGCAAGCTCTTCGTCCGCTTCTGTCGCGAAGCCGATGGCAAGGCGCCCGGAATCTGCCCGAATTTCGATATCGAGACGTCCTACGTCGTCCGCAACGACGGACAACTGGTGTGGTATCGCGAATACGGCGCCGATGGTTATCGGCCGTATCTGACGCTGCACCCCGCCGTCGCCGGGGCAGACGTTCCCACCGACGATGACTGCCCGGAAGACGACGCCGCGCCCTGAATGGAAGGAATGCCGACATGACCGAACCACAGACCCAACCGGCCGCCCAAGCGCCGCGCCCCGCGGCGCTGACCGATGCCGAATTGAATGCGGTGTCCTATTTCGCCATCGGCGTGGGCTCCGAGGGCAGCATCGGCGGCCGCGACGTGTCCAACCGGCTCTCTTTCGCCGGCAACACCACGAACGGCGTCATGTCGCCGGTGGGCAACAGCGGGTTCTCGATCGGCACATTGCAGACCGATCTGGGCCAGCATCCCGAGGTCGCGCGCACTCTGGTCGGCGCGTATCAGGACTGGGCGCGCACCAATCATCCCGAGTGGGTGCTCGACGCGAACCAGCAGACCCGGACCGTCGCCGACCTCAGCCGTACCGGCGACACCATCCGCGCGCAGGGCGGGCGCGAGATGGACGCCACGGTGAAGTCGCATCTCGATCAATTCCTGCGCTCCGACGAAGGCATCCGCTACATCCACGACAACGACGCCACCCAGGCCAACAAGCTGATGCGCGACGTCTACACGCCGCTGCGCGAGACCGACCTGTACCGCAACGCCACGCCCGACGACCAAGTGCGGATCGCGGCCATCGTCGGCAAGGCCTACAACCAGAGCGAAGTCTGGGGCGGCCGGATCCTCGATCGGATCGAATCCGGCCAGTACCGCAGCGTCGCCGATGTCAGCAACGGCGTCGGTGGCCTGATTCGTGGCGATCAGGATTACATGCAGACCGGTCGCGACGCGGCGGCGCAGGGCGCCGAAGTGGTGAACGCATTGCGCAACACGCACGCGCAGAATCCGTTGAACGCCACCTGGAACAACGTGCTGGCCGGCAACCCGCTGGTCGATCCGACCCGGCTCGACCAGGACGCGGCGCGGCCGAATCTGCCGCACGAATACGCGACGGTGAAGGATCTGTTCCTGCAGAAAGGCGAAGCGCCCGCATTCATCCAGGCGCTGGACCGCGGCGCCACGTCGATGCACGGCCGCACCGATCGCCAGGGCGCGTTCAACGACGACGGCCTGTATGCCGCTGGCAACAATTTCGTGGTCTGGGACCGCAACGGCGCCGGTCATGCGCAGATCGACGGGCAGTGGCGCGATGTGCAGCGCGATCAACTGGTGCGTACCCAGAACCCCGACCGCACCGTCGATCTGTCGGTGAACGAGAACGGCCGGCAGACGCCGCTGATGCATGTCGATCCGCATGCCGCGAACGCCTTGCGCGCGGAAGCGCCCGCGACAGTAGCTCCGACGACGGCCGCGCCTGCGACAGTCGCGCCAGCGGTGCCCGCAGCAGAACCCGGCCAGCCGCAGATCCGGGGCGACGCGACGCAGCCGTTGCCGGAGCGGACGCAGCCTGTCGTCGCCCTGGCCGCCGCTGCACCGGTGCTGGAGAACGGCAGCGGACCGATGCTGCAGACGCCGGCCAAACAGCAGAAAGACATGGACATGACGTCCGCCGAACGCGATCTGTTCGCACGCGCGATGACGCTCGTCCAGAACAAGGCCGGCATGACCGAGCAGGACGCGAGGAAAGTGGCCACCGACGTGATCATCACCACCCGCACCACGCCGGGCCTGTCGGAGAAACCCGAATACATGGACGTCAAGAACGGCCATGTGATGATCGCCGAGAAAGTCGGCAAGGAACCGATCTTCAACGGCTACGTCAACGTCGAGCAGTCGCGGAACCAGAGCCCGGAGCAAATGCAGGACAAGGTCGCGGCGCAGAACATGAACCAGGAGCGGCAGTTGCAGGAACGCCAGGTCCGCGACGCCAGCAAGGATCCGAAACCGATGATGCAGGCCGCCGAAGACCGGCTCAGCAACGGCGCGCCGTTCTCGCGTTCGATCTGACGCACGCCCGGACGCGCCATCTCTTCCGAATACGACAACGGCGCCGAAAGGCGCCGTTGTCGTATCAAGTCCTCTGTCATCCCGAACGCCCGCGCAGCGGGTGGAGGGATCTGCTGATATCGCACCGTCGACGACAGGCAGATCCCGCCTCAGGTTTCGCCCGCGTTCGGGATGACAAAAATTTCCAGACCAGCAATGTCGAATAGGCGGTGGTGCTTGGTTACTTCACCGCTGCCGCCGTCTGCTGCTTCGCCGCCATCATCGCTTCGCGCGCGGCGCGGAACGGATTGCCGGCGTACCAGTTCGGCCAGGTGTCGCCGTTGGCGAGCGCGGCGCCGACCTCGTAGACCGCGGTCAGGTCTTCCATCGTGCCGTCGAACTTCCACGTTTTCGGGTCGTACTCGTCGCCGGGCTTGTGGTAACGGTTTTCGTTGTAGTCCTTGCCCGCGGCTTCGCCGGCGGCGGTGCCGCCTTCGATCAGATCGGTGCCGCCGTCGGTGTACAGTGCCGGCACGCCAGCCTTGGCGAAGTTGAAGTGATCGGAGCGGAAGTAATAACCACCGGCCGGATTCGATTCCTCAACAAGCGTGCGGCCCTGCTTGTCGGCGATCGGCTTGAGCACATCTTCCAGCTCCGAATTGCCCATGCCCACGACGGTGAAGTCGCGGCTGCGGCCGACCACGCTCATCGCATCGAGATTGATCACGCCGACGGTGCGGTCCAGCCGCACGCTGGGATGCGCGACGTAATATTTCGAACCGAGCAGGCCGGACTCTTCCAGTGTCACCGCAGCGAACAGCACAGAGCGCTTCGGCGGATTCTTCGCGAACTGTTCCGCGATCTCCAGGATGCCCGCGACGCCGGTCGCGTTGTCGACCGCGCCGTTGTAGATGTTGTCGCCGGCTTCATCCGCATGCTTGCCCAGATGGTCCCAGTGCGCCATGTAGACGATGGTGTCGTCCGGCGCCGTAGTGCCCGGCAGCAGCGCCAGCACGTTGCGCGATTCCTTCTCGGCGGTGGTGCTTTTCAGAGTGACACTGGCCTTCGCCGGCAGCGGCACGGCCTTGAAGCCGCGCTTGTTGGCGGCCGCACGCAGCGCATCGAGGTCCAGTCCGGCGTCGGCGAACAGCGCCTTCGCCTGCTCGCCGGTGATCCAGCCCTGCAGCGGCACGCGCGGCGCCGGGTCGTCGGCCGCGCGGAGGTCGTACTGCGCGCCCGACCACGAATTCTTGACCACGTCCCAGCCGTAGGACGCGCCTTCGGTGTCGTGGATGATCAGCGCCGCCGCGGCGCCCTTGCGGCCGGCTTCCTCGAACTTGTAGGTCCAGCGCCCGTAGTAGGTCATGCGCTTGCCGTCGAACAGCGTCGCATCGTTGGCGTGGAAGCCCGGATCGTTGACGAACATCACCACCGTCTTGCCCTTCACGTCGACGCCCGCGTAGTCGTTCCACTTCTGCTCCGGCGCATCCACGCCGTAGCCGACGAACACCAGATCGCTGGCGTCGATCTTCACTTCCGGCTGACCGGTGCGCGTGCCGATCACCATATCGGTGCCGAACTTCAGCGTGCGCGGCGTGCCCTTGACGTCGATGGTCATCGTCGTCGATTCGTCGGCAGTGGTTTCCATCATCGGCACGGTCTGGAAATAGCTGTCGCCGTTGCCGGGTTTCAGGCCCATGCGCTCGAACTGCGCCTTGAGATATTCGACGGTCTTCTCTTCGCCGGGCGTGCCCGGCGCGCGGCCTTCGAATTCATCGGACGCCAGCACGCGGACATGCTCGGCGAAATCGGCCGGGTCGATGGCGTCCTTGAACGCGAACGCGGCGGGTTTGGCGGCATCGGTCGCGGCGGGCTGCGGGGCGGCGGGCGCTTCGGCGTCCGGCTTGCAGGCGGCGAGCGCGGCGGTGGCCGCGAGGGCCAACAGCAGGGTTTTCGGTTGAACAATGGACATCGGAGGCTTCCACACGAACGGAAGCCCGGAGTTTACGACGACACGGCCGGGAGCGCCTGAGCGGGGCGGGACGCGGGTCGCAAACGGCTGCCGCTTCAAAATCCAGCGATCTCGAAGCGCAACGATCAAGGCGTGGCCGTGGTCTCGATGTTGTCGCGCACATACCGGTCGAACAGGCGCACGCCGAAACCTGCCGCGCCCAGCGGTATGGTCGGCAATACGCCGTCTTCGCGCCATGCCATCGACGCGATATCCAGATGCGCCCACACGGTCTCGGGTTTGATCCATTCGCCGATGAAATGCGCACCCACGCCGGCACCCGCGCGGCTGCTGCTGCCGCCGTTGCGCAGATCGGCGATCGGCGATTCGAGGTCCTTGGCATAGCTGGGATGCAGCGGCAGGCGCCACACGTCCTCGCCAGATGCCTTGCCGGCAGCATCGAGCGCTGCGGCCAATGCGTCGTTGCGGCTGAACAGGCCCGCATATTCGTCGCCCAGCGCGGTCACCTGCGAACCGGTCAGCGTCGCGATGTCGATCAGCACGCGCGGCTTGTCGCGTTCCTGCACGTACCACACAGCATCGGCCAGCACCATCCGGCCCTCTGCGTCGGTACTCATGATCTCGAACGTCTTGCCGCTCATCGTGCGCACCACGTCGCCGGGGCGGCTGGCGCTGCCGGAAGGCATGTTTTCCGCCAGGGCGGCGACCGCGACCGCATTCACCTTCGCATCGCGCTTCGCAAGCGCAAGCACTGCGCCGGTGGCTGCGGCGGCGCCGCTCATGTCGTACTTCATGCGCCACATGTTTTCGGCTGGTTTGATCGAAATGCCGCCGGAGTCGAAAGTGATGCCCTTGCCGACCAGCGCCAGCGGCGCGGCGTCGCCTGCACCGCGATAGCGCACCACCAGCAACCGCGGCGGGCGCGCGCTGCCCAGGCCCACCGACAGCATGCCGCCCATGCCGAGTGTCTGCATCGCCGGCACATCCAGCACTTCGATGCTCACGTTCTGCTCGCCTGCGAAGGCCGCACGGGTGCGCTCGACGAAGCTTTCGGGATAGACCACATTGGCCGGCTCGCTGATCAGGTCGCGGGCGAAGCGCACGCCTTCGGACACCGGCTGCCATTCGCTGCGCCACAGCCTGCGCGCATGGTCCGGCTGGCTCACGCGAAAAATCAGATCGCCCTTGCCAAGCTGCGGTGCATCGGCCTTCGGCGTTTTGTAGCGACGGAACGTGTGCTGCCCCAGGGAAGCACCGAAGGCCAGGTGCGCGCCTGCCGACGCGTCAGCGTCCGGCCAAAGCAGCTCGATCGCGGGTTCGCCGCTGTTGACGCCCGCCTGGCCCAGCAGGCCGCCGATATCCTCAAGCAGACGCGGCGTGGTCGCCTCGTTGCCGGTTCCGATCAGCAGCACCTGACGAAACGGGCCGACGCCCAGCACATTGAGCGTGGTGGCGCGGTCGCCTTGATAACCTGCCGTCGCCGCCGCGCGCTGCAGTGCCCCGCCGGTCGCGGCATCAATCTCCGCGTATGCGCCCTGCAAGGGCAGACCTTTGCGGACCGTGACCGCGATTGCGCCATCCTTGGGCACTGCGTAAGGCGCGAACTCAAGCGTGCGTTGCGCCATCGCCTCTGTTGGGGCGAGCGATAGCAGCGCAAGGCACAGCGCCCCGGTGACAGCACTGGAAAAAGATGGACAGGTCACGAAGCCTCCGATGACGGCACCGTGCATCTGCACGGTGGAATGAAAACCTGTTGGAACATAGCCCAAGCAATGGCCAACACCCCCTGCCGTTGGTCATGTGTGGCGAACTCAGCAGCTCGTTTCCATGGCGTTGCCACGATGCAGCGCCCGTGACAGGGCGAACCTGCAACTGCTGTTCAACCGCCACCAGAACCTGTCCAAAATCCCCGTCTGAAAAAAACCATGTCATCCCGAACGAGGGCGAAGCCCGAGGAGGGATCTGCTTGTCGCCGTTGATGTCGCCACAGCGGCGCAACGGCACGCCAGAAGATCCCCGGCACGAGTAGGGCGTGCTCAAGCCCGCCGAGCGGCACCACGACACATTCCATCAAGCATGTCCCAGAGCGAGGATGTCCCAGATCGCTCCGCGATCGTATTGGCAGGTGTTGCCATCAGTGCGTCCTTTCTTGGCGATTGCGCTCTTGCATGGCGTGTTCCTCGGCAGGCTGCTATGGCAGCGGGCGAGAGACACACGATGGATCGGACGGCTGGAAAGCAGCTGGAAAAGCAGATGGAAAACGCACTTTTTACTTTTCAGCCATTTTGAAAGAAAGGGCAATTTTGAACTGTCGGCTGCATTGGCGTCCTCCTTGCCCCACCACCCTGCGGACGATAGGATCGGGTCAACTCCTTCGATCAGAGGCCAAGGTACTGTCCCGTTCTTCTTCGCATTCGGGTCGTCCGAACGTCCGTGAAGCGAAGCACGCCATTCAAGGACACGAGAACCAAGATGAACGGAACACGGAAAAGCACACCGCTCACGACTGCTTATGCGGCGTGCATGGCTCTGCTGATGTGTTTCATGCTGGCGGGCTGTCAGACGGTAAAGCCGCGAGGCGGCATGCTGGACCGTCTTCAGCAGTGGGCTGCGCCCGCGCCACCTCACCGCTTTTCGCCAGAGAGTGAGCAACAACCCGCGAAGTTGGCCATGACCGAGTGGCTGGGGAAGTATCTGAATAACGAGTACCACGTGATCTATGGGGAATTCGTTTGGGCCGAACCCGGGTTCACCGACGGGGCAGCAATGGGCGCCAAAGCCGGTCAATACGTCGAACAAACCTTGGGTGGTGTACCGCAGCCGGGCACATGGTCTGAAGGCAACTATCAACTCCTGCTATGGAAGCAGGAGAGAGGTGCGAATGGCTCGCCGACCTATATCGCCTTCGTGATAGCCCGCGACCCCATCCCCGAGATGGATGGGCGCCGTTTGGTGGGGTTTCTTGAGCTGATACCCAGTGACCAGCTACCACCGGTCATCGTGTGCTGTCAATGAATCTGACCCCTTTTCGCTTTTTGACAGGGCCGCCTTCCGGCCAGGAGCGGACGTTGAGAGTGATCTATCTTAGGGTGGGTCTTATGCCTAAGGTCTCCCCGCGGCCTTAATTATTTTGCAGTGCCAATGTTCGTTCATAGAACGCTCTCTCAAGAACATCGCGATCGTGCGTGCCATTTGTTGCTAAGGAAAACAGCAACTCCCTCAGCTTGGCTTCTGCGCCGATAGCGTCGAAGCCGTACTTCTTGATTACCTTGTCGAACATTTTTGCAGCATGAATACCAAGCAGCTCGTAGAAGTTATCGCGATCACAGTGACCGCCAAAAGAAATGCGGGCTTGTTCAAGCACTTGCCAAGAAAATTGCATGATCTCCAGCGCATTCAGATCCTCGTGCGCATCTCTGACCACTAGCACCGCGAGACTTGCCGTCAGATCATCAGTATTGCCATCAAACCCTGTAGAGCGGGCGAGAACTGATTCTGTGTAAAAGATGCGGATGAACCAGTCTGCAGCCTTGCGGCGGCTTGGTTTCGTACTCTTCGCCAGCTCGACCAACGTATGAGATGCGCCGTTCATCGAATGGAGCAAGTCCCCTCCTGTCATGAACTGACGAACGGCCCGGGCAGAAGCCCTATTTTCGGCTGCATCAGAATGCGCACGGCCTCGGTGGCCGTTGATGGACCTCTTGCCTTCCAGCGCAGCGCGTAATCCACGCCCGTACCTTGGGCATGGCATGACTGGCGCGACAGCTAGCCTTCTGCTATCGACCAAGACACTTAATCTCTTACAGGCTGCTTTCAGTACTGAAAGAACGCTTCGTCAGGCGTCGACAAATATCACCTTCCCGGTGATGAAGCCGTCAACCGAACGCTCAAAGGCTTTGCCTACCAGCGCGCTGGGGACAGGCTGGAAGCCCGGCATCATATCCCCGTAAACGTCCCATGCTTCCACGAGAACTGTAGGGTTGACGACGTTGATGCGAACCTGTCTTGGAAGCTCGTGCGCTACGCACTGTACGAAGGTGTCGATGGCGCCGCTCGTGGTGGCGTCCGCGATGGCCATAGGAATGGGTTTGACATTGAGAATGCCCGAAATCAGCGTAAACGAACCGCCGTCTTTGATGTAGTTCAGACCCACATTTACCAGATTGATCTGGCCGACCATCTTGCTCTGGATAGTCGTGCTCCACTGCTCATCGGTCATTTCGCTGAAGTTGGCGTATTCGCAGTAGCCAACTGTATTGACGACGGCGTCGAACGCCCCGACTTTTTCGAACAACGCCCTAATAGACGCCTTGCTGGTGATATCGACCTTGTGGTCGCAGCCTGTGCCTGAGCGACTGGCGGTGATGACATTGTGCTTCTTGAGGCCTGTCATAGCGGCTTGGCCCATGCGCCCTTGAGCGCCAATCAAAACTACGGTTTTCATGGAAGTGCCTGTTTAAATGCTAGGGAAGCGATACTTTAGGCACTCACTGATACAATGACAATCACGATTGACTTGTATGAGATACAACTCCAGTGACCGAAAGAATCGATGTTAGGCACATGCGGGTTTTGCTGCATCTTGTGCGCGAGAAAAACGTTTCTCGCGTTGCGGAGCGACTTGAGATATCGCAACAGGCGGTCAGCAATTACCTTAAGCGCATGCGTGAAGTCTTTCCATATGAACTGTTCCTGCGCCAAAGCGCAGGCCTGCAGCCAACCGACTACGCGTATGAACTAGCGGCTAAATTCGAGAAAATAGTAGAAGAGGTCGATGGCATATTCAATTCATTTCCATTCGATCCTGTAACGAGCAAGTACGTATTCAGGGTTATCGCAAATGAATATGCGCAACTGTCTATCATCCCATCGCTCTCGCTGCTCATGCGCGAACACGCTGCTGGAGTGAAGCTTGAAGTTATCGACTTCAATCCCGCTCAGCATGCCAAAATGCTGGCACAAGGAGAGGCTGATTTGGTAATTGGTTTTTCTGACTATGTCGATCTAGGGCTGGTACGGAATACACTGAGACGCGACCATTACTGCTGTGTTGCTCGGGAAGGTTCGATGCTGCCTCGGCAAATACATCAGCTGGGCGATGTGTCTTCCCATCCTCATGTGGATTTCGCCAGTGGCGTGGGCAATTTGGGCAGCCGATTGGACGATTTCCTTAGCGCCCAGAAGGTTAGTCGAACCGTGATTGCCACTTTGCCCTGCTACACGTCTCTGCAGGCGTTTATGCGCGTGAACGATACATTGGCATTTATACCCTCGGCCATTGCCGCCGCTGGAGGCTTTCAGGTGATGGATTTAGACATTTCTTCCCTGAGTTTCAATGTGGTTGCTGGATGGCATCGAAGAGCTTTGGGTAGCGCATCCGGAGATTGGCTTGCCCGGGTTGTCGCAGAACTTCCCGCGTCGCCTTAATGTGGAAGACACAGCCAGCCGAGGGTGCCCAAGCCTGGCCTGACGCCGGCAGGTGTATAGGGTCTGCGGATTGTGAGCCGATCAGGCACCGGCGCAGTCGGCCACGAAGCCGTGCTTGCGCAGCCTCTTGATACAGCGTGGGGCGTTGCGGGCCCACACTCAACGCCTCATAGTCGACAGTCTTGTCCTGGTAGTGGCTGCCACTGGACAGCATGGCGTAGACGATGCGCAGCCTCGTGTGTGCGCCAGGGCGTAACAGACTTCTTGCGCCCCTTGCCGATGGCCAGCGACCCGAACTTGGCTTTCAGCGCGCTGCGCGTCCGGACCACCGCTTGGCCGTACTTGCACAACAGGCGGCGCACCCATGTAATGACCCAGTGAAAACCTGCTCAGGTGTAACCTTGGAAAAGGAGCCACCCATGAGTGCAGTGATGGAAGAAGAGATCAAGCGTTGGACCGCGCGGCGGAAGTCTTCACTGGTACTGGAGATCATCCAGGGCAAGACGACGGTTTCGGAGGCGAGCAGACAGTTCGACCTGCCGCCGTCGGAGATCCAGAGCTGGGTCGATGAGGGCAAGCGTGGTTTGGAAAATGCGCTGCGGGCGAAGCCTGAGGACGTGCGTGAGCAATACGAGCGCCAGCTCAAAGATTTGCAGGAAGGCTATGGCGAGGCGATGTTGGAGCTTCGCGCTCGAAAAAAATTGGCGTCCCTGTTGGGCAAGGACGAGACCTGATGGTCGCGATCCAGCAGGGACTGTTGGCTGAGGGGATTCGGGTGTCGATGGTGCAGTTGTGCCGCTGGTTCGATCAACCGCGGCGGACGGTGT